>JANMKK010000224.1:0-4386 GCA_031372005.1 Rubrivivax sp.
CGGCAAGACCAAGCGTGTGGCCGTGTTCGCCCAAGGCGCCAAGGCCGAAGAAGCCAAGGCCGCTGGTGCTGACATCGTCGGCATGGACGACCTGGCTGCCGAGATCAAGGCCGGCAAGATGGACTTCGATGTGGTCATCGCCAGCCCCGACACCATGCGGGTCGTGGGTACGCTCGGTCAGATCCTGGGCCCGCGCGGCTTGATGCCCAACCCGAAGGTTGGCACCGTGACGCCGGACGTGGCGCAAGCCGTCCGCAACGCCAAGGCAGGCCAGGTGCAGTTCCGCGTTGACAAGGCCGGCATCATCCACGGCACCATCGGCCGGCGGTCATTCGATTCTGACAAGCTGGTGATGAACCTGCGTGCGTTGGTCGAAGCCCTGAACAAGGCCAAGCCCAGCAGCAGCAAGGGCATCTACCTGCGCAAGGTGGCGTTGTCTTCCACGATGGGCGTGGGTGTGCGCGTAGACACCCAGTCGATCGCGGCGCAGGCTGCGGCCTGAGTTCTGACGTTACGTTCAAGTTTGGTGGCGGTGCGCGAGTCTGGCGCGCCGCTTGAGCAAGAGTTTGGTGGGCTGGTGGCCGCAAGGTGGCCAGGCCATCCAAGACCGCTGGTGGGACGAAGGTGCAAGCCACAAGTCCCGTAATCGCGAGCCAGGCCGAAAGGCCGAACTCAAAGCCAGCGCAGATGGCGGTCCCGCCGTGAAGAGGAGTCCAGTTGGAAACGACCGGTTTTGCCTGTGAACGGATGGCTGCTGAATCCGGTGTGCCCGGAGGGCCGCAAGGCTTGAACGGCACGTTTTGTGTGAGGAGCAGACTTTGAGTCTCAATCGCAACGAAAAGGCAACCGTGGTCACGGATGTGAGGCACCAAGCCGCACGCTCGCAGACTTTGGCGTTGGCCGAGTACCGTGGCCTCACCGTGGAAAACCTGAACAAGCTGCGCGTCGACGCGCGGGCCAAAGGTGTGTACCTTCATGTACTGAAGAACACACTGGCCCGTCGCGCTGTTGCCGGCACGCCGTTCGAGGTGGCCCAGGGTGTCATGGTCGGTCCGCTGATTTACGGTTTTTCCGAGGATGCCGTTGCCGCGGCGAAAGTCATCACCGACTTCGCCAAGGTCAACGACAAGCTGGTCATCAAGGGCGGCGCGTACGCCGGCAAGGCGTTGAGCGTCGAGGGTGTCAAGGCCCTGGCCGCGATCCCCAGCCGTGACGTGCTTATCGCCCAGGTGGCTGGCTTGCTGAAGTCGCCGATCCAGCGGTTTGCTGGCGTGGTGGCGGCGCTGGCTGAAAAGCGTGGCGCAGCGGTGGTGGTGGAAGCAGGCGCAGAAGCAGTTGCAGAAGCACCTGCAGAAGCACCTGCTGAAGCCCCCGCTGAGCCGCCTGCTGAAGCACCCGCCGCAGACGCAGCCCCCGCAGCTGCCTGAAGCGCTGAACTTCCGCGCATCCCCCGTACTCCATTCAAACATTCATAGGTAATTCAAATGGCATTCGATAAAGACGCTTTCCTGTCCGCCATGGACAGCATGTCGGTGATGGAACTCAATGACCTGGTCAAGTCCATCGAAGAGAAGTTTGGCGTGTCCGCCGCATCCATGGCCGCCCCGGCCGCGGGTGGCGGTGGCGCTGCTGCCGCCGTGGTCGAAGAGCAGACCGAATTCAACGTCATGCTGCTTGAAGCCGGCGCCAACAAGGTGCAGGTCATCAAGGCCGTGCGTGAACTGACGGGCCTGGGCCTGAAGGAAGACAAGGACCTGGTTGACGGCGCGCCGAAGGCCGTGAAGGAAGCCATTCCGAAGGCCGACGCCGACGCTGCGCTGAAAAAGCTGCTGGACGCAGGCGCGAAGGCCGAGATCAAGTAAGCCGAGTATCAAGGAGCGGCTCGCTGCGGTGCTTCACAAGAGCGCCGCGGAGGGCACCTCTGAATGCAGTGTGCTGCCTTCAGAAGTGTTCTCTGATCCGACTGCAGAGAACGGGTTTGGTCGGGCCCCGGTGCAACGCCGGGGTTGTCCGCCAGCGGCAGGTAGTGGCCTGTCACCAAGCCTCGGGCCATCCCGTGTGATGCTGCCTGAGATGCCAGTCAAAGACACCGCCCGTGCCAAGGCCAGGCGCGGGTCGTCTACAGGAGAGTTCAATGGCGCAAGCAACCCCCTACACCTACACCGAGCGCAAGCGCATTCGCAAGAGCTTCGGCAAGCGTGAGAGTGTTTTGAAGGTCCCTTACCTGCTGACCATGCAGCGGGAATCCTACGTCGCGTTCCTGCAGAAGGACGTACCGCCCTCCAAACGCAAACCTGAAGGTTTGCAAGCTGCATTCCTGTCCGCGTTCCCGATCACGAGCCACAACGGCTTCGTGGAAATGAAGTTCATCGAATTCAACATCGCCAAACCCGCATTTGACGTTCGTGAATGCCAGCAACGCGGCCTGACCTTTGCCGCCGCCGTGCGCGCCAAGTTGCAGATGATCATCTATGACCGTGAATCGCACCCGGCGAAGGCGGTCAAGGAAATCAAGGAGCAAGAGGTCTACATGGGCGAAGTGCCCCTGATGACGGACTACGGCTCCTTCATCGTCAACGGCACCGAGCGTGTCATCGTCAGCCAGTTGCACCGCTCACCCGGCGTGTTCTTCGAGCACGACAAGGGCAAGACGCACAGCAGCGGCAAGCTGCTCTTCAGCGCGCGGATCATTCCGTACCGTGGGTCCTGGCTCGACTTCGAATTCGACCCCAAGGACATCCTGTATTTCCGTGTGGACCGCCGCCGCAAGATGCCGGTGACGATTCTGCTCAAGGCCATCGGCCTGAACCCGGAAGCGATCCTGGCGAACTTCTTCGTCAACGACAACTTCCGTTTGATGGACACCGGCGCGCAGATGGAATTTGTGCCCGAGCGCCTGAAAGGCGAAGTCGCACGATTCGACCTGACCGACAAGGCCGGCAACGTCGTTGTCGAAAAGGACAAGCGCATCACCGCGCGCCACGTGCGCACGCTGGAAACGGCGGGCACGGGCTTCGTCAGCGTGCCGGAAGACTTCCTGGTCGGCCGCATGCTGGCCAAGAACCAGGTGGACCCGGACACCGGCGAAATCGTCGCCAAAGCCAACGACGAAGTCACCGAAGCGCTGCTGAAGAAGCTGCGCACGGCGGGCATCAAGGACATCCAGTGCCTGTTCACGAACGAGCTGAACCAGGGCGCCTACATCAGCCAGACTCTGGCCGCTGACGAGACGGCCGACCAGCTGGCCGCGCGCGTGGCCATCTACCGCATGATGCGCCCCGGTGAACCGCCGACCGAAGACGCCGTGGAAGCCCTGTTCCACCGCCTCTTCTACAGCGGGGACACCTACGACCTGAGCCGTGTCGGCCGCATGAAGTTCAACGCCCGCGTCGGGCGTGACGTGCCGGAAGGCGCCATGACGCTGTCCAACGAGGACATCCTTGAGGTCGTCAAGATCCTCGTCGATCTGCGCAACGGCAATGGCGATGTGGATGACATCGACCACCTCGGCAACCGCCGCGTGCGCTGCGTCGGTGAGCTGGCAGAGAACCAGTACCGCAGTGGCTTGGCGCGCATCGAGAAGGCCGTCAAGGAACGCCTCGGCCAGGCCGAGACCGAGCCGCTGATGCCGCACGATCTGATCAACTCCAAGCCCATCTCTGCGGCGCTGAAAGAGTTCTTCGGCGCGTCGCAGCTGAGCCAGTTCATGGACCAGACCAACCCGCTGTCCGAGATCACGCACAAGCGGCGCGTCTCGGCCCTGGGCCCGGGTGGTTTGACGCGTGAACGTGCAGGCTTCGAGGTGCGCGACGTGCACCCCACGCACTACGGCCGCGTGTGCCCGATCGAGACGCCGGAAGGCCCGAATATCGGCCTCATCAACTCGCTGTCCCTGTTTGCGCAGCTCAATGAGTACGGCTTCCTGGAAACACCGTATCGCCGCGTGCACGACGGCAAGGTAACGATGGAAATCGACTACCTGTCGGCCATCGAAGAAGGCAAGTACGTCATTGCGCAGGCCAACGCCGGCCTCGACAAGGACGGCAAGCTGATTGATGAGCTGGTCAGCGCGCGCGCCAACGGCGACTCGGTGCTGCTGTCGCCGGAGCGTGTGCAGTACATGGACGTGGCGCCCGCACAAATCGTGTCGGTGGCGGCTTCGCTTGTGCCCTTCCTGGAGCACGACGACGCCAACCGCGCGCTGATGGGCGCCAACATGCAGCGCCAGGCGGTACCGGTGTTGCGGCCTGAGAAGGCGCTCGTTGGCACCGGTGTGGAACGTGTCGCTGCGGTGGACAGCGGCACCGTCGTCACCGCACGCCGCGGTGGCGTGGTGGACTACGTCGACACCAACCGCATCGTGATCCGCGTCAATGACGCGGAAAC
>JANMKK010000273.1:0-6555 GCA_031372005.1 Rubrivivax sp.
GGCCGACGGACACTGATAAGGCGAGTGGCCCGGGCCGATGGGGTTGACCGGCAACATCTGCCACACCGACTGCCGGGCACCCGCCAGCCAGTCCACAAAACGGTGCGCCTCGGCACCCAGGTCGCACATGCCGTGGGGGCCAGGCAGTGGGGTGATGTGCAGCACCACGCCGGATGCTCGGGTTTGCAGATCCATCGTGGGCGGTGCGGCTGGGAAGGTCTTGTCGCTGTAGTAATGCTACAACCAGAATTCGACAGCTCATCCTAAGTATCTGATTCACAGAGGTAAATGCCGACTGTCCGGGTTCAAGCCCGATTGTTGGCGTGGTATCCGGCTTGTATATTCTCTACAAACAGCAAGGGTGTGTTCGGAGACTACACATGGCGGCGGTCAAACTGTCGGGGGTCGGCAAGGCCTATGGCGAGGTCCAGATCTTGCGCGGGATCGACCTCGACATCCGCGACGGCGAATTCATGGTCTTCGTCGGCCCCAGTGGCTGCGGCAAGAGCACGTTGTTGCGCACGATTGCGGGGTTGGAAGACATCAGCGAAGGCACCTTGACCATCGGCGGCCGGGTGGTGAATGACGTGCCGCCGGCAGAACGTGGCATTGCCATGGTCTTTCAGAGTTATGCGCTGTACCCTCACATGAGCCTGTTCGACAACATGGCCTTCGGCTTGAAGCTGGCCAAGGTGCCGCAGGCAGAGATCGACACGGTGGTCAACGGCGCGGCGAAGATGCTGCACATTGAACACCTGCTGCAGCGCAAACCGAAGGACCTGTCCGGCGGCCAGCGCCAGCGCGTGGCCATCGGCCGTGCCATCGTCAGGAAGCCCGAGGTGTTCTTGTTCGACGAGCCGCTGTCCAACCTGGACACGGCGCTGCGCGTGAAGATGCGCTACGAATTTGCCAAGCTGCACGAGCAGTTCAAGACCACGATGGTCTACGTCACGCACGACCAGGTCGAGGCCATGACGCTGGCCGACCGCATCGTCGTGCTGCAGGCCGGCCGCATTGAACAGGTGGGTGCGCCGATGGCGCTGTATGAACACCCGTGCAACCTGTTTGTGGCCGGCTTCATCGGCAGCCCGGGCATGAACATCATCGACGCGGTGGTGGTGGAAGCCAGCGCCAGTGGCGCCAGCGTCACGCTCGGCGGCGGTGAAGTGATCCGCTGCGCCGTGAACGCGTCGGGCGCCAACGTGGGCGACCGCGTCAAGCTTGGCGTGCGGCCCGAACACTTGCGCGCGGGTGTGGCGGACAACGCGCTAGCCACCACCGTCACTTTTGTCGAATCGCTGGGCAGCATGACTTACGCCTATTGCAGCAATGCCGGCGTGGAAGACGTCATCACCTGCGCCGTGGAAGGCGACTGCCGCATCGTGAGCGGGCAAGCGCTGCCGCTGTCGGTGCCGGTGGAAAAGGCCTACCTCTTCAACGTCGAAGGCCGGGCTTTCCAGCGGTTGATGGACAAGTCCCAAGTCCATGCGGTTTGAGCGTTATGCTGCAGGCGCGCTGCTCGCGCTGCTTGTCGGTGCAGCGCAGAACCTGGCTCAGGCCCAGGCGCCGCTGCGCCTGCTGGTCTGGATCAATGGTGACAAGGGCTACAACGGGCTGCAAAAGGTGGGCGATGCGTTCACCCGCATCAGCGGCGTGGACGTGGTGGTGCAGCACCCCGAAGGCGCGCCCGACAAGTTCCAGTCGGCCGCCGCCGCCGGCAAGGGCCCCGACATCATGTGCTGGGCGCACGACCGCGTGGGCGAATGGGCCAAGTCGGGTCTGGTGGTGCCGGTGCGGCCCAAGCCGCGCATCAAGGCAGAGATCGACGACGCGGCCTGGAAGGCCTTCACCTACCGCGGCCAAATCTGGGGCTACCCGCTGGCGATCGAAGCCATCGGCCTGATCTACAACAAGGCGCTGGTGCCCACGCCGCCCACAAGCTTCGAGGAAATCTTGGCGCTGGACAAGAAGCTCAAGGCGGACAGCCATGGAGCCAAGGGCGCCATCCTCTGGGCCTACAACAATTCCTTCTTCACCTGGGGCCTGCTGGCCGGTCCGGGCGGCTTCATCTTCGGCCGCACCGCCAGCGGTGAACTCGACCCCGGCGTGGTGGGCGTCAACAACGCTGGTGCGCTGCAGGGCGCCCTGATGCTGGACCGACTCGTGAAGGACGGCCACATGCCCAAGGGGGCGCGCTATGCCGAGATGGAAGGCGCCTTCGCGCGCGGCCAGGTGGCAATGATGATCAACGGCCCTTGGGCCTGGGACAACGTGCGCAAGGTCGGTATCGACTTCGGCGTGGCGCCCATTCCCAGCATCGGTGGCAAGCCGGGCAAGCCCTTCGTGGGCGTGCTGGGCTGCATGATCACGGCGCCTTCAAAGTTGAAGGACGTGGCGCGCGAATTCATTGAAAACCACCTGCTGACGGTGGCAAGCCTGAAGGTTATTTCTGCCGACGTGCCGCTGGGCACGCCCGCCAACAAGGCCTATTTCCAGGAGCTCAGCCAGGACCCGAACATCGTCGCCACGATGGCCAACGCGCGGGCCGGTGAACCCATCCCCAACATCCCGGAAATGGGACGCTTTTTCCCGGCCATGGACGCCGCGCTGGAAGCCATCACCAACGGCCGCCAGGCGCCGAAGGATGCGCTCGACGGCGCGGCGGCGCGCATGAAGACACGCTGAGATGATGCCCCCCCCCCGCAACGCCTTCGGCGTTACCCCCCCGGGGGGCGCACCCAGCGGCCCGGCAGTGCCCGTTCCCCGGCTGCCGCGTGGCAAGGCGCCTTTGTCGCCACCTTGGCTGCAATGGGCCGTGGCGGGCACCGCCACACTGGCCCTGCTGTGGCTGGTGTTCAGCCTGTGGGCGGCCGGTCAGCCGATGGCGGCGGTCGGCATCCTGGCGCTGGGCGCCAGCGCCATCTATGTCTACGGCACGGCGCAGACGGTGGCCTGGAAGTACCTGTTCCCCGGCGTCGCTGGCATGCTGGTTTTTGTTGCCTTCCCGCTGCTGTACACGGTGCAGATCGGTTTCACCAACTACTCCAGCAGCAACCTGCTGGACGAAGCGCGCTCGCGCAACTACCTGCTGGACCAGACGCTGGCCGACGAAGCGCACGCCCGGGCTTTCACGCTGCATGCAGACGGCAAGCGCTTCCGGCTGAAGCTGATGCCCGAAGAGGGCAGCACGGTTGAAAAAATCGCTGAGGTTCTGGTGTCGCCACCGCTGGATCTGACAGCAGCCACTGCAAACACTGCTGCCGTGCCGATGACCCCGCTGGGCAGCACCACCCTGGCCGAATCGCTGCCCCTGCGCGCCCTCATCCAGCAGCGCGACGCACTGTCTGCGCTGCAACTGCAAACCCCCGACGGCAAACTCATCCGCTACGCTGGCCTGCGCGAATTCGGGCCGATCGACCCGCTGTGGAAAGCCGCTGCCGACGGCGCACTGACGCAGGTCTTGACCGGCACCGTGTTCAAGCCCAACCGCAGCAGCGGCTTCTTCGAAAGCGCGCAAGGCGAACGCATCCAGCCCGGCTTCAAGGTCGGCATCGGATTCGCCAACTACGCGCGCATGCTGTTGGACGCCGACTTCCGCGGCCCCTTCATCAGTATCTTCATCTGGACCGTTCTGTTCGCCGGCCTGACGGTGCTGTTTTCCACCGCGCTGGGCATGGCCTTGGCCGTTCTGCTGGAATGGCCGGCGCTGAAACACCGCGCGCTGTACCGCACGCTGCTGTTCCTGCCCTATGCCGTGCCGGGCTTCATCAGCATCCTCGTGTTCAAGGGCCTCTTCAACCAGAACTTCGGCGAGATCAACGGCATCCTCGATTCGCTGCTGGGCATCCGCCCGGCCTGGTTCGCCGACCCGCTGCTGGCCAAGGTGATGATCCTCATCGTCAACACCTGGCTCGGCTACCCGTACATCATGATTCTGTGCAGCGGCCTCATCAAGGCGATCCCGGCCGACCTGTACGAAGCCAGTGCCATTGCGGGTGCCAAGCCACTCACCAACTTCTTCAAGATCACCGCACCGCTGATCGCCAAACCGCTGACGCCGCTGCTCATCAGCGCCTTCGCCTTCAACTTCAACAACTTCGTGCTGATCAGTCTGCTGACAGATGGCAGACCCGATTTCTTGAACACCAAGCTGCCGGCCGGCACCACCGACATCCTGGTCAGCTACACCTACCGCATCGCCTTCACCGACAGCGGCCAGAACTTCGGCCTGGCGGCGGCCATCAGCACGCTGATCTTCGTCATGGTGGCGGTCATGGCGCTGGCGCAACTCAAGATCACCAAATGAAGCCCCCACGCTCACTGTCGTTCGCTGCCCCCCGAGGGGGCCGTCCGCCAACGGTCCGGCAGAGCCGGTTCCGTGGCGGGAAGCTTGGTCAAGCCAATTCGATCAGGATCTGACATGGCCATCGTCACGGGAAAAAGCCAACGCTGGCGCGTCTGGGCCGCGCATGCGGGGCTGTGGCTGCTGCTGGCACTGACGCTGTTCCCGCTGCTGGCGGTGCTGAGCATCAGCCTGCGGCCCGGCAACTTTGCCACCGGCTCGTTGATCCCCAGCACCATCAGCTTCGAGCACTGGCAACTGGCGCTGGGCATCCCCGTCACGCAGGCCGACGGCAGCGTGGTGCAGCCGCCGTTTCCGGTGCTGCTGTGGCTGTGGAACAGCATCAAGATCGCGACCATCTCTGCGGCGCTGATCGTCGCCATATCCACCACCGCAGCGTATGCATTCGCGCGCATGAAGTTCGCGCGCAAGCAGGCCCTGCTCAACAGCATGCTGCTCTTGCAGATGTTCCCGGTGGCGGTGGCGCTGGTGGCCATCTACGCCATCTTTGAAGGCATCGGCACGCAGCTGCCGTGGCTGGGCATCGAAACGCACGCTGGGCTCATCGTGGCCTACCTGGGCGGCGTGGCGATGCACATCTGGACCATCAAGGGCTACTTCGACACCATCCCGCTGGAAATCGAAGAAAACGCCAAGGTCGACGGCGCCACGCACTGGCAGGCCTTTCGCCATGTGCTGCTGCCGATGGCGGTGCCGATCTTGATGGTGGTCTTCGTGCTGGCCTTCATCGGCACCATCATCGAATACCCCGTGGCCAGCATCCTGCTGCGTGAAGAACCGAACCTCACGCTGGCCGTGGGCAGCAAGTTCTACCTCTACGAACAGAAGTACCTGTGGGGCGACTTTGCGGCCGCTGCGGTGCTGAGCGGCCTGCCCATCACGCTTGTGTTCCTGCTGGCGCAGAAGTGGATCGTGTCGGGTCTGACGTCGGGAGGCGTCAAGGGATGAAGCGCTCGATTCTTGTGCTGGCTGCTGCCGTCTTGTCGATCAACGTGAACGCCCAGTCCGCTGCATTTGCCAGCCACGCCGACGGCCCGCAAGGCAACCGTTTTGACAAGGCGCAAGTCGGTGTCTTCGACAGGCGCGAGAAAGACTGGCGCAACGGCGCCGTCGTCTACCAGGTGCTGGTGGACCGCTTCGCGCCGTCTGCCAACCTGGACGCCAAGCGCGCGCTCTACCCGGCGCCCAAGGTGCTGCGGCGTTGGGACGAAACACCCAAGCGTGGCGTCTACCTGGATAGCGAAAAGCTCTGGAGTCACGAGATCGAATTCTGGGGCGGCGACCTTGCCAGCCTGGTGGGCAAGCTCGACCACGTGCAGGGCATGGGCGCCGATGTGCTGTACCTGAACCCCGTCCATCTGGCCTACACCAACCACAAGTACGACGCCTTCGACTACAACGCCATCAGCCCCGAATTCGGCACCCGCGCCGATGTGAAGCGGCTTGCTGCCAACGTGCACCAGCGCGGCATGAAACTGGTGCTGGACGGGGTCTTCAACCACATGGGCCGCAACGCGCCGATCTTCAAGGACGCGCAGGCGAACGCCCAAAGTCAGTGGCGTGACTGGTTTTACTTTGGCAGCCAATATCAGAGCGGCGTTCGGGTGTGGTGGCTGGCCGAAAACCTGCCCGAACTGAACCTTGAAAACCCGGCAGTCCGCGCCCACGTTTACGGCGCCAAGGACTCTGTCGTGCGCAGCTACTTGCGCGATGGCGTCGATGGCTGGCGGCTGGACGTGGCGGTGGACATCGGCTTTCGCTGGTTGGAAGAGCTGACGCGCGCTGCGCACGCCGAGAAGCCGGGCTCACTGGTGGTGGGCGAAATCGCCAACTACCCGAAGGAATGGTTCCCGGCCGTGGACGGTGTCATGAACTTCACGCTGCGCGAGATCATCCTGCGCGTGGCTGACGGGCGGCTGGACCCGCCACTGGCCCTGCGCATGATCGACCGCATGGTGCAGGAATCAGGCACCGAGAATCTTCTGAAGAGCTGGCTGATGCTGGACAACCACGACACCGAACGTCTGGCCAGCGCGCTGCCCGACGAGCGCCAGCGCCGCCTGGCGCAGGTGCTGCAATTCACGCTGCCCGGTGCGCCCAACATCTACTACGGCAGTGAAGTCGGCATGACCGGCGTCCCCGACCCCGAGATGCGCGCGCCGATGCGCTGGGACCTGGTGCGCGACGACAAC
>JANMKK010000306.1:0-6449 GCA_031372005.1 Rubrivivax sp.
GACTTGGCCACCGCCAAGGCATTCGGGCAACGGGTGGCCGCCGTGACGGCGCGGCTGGCGAAGTAAAAGCAACCGCCAGCGGCCCGGGCCGGGCGCCAGGTGTCCCGCGCGGGAACACCGCAAGCGGGACCACTAGCGGGACCACTAGCGGGATCACTAGCGGGACCACTGAGTGGCTGTACCGGCCCGAATTTCAGTCTGACGTGCCGGCCGCGCCGGCCGTGCTGGCAGGCGACCTGCCCGCAGCATCACCCGGCCCCTGAAGAAGCCGCCAGGTCGCCAGCAAACCAAAGCCGCAGTTCAGCATTGCAGTCACGCCGACCAGCAGCATGCCTGCCGTGTTCAGTGGCAGCGAACGCAATGCCCAGGCGCACAGCGACGACAGGGCGTTGAAGCCCACCATCTGCCAGAACAGCGGCGAGCTTGGCTGCCACAGGCGCGCCAGCTTCATGCAGCGTACCGCGTGCGCGCCAATGCGGCACCTGCGGCCAAGGCCCACAACTTGGCTTCGGCGACCGTGCGGCTCATCGGCGCCAGGCCGCAGTTGGTGCAGGCGATGAGCCGGTCGCGCGGCACAAACTGCAGCGCTCGGCCGATGGTGTCGGCCACCTGCTCGGCCGTCTCGATGGTGTCGCTGGCAACGTCGATGACGCCGACCATCACGTCCTTGCCCTTCAACAGCGCCATCAGTTCCGGCGGCACCTGGGAATGAAAACACTCCAGGCTGACCTGATCGATGCGGCTCGCCGCCAGCGCCGGAAAGACCTTCTCGTACTGCCGCCAGCTGTCGCCCAGCGTCTTCTTCCAGGCCGTGTTGGCCTCGATGCCGTAGCCGTAGCAGATGTGCACGGCCGTCGTGCAGACAAGACCCTGCGCCGCGCGCTCCAGCGCCTGCACGCCCCAGTCGGCGGCATCATCCATGTAGACATTGAAGGCCGGCTCGTCGAACTGCACGATGTCCACGCCGTCGGCCTGCAGCGCCAGCGCTTCCTGGTTCAGCAACTCGGCAAAGGCGAAAGCCATCTTCACGCGGTCGCCATAAAAACGGTCGGCCACGGTGTCGACGATCGTCATCGGCCCGGGCAGTGTGAACTTGATCTTGCGCGTGGTGTGAGCGCGCAGGAAACGCGCTTCGGTGGCGTGCACGCGGCCCTTGAGCTTCAACGCTGACAGCACCTGCGGCACCATCGCCTTGTAGCGGTCATTGCGGATGCCCAGCTCGACCTTGTGTTCAAAGTCGATGCCTTCCACCTGCTCCAGAAAACCGTGCACAAAGTGCTGGCGGCTCTGTTCGCCGTCGCCGATCACGGTCAGGCCGGCGTCTTCCTGGGCCTTGATCCACAAGAGCGTGGCGTCCAGCTTGGCGCGCGCCAGCTCAGTGCCTTCGCCCTTCCACTGCGGCCAGAGCTTTTGTGTTTCGGCCAGCCACGAAGGCTTGGGCAGGCTGCCGGCGATGGCGGTGTCAAACATGCGGTGTCTCCTCTGCGGGGCCGTGAGCGTACCGCAGGGTCTGCCATCGACCGGCTTCAATCGATCGTGAAGCGGTCTTGTTCTGCAAGCCCAAGCGGCTGACGCAAGGCAGCACGCGCATCGGCGTCGGCCAGCAGGTGGGTGCGCCACCACAGTGTGCTGACACGGGCCACCAGGGCCTGGTGCATGGGCTCCAGCGTGGCGGCCGGGCCGTGCCGCGTGAAGGGCCCGACCGCCGGCACGCGGCGCGCTGAAGCGCCACCAAAGCTCATGTGATCAGCGCCTTCCAGCCACAGCAGCGCGCGCTGCCCCGGCGGCAGGCCGTCGAAGACACGCGCCCGCGATGCGCCGCCATCGAAAGTGCCGAAGGGGTCGCCATCCAGTGAACCGGTGATGGCCATGAACGGCCTGGCGATGGCGCCGAAGGATTGAACCGGCGTCAACGGGCCGTTGCGCGGCAACGACGGGCTCAGCGCGATGAAAGCACGCAACCGTGCGTCAGCCCCACTTGCCGCCACCGGATAGCGCTGCCCGGCCACGGCCTGCGTGGTCTGGGCGCCGAAGGAATGCCCGGCCAGGCCGATGGCATCCAGCCGCAGCGAACGCCACGGCTCAGCCCCAACCTGGGCCAGACCTTCGATCTCGTCGATCGCAAAGCGCACGTCATGCACGCGTGCCAGCAGCTGTTCAGCCGATGCCGCTGCGCGCAGGGCTGCAAGGCCGTTGCGCAGCGTGTCGCTGTCGCTGCCCGGGTGCTGCAGGTGCAGCACCGCCAGGCCCGCCTCGGCCCAGGCCTGGCCCCACACCGCGCCGCCTTCGCGGTTGCCACCCAGGCCGTGCGAGTACAGCACCAGCGGCCAGGGCCCCGGCTGTGTGGGCAGACGCAGCCGCCACGGCACGGTGCGGCTGCGGTGGCTGTCAGACCAGACGCCGTCTTGGGGTGCGGCGGCAATGTCATGGGCCGCCTGCACGGGCCTGTGGAGGCCCGCCAGCAAGGCAGCCTGCAGGCTGCACCACTGGCGGCGGTTGAGGGTGTTTTGCATGCCGGCATTTTCAGCGCCGCACGTTGCGCCTGCGTTGCTGCGCGGCCCGCGGTACGCGACATCACCGCGGCCGACGATGCGCACATCCGCAAGCCCCGCAAGGAATTCATCGATGGCCTGGAGCGGGAAGAATTCTGGTGAGTGCACTGCAGCCTGCTGGTGCTGCAGGCACTGCCGGTTGCCGCAAACCACGGCGACCTGGCCCGATCCACGGGCGATACTTGAGGCACTCGCTTTAGGCTTATCCACCCCGCCGATGCTGCAAGACCGGCCGCACAACCCATTGCTACCGCCGTCTGCCGATGCCGCACTCGTGCTGCTGCAGGCGGCGGCGGTGCCGCTGGTGCACGTTGATGCAGCGGGCTGCGTGCAATGGGCCAATGACGCCGCCTGGCGGGCTGCGGGGTTGATGGCTGAGCACCCCGCCGGCACCGCTTTCACCGCATGGTGGGCCGACCCGGCCGCAGCGGCGGCGGTGTGCAGTGCAGCGCCTGGCCGGGCAGAGTTGCAAATGGCCCACCCGGCCACGTCCGCCCCAGCCCCCATCCACACCCCCACCCCGGCCGACGCCTGGTTTCAGGTCCACAGCCGCCCTCTTCCTGCCCCCGCTGGCGGCTGGGCGATGACGCTGCAGCCGCTGGCCCCGCAGCATGCGTTGCGGGCCAAGCTGGCGCAAAGGACCGAACTGCTGGGCCAGGCGGTGCACGGCAGCGAGCCTCACGCGTTGACAGCCATGGCCGACGACATGGAATCGCAACTCGCGCTGGCCGTCGAATTGGGTGGCATCGGGCTGTTTCGCCACGACTTCGCCACCGACACGATTCACTGCAACCGGCAGGGTTGGCTTGCGCTGGGGTTGGAGCCGCGTGCTGGAGGCTTGCCGGCCGACCAGGTGCGCGCCTTGCTGCACCCCGAAGACCTGCCGCGCGTGGTGGCGGCAGCGCAAACGGCCCTGGACGGTGGCCAGGCCGCCGACGTCGAGGCGCGTGTCCGCCACGCCGACGGCAGCTGGCGCACGCACTTGACGCGCCGCATGGTGCAGCGTGACGTTGCGGGCCGGCCGATCGCGTTTCTGGGCGTGGTCCTGGACACCACCGAGCGCCAGGCGCAAAGGCGCCGTGCCGACGATGTGGGGCGGCGGTTCGAGGCCGTGACCCGTGCCGCCGGCATCGGCCACTGGGTCCGCGAGCCGGGCCAGGGGCGCCCCTTCTGGAGCGACCAGCTGCGCACCCTGTATGGCCTGGAGCCGCAGGCGCCGGTGCCCACGGTGCAGGAATGGCTGGCGCACTTTGTGCACCCTGAAGATTTGCCGCGCGTCCAGGACACCATGCGACGCGCTCAAAAAAGCGGCCAGGAAAGCCTGAAACTGGCCTTCCGAGTGCGCCGCGTCGACGGTGAAGTGCGTGAAGTCTTCTCACACTCGCAGCGGGAAGCTGGTGCGGAAGGCCCGCTGCTCTTTGGCGTGGTCATCGACCTCACCGAACGCCGCCGCTCCGAGATGGCGCTGAAAAGCGCGCAGGACCGTGTCGCGCTGGCGGCCCGGGCTGCCGGCCTGGGAACCTGGGAGCTGGACCTGGCCACCGGCGACCTGCACTGGGACGAACAGATGTGGCGCCTGCGCGGCCTGGCACCGCAGCCAGTGCCGATGGGCCGCGAAGAACGGCTGGCCTGCGTGCACCCCGATGACCGTGGTCGCGCCGAAAGCCTGACACGGGAAGCGCTCGCAAACGGCAGCGTCTTCGAGCTGGAATTTCGCGTGCTGTGGCCCGATGGCGGCACGCACTGGCTGGCTTCGCGGTCGATGGAGATCAATGACCCCGACCCCGATGGCGCCGCTCGGCGCCGCCGCATCGGTGTGACCTGGGACGTCACCGACATCCGCACCGCCGACACCATGCGCCAGGAACGCGAGATCGCGCTGCGCGAAAGTGCGTCCAAGTCCAAGTTCCTGGCGCGCATGAGCCACGAACTGCGCACACCGCTCAACGCGGTGCTGGGCTTTGCAGAACTGTTGCTGACCGAAGAGGCCGGCAGTGACGACGCCGCAGCGTCGCGCCGGCGCCGGCTGGAACACATCCGTGGCGCCGGCCAACACCTGCTGACGCTGATCAACGACGTGCTGAGCCTGTCGGCGCTTGAAGGTGGTGAGGTGCGCATCACGCTGCAGCCGGTGGCGCTGCGGGCGCTGGTGGAGCAGACGCTGCCGATGGTGGCGCCACTGCAGCTGCAGCAACTTCAGCAGCAAGGTCAGCCGCTGAACGTCACGCTGGGCGCACTGGACCTGCATGTGCTGGCTGACGCCACCCGGCTGCGCCAGGTGCTGCTGAACCTGCTGTCGAATGCGATCAAGTACAACAAGCCCGGCGGCAGCGTGCGGGTGGAAGCGCTGCGCCGCGGGGCGTCGGTGCTGCTGCGGGTGGCCGACACCGGGCGCGGCATGTCGGACGAGCAGTTGCGCCACCTCTTTGAGCCCTTCAACCGGTTGGGCGCTGACCGCGGCGAGATCGAAGGCACGGGCATCGGCCTGGCGATCACGAAGGCGCTGGTCGAAAGCATGGGCGGGTCGGTGCACGTGGACAGCCGACAAGGCGAAGGCAGCGTGTTTGAACTGCGGCTGCCGGCTGCAGAACCACCAGTGATCGAGCCAATGATTGCGCCGCTGATTGGGCCGCTGACCGCGCCGCTGACCACGCCGATGACCGCGCCGATGACCGCGCCAATGATCGCGCCCGACGCTGCGCCTGAGGGCGCTTCCGTCGGCTTCGCGAGCCCACCACCCGCGCCGCACGGCCAGCACCGCGTGCTCTACATCGAAGACAACTCCGTCAACGCGCTCATCATCAGCGAACTGGTGGCGCGCCGCAGTGACCTTGCGTTGCAGATCGCCGTTGACGGAACCCGCGGTGTGCAACAGGCGCAGGCGCTGTTGCCGGACCTGATCCTGCTGGACATGCAATTGCCCGACTTCGACGGCTTCGAGGTGCTGCGCCGCTTGCAAGCCTTGCCACAGACCGCCCGCATCCCCTGCATCGCACTGTCGGCCAACGCCATGCCAGCCGACATCGACCGCGCACTGAAGGCCGGCATGTCGGACTACTGGACCAAGCCGCTGGACTTCAAGGTCTTCATGGATTCGCTGGACCGGCTGTTTGGCAAAGCGCCGTGAATCTGCAGTGAACCCGAGGCCGGGCGCCGATCAGGCGGATTCTTCCGCCTCCAGAGCTTCCACCCACAGCCCGCGCTTGCGCAGCAGCGGTTCCACCCGCGCCTCGCGACCGCGGAAGGCCACATAAGCCGCTGTCGGCTCAAGCGAGTTGCCGGCGCTGTAGACATGCTTCAGCAACCGCGTCGCCACGGCTGCGTCAAAGGGGCTGCCGGCTTCGACGAAGGCGTCGTAGCCATCGGCGTCCAGCACTTCCGCCCACAGGTAGACGTAGTAGCCGGCCGCATAACCGGCGCTGGCAAAGAGATGCTGGAAGTGAACCAGGCGGTGGTTCAGGCCCACGCCATGGGGCAGGCCCAAGTCGCGCAGCAAGTCGGCTTCAAAGGCACAAAGGTCGGCGGGTGGCTCGGCATCGGTGAGTGAATGCACGGCCATGTCCACGAGAGCGCTGGCGGTGTAGCGCACCGTCTCGTAGCCCTGGTTGAACTGACGCGCACGCTGCATGCGCTGCATCAATTCGAGCGGCATCGGCGCATCGGTCTGCCAATGTCGGGCGTGGCGTTGCAGCACTTCGGGTTCGGTGATCCAGTGCTCAAAAATCTGCGACGGCAGTTCGACAAAGTCGCGCAGCACCTGCGTGCCCGACAGGCGCTTGTAGGTCACGTTCGACAACAAGCCGTGCAGGCCGTGGCCAAATTCGTGGAACAGCGTGCGCGCGTCGTCCAGCGACAAGAGCGTCGGTTCACCCGCCGCGCCGCGGGCGAAGTTGTTGT
>JANMKK010000317.1:0-6885 GCA_031372005.1 Rubrivivax sp.
GGGGTTTTGGCGCTGGCGTTCACCCGCGGCGGGTTGGCCATGGGCGGCCTTACGGCGGGTTGGCGGCGGCCGGGGGCGCCTTACAATAAATAAAAAAACGGCCGGGCTTGGAGCCCGGCCGCCGTGCTCAGTGGCGGGTCAAGAGTTCAGGCGAAGTTGGCTTCGGCGAAAGACCAATTGACCAGCTTGTCCACGAAGGTCTCGACAAACTTTGGCCGCATGTTGCGGTAGTCGATGTAGTAGGCGTGTTCCCACACGTCAACCGTCAGCAGCGCCTTGTCGGCGGTGGTCAGCGGCGTGCCGGCGGCACCGGTGTTGACGATGTCCACCGTGCCGTCGGCCTTTTTCACCAGCCACGTCCAGCCTGAACCGAAGTTGCCCACGGCCGACTTGACGAAGGCTTCGCGGAAGGCGGTATAGCTGCCCCACTTGGCGGTGATGGCTGCGGCCAGCGCGCCGCTGGGTTCACCACCACCGGCGGGCTTCATGCAGTTCCAGAAGAAGGTGTGGTTCCAGATTTGCGCGGCGTTGTTGTAGATGCCGCCGCTGGCCTTCTTGATGATGGCTTCCAGCGCCATCGACTCGAACTCGGTGCCCTTTTGCAGGTTGTTCAGGTTGACGACGTAAGCGTTGTGGTGCTTGCCGTGGTGGTACTCCAGCGTCTCCTTGCTGTAGTGCGGGGCCAATGCGTCGATGGCAAAGGGCAGTGCGGGCAGGGTGTGTTCCATGGCGGGTTTTCCTCTCGGGGCTCGGGTGGTTCTTGGTCAAACACGGCAACCGGCGCAGGCCTTGCCGCAACGGCTGCACATTGTAGGCAACCGCTTTCACTGCGGCGGTGGCAGGGGCTCCACCGACAGCAGTTCGGCGGTGGCACGGCCGTCGGCCCATACCGCCCGCACGGCCTGGCCCGGGCGCAGGCCGCCAACACCCAGCACCGGGCGACCGTCCATCAACTCGACCCAGGCATAGCCGCGCTTCAGCACCCGCGCCGGGTCTTGCGCGGCCAGGCGTTGTGCCGCAGCTTCCAGCCGCAGTGGTTCACGCTGCAGCTGCACCTTGACCGCACGCTGCAGCCGCTGGCCCAGGCTGCCGAGCTTCTCTTGGCGGTTCAGACGCGCATGCGCCGCGCGTTGCAGGCGCTGCGACAGCGCACCGAGATGTTCGTCCAGGCGCCCATGCACGGTGCGCAGCGCCTGGCCCAGGCGACGCGCCACCGTGTCCAGCCCCTGCTGCTGCGCCAGCAACTTGCGCGAAGGCTGCCCCAGCCGAAACGCCGCCGCGTCCAGCCGCTGCGCCTGCGTCTGCAGCGTGCGTTGAAGCGCGCGTTGCAGCGACGCTGCCACCGAGTCCAGTTGCGCCCGGGCATCAGCCTGCAACGGGGCGGCCAGCTCTGCGGCGGCCGTCGGCGTGGGCGCGCGCAGGTCGGCCACCAGGTCGGCCAGCGTGATGTCGGTCTCGTGCCCCACACCGCACACCACCGGCACCGGGCAGGCGGCCACGGCACGCACCACACGTTCGTCGTTGAAGGCCCAGAGGTCTTCCAGCGACCCGCCGCCCCGCACCAGCAATACGACATCCACCTCGGCGCGCCGGCTTACCTGCTGCAGCGCGGCCACCAGCGACGCGGGTGCGTCAGCGCCCTGCACGGGGCTTGGGTAGATGACGACGCGGACTTGCGGTGACCGCCGCTGCAGCGTCGTCAGCACATCGCGCAGCGCGGCAGCGGCAGGCGATGTGACGATGCCCAGCACGCGCGGAAACGGCGGCAGCGGCCGCTTGCGGGCAGCGTCGAAGAGCCCTTCCGCCGCCAGCCGCGCGCGGCGCCGCAAGAACTCTTCATACAGCGCACCAGTGCCGACGCGCTGCATCGCTTCCACCACCAATTGCAGTTCACCACGGGCGTCGTACACGCCCAGGCGGCCGCGCAATTCAACCTGCTGTCCATCAGCCGGCGCAAAGTCCACAAGCGCAGCCGCGCGGCGGAACATCGCGCAGCGCAGCAGCGCTGCCGCGCCGTCGGCGTCTTTCAGCGAAAAGTAGCAGTGCCCGCTGGCCGCGCGGGAAAAGCCCGACAGCTCCCCGCGCACAGCCACCGCGCCAAAGCGCGCTGCCAGCGCATCCGCGGTGGCCACCAGCAAGGCGGCCACGCCCCACGGTGCCCGCGCGGCGACTGCCGATCCGGGCTCAATCACGGGATACGCCAGCAACTGCGCGGGTGTGGAACTCCACAGCCGCGCAACACTTGGGCCAACGCGGCGCGCGTCTTGTCACGGAACTGTCACGCAGGCGCAAGTGCTTGATTCGCATGGTCAAAAAACGTGCTGATTTTTTGTGCAAAGCGCGCAGACACCAAGATCTGCGCGGGTTTATCGGCCGCAACCACCGGTTGCCCACAACGTTGTCCACAGCTTCGGTGGACAGCTGCGGCTTGCCGACTTCAGCGGCTCCAAGGCTGTGTTCCGTGGGCCGCGAACGGGCCCTGGAAGTGCGAATTCATCGCCAGTGCCATCGGCCATAATCGCGCGCCCACTTCGCTTGCAGCGCACGCGCAGACACCGCCTTCCAACCGCCCGACATCACGCGAGAGAGCCTTGTTTTCGATCATACAAGCCGCTGGTTGGCCGATCTGGCCCTTGATCCTTTGCTCGGTGATCGCGCTGGCACTGGTCATTGAACGCTTCTACCACCTGCGCCCTTCGCAAGTGGCGCCGCCCAAGTTGCTGGACGAAGTGGTGGGTGTCACCCGAGCCAGCCTGCCGGCGGCCGATGTCGTCAACAAGTTGGCCGACAACTCGGTACTGGGCCGCGTGTTGGCCGCCGGGTTGCGCAGCGTGATTGCAGAACCCCGCATCACCGAAACCGCGCTGCGCCAGTCCTTTGAGAACGCCGGCCGCTCGGCAGTGCACACGCTGGAGCGCTATCTCAACACGCTCGGCACCATCGCTGCGGCTGCGCCTTTGCTGGGCCTCTTCGGCACCGTGGTCGGCATGATCGAAATCTTCGGCTCGCAGGCCCCCAGCGGTGGCAGCAACCCGCAGCTGCTGGCGCATGGCATCTCGGTGGCGCTTTACAACACCGCCTTCGGTTTGATGATCGCCATCCCCGCACTGATGCTGTACCGCTACTTCCGCGGCCGGGTGGACGAATACCAGCTGCAACTGGAATTGGCGGCCGAGCGCATGGTGCCGCACCTGATGCGCTTTGCGGTGCGCAGCAGCGCGACCGCATAACACGGCATAACGCCGCATGACACTGCAGTTGAGCGCATGAAATTCAGCCGCCGCCGCATGGAAGAACCGGAGATCAACCTGATCCCGTTCATCGACGTGCTGCTGGTGGTTCTGATTTTCCTGATGCTGTCCACCACCTATTCGCGCTTCACTGAACTGCAGATCAACCTGCCCGCTGCCGACGCCGAAAAGTTGCGCGACCGCCCCGCAGAAATCATCGTGGCGGTAGCCAGCGACGGCCGCTACGCCGTCAACCGCAAGGCCGTCGACGGCCGCAGCGTCGAGACGCTAACGGTTGAATTGAGCGCTGCGGCAGCCGGCCGGCCCGACACCGTGGTGATCATCTCGGCCGACGCCCTGGCGGCGCACCAGGCGGTCGTCAACGTGCTGGACGCAGCGCGCCGCGCCGGCCTGTCGCGGCTGACTTTTGCGGCGCAAACGGGCGGCACCGCGGCCCGTTGAACGGCGCAACGCCCGGCGCTGTCGTGGACATGCCGCGCCGTGGGCTGGAAGGGTGGCTGTACCGCCTGTGGTGGCAGCCCGAGCCCACGCGGCTGGCCTGGGTCCTGTGGCCGCTGTCGATGCTGTACTTGGCGCTGTGGCTGGTCTACCGCCGCACCCGACCGCTGGCGAAGGCGCTGCCGGTGCCCGTGCTGGTGGTCGGCAACCACGTCGTCGGCGGCGCCGGCAAGACACCCACCGTCATCGCCATCGTGCAGGCGCTGCAACGCGCTGGTCACCGGCCGGGTGTAATTTCACGCGGGCATGGGCGCTCGGGCCACGGCGTGCACGCCGTGCAAGCTGACGACAATTCCAGCACCGCCGGTGACGAACCGCTGCTGGTCCACCGCCGTTGCGCCGTGCCGGTGTGGGTGGGCAGGCGCCGCGCCGACGCTGGCCGCGCGCTGTGCGCCGCGCACCCGGAGGTGGATGTGGTGGTCTCCGACGACGGCCTGCAACACGCAGCGCTGGTGCGCAGTGCCGAGCTGGTGGTGTTTGACGAACGCGGCGCCGGCAACGGCCTGCTGCTGCCTGCCGGGCCGCTGCGTGAACCACTGCCGCAGACCGTGCCGCGCTGGCGTCACGTGCTCTACACGGCGGGCGTCAGCAGCACGGGTCTGCCCGGCGCGCTGGCGCTGCGCAGCATCGCGTCTGCGTTGCCCCTGGCGGCATGGCGAGCCGGTGATGCGAGCGCAGCCGTGCCGATATCCGTGCTGGCGGGCCGCACACTGGTCGCCGTGGCCGGCATCGCCGCGCCCGAAAAGTTCTTCGGCATGCTGCGTGCCGCAGGCCTGACCATCGATGCCCGACCGCTGCCAGACCACCATGCCTATGGCAGCCACAGCGCCCTGCCCTGGTCTGCCGACATGCCAGAGGTCATCACGACCGAGAAGGACGCCGTCAAGCTGGACCCGCAGCGCATGGGCAGCACCCGCGTGTGGTGGTGCCACTAGACTTGACTCTGCCGCAGACACTCATCGACGAGATTCTGGCGTTGCTTTTCCCGGCTGCCCCGCACTGAACTGCAAAGAACTGGACTGCACAGGACGCCCACCATGAGCCTGGACCACCGCCTGATCGACCTGCTGGTCTGCCCCGTTTGCAAGGGCCCGCTGCGGTTGCGCCGTGACGCCGAACAGCGCCCGCTGGATCTGGCCTGCCCGGCTGACCGGCTGGCCTTCCCCATCCGCGACGGCATCCCGGTGATGCTGGAAAGCGAAGCGCTGCCGCTGGACGGGCCTGCGCCCGCCACACCCACCGCCGCGGCCGCTGCCCCCATGCCCACGCCTTGAAGTTCACCGTCCTGATCCCGGCGCGGCTGGCCTCCACGCGGCTGCCCAACAAGCCACTGGCAGACATTGCCGGCAAGCCGATGGTGGTGCACGTGGCCGAGCGCGCAGCGCAAAGTGGTGCGGCACAAGTAGTGGTGGCCTGCGACAACCAGCGCATTGCCGACGCCTGCGCCGCGCATGGCGTGCGTGCCGTGCTGACCCGGCAAGACCACGGTAGCGGCAGCGACCGCCTGGCCGAGGCCTGCGGGCTTCTAAATCTGGACGGCGACGACATGGTCGTCAACGTGCAGGGCGACGAACCGCTGATCGACCCCGGACTCGTGCGCCACGTTGCGCTGGTGCTGGCAGAGCGCAGTGACTGC
The DNA here is from genome assembly GCA_031372005.1 of Rubrivivax sp. Lineage (GTDB taxonomy): Bacteria > Pseudomonadota > Gammaproteobacteria > Burkholderiales > Burkholderiaceae_C > Rubrivivax. The sequence continues at coordinate 5,386 of JANMKK010000317.1, forward strand.
GTGATGAGCACTGCGGCGCACCCGCTGACAAACGTGGCCGATTACCTCAACCCCAACGTCGTCAAGGTGGTGCTTGACGCGGCAGGCCGCGCCCTTTATTTCAGCCGTGCAGCGATCCCCTGGTGGCGCGACGGCGCGGCCGCTGGCGCCTTGCAGAGGCCGCAGATACTGCAGACACCGCAGATGCCCACCCCCGCGCCGCTGCGCCATCTGGGCCTGTATGCCTACCGCGCCGGTTTCTTGCGCCAGTTTCCAAGCCTGCCGCCCGCCGCCATCGAACACACCGAAGCGCTCGAGCAACTGCGCGTGTTGTGGCACGGCCACCGAATTGCCGTGCACGTGGCGCCGCATGGACCCGGGCCGGGTGTGGACACGCCCGAAGATTTGGCCCGCGTCCGCGCATTTTTTGCAGCCGAAGCAGCGGGTTTGCCGTCAGCTTGACGTCGGGTAGCGCGTGATATTCTCGTTTTAGGGCGGGACTTGATGGGGGCGCACCCCCCGCGCCACACACCAAAAAAGAGGAACCCGATGAGACTGATTCTCCTGGGCGCGCCTGGCGCCGGTAAAGGCACACAAGCCACCTTCATTTGCCAGCGCCTGGGCATCCCACAAATCAGCACCGGCGACATGCTGCGCGCGGCAGTCAAGGCTGGCACGCCGCTGGGCGTTGCGGCCAAGAAAGTCATGGACGCCGGCGGGCTGGTCAGCGACGGGCTCATCATCGATCTGGTCAAAGAACGGCTGTCGCAGCCCGATTGCGCCAAGGGCTTTTTGTTCGACGGTTTCCCCCGCACCCTCCCGCAGGCCGACGCCATGAAGGACGCCGGCGTGAAGATCGAACTGGTGTTGGAGATTGACGTGCCCGACGAAGCCATCGTCGAGCGCATGAGCGGCCGCCGCGCGCATTTGCCGTCAGGCCGCACGTACCACATCAAGTTCAATCCGCCCAAGGTCGAAGGCAAGGACGACGTGACTGGCGAACCACTGATCCAGCGCGACGACGACAAGGAAGAAACCGTCAAGAAGCGGCTGCAGGTCTATCAAAGCCAGACGCGGCCGCTGGTGGACTACTACGCCAACTGGGCCAGCAGCGGTGACACGCAAGCACCGCGTTGTGCCCGCATCAGCGGCACCGGCAGCGTCGATGAAATCACCGGGCGGGTGATGGGCGCCTTGGGCATCTGATCGCTGCAGAGGCAAGGCAGGAAACCAGGCAGGAATCAAGGTACACACCATGGACATCGCAAACAAGGTCTTCATCGTCACGGGTGGTGCTTCAGGGCTCGGTGAAGGCACCGCGCGCATGCTCGCGGCCAACGGCGCCAAGGTGTTGGTGGCCGACTTGCAGGCCGACCGCGGCCTGCAGGTTGCCACTGACATTGGCGGCCAGTTCGTCAAGTGCGATGTCAGCCAGGAGGCCGACGGTCAGGCCGTGGTCGCTGCGGCCGTCGCACTGGGCAAGCTGATGGGCCTGGTCAACTGCGCCGGCATTGCACCGGC
>JANMKK010000346.1:0-1958 GCA_031372005.1 Rubrivivax sp.
GAAGCATCGGAGTCTAGGCATGAAGCGCATCGAATCCGTCAACGACTTCGTCATCAAGTTCGCCAACGTCAACGGCTCGGGTTCGGCGTCGGCCAACGAGATCTTCGCCAAGGCCATCCTGCGCATGGGCGTGCCGGTGAGTCCGCGCAACATTTTCCCCAGCAACATCCAGGGCCTGCCCACCTGGTACGAAGTGCGCGTCAGCGAACGCGGCTGGCTGGGCCGGCGCGGCGGCATCGACATGATGGTGGCCATGAACCCGCAGACCTGGGAGCAGGACGTGCGCGAGGTCGAGCCAGGCGGCTACCTCTTCCATGACAGCACCAAGCCACTGCCCGGTGAGATGCGCAGCGACATCACCATCATCGGCATGCCGGTGACGGCGATCTGCAACGCCACCTACGAAGACCCGCGCCAGCGCACGTTGTTCAAGAACATCATGGTGCTGGGCGCGCTGTCGGAATTGATGGACGTGGACGGGCGGGTCATCGAAGGCCTGTTCAGCGAACAGTACAAGGGCAAGGAGCGGTTGCTGGAATCCAATGTGCGCGCGCTGCAATCCGGCCGAGGCTTTGCGCGCGACCACCTGAAGTCGTTGGCCCACGGTGGCGTGGGCCTGCGTGTGAAGCGTGCGAATGCGGTCGGCGACCTGATCTTCATGGAAGGCAATGCCGCAGCCGCTCTGGGCTGCGTCTATGGCGGCGCCACGGTGTGCGCGTGGTACCCGATCACGCCGTCGTCGTCGGTGGCCGAGGCCTTTCAGAGCTATTGCAAGAAGTACCGCCACGATCCCGACAGCGGCGACGCGCGCTACGCTGTTGTGCAGGCCGAAGACGAGATCGCGTCCATCGGCATCATCACCGGCGCGGGCTGGAACGGCGCACGGGCCTTCACCTGCACGTCGGGGCCGGGCGTGAGCCTGATGACGGAATTCATCGGCCTGGCCTACTTTGCAGAAATCCCGCTGACCATCATCAACGTGCAACGCGGCGGCCCCAGCACCGGCATGCCGACACGCACGCAGCAGGCCGACATCCTGAGCTGCGCCTACGCCAGCCATGGCGACACCAAACACGTGCTGCTGCTGCCGCAAGACCCCACCGAGTGCTTCGAATTCAGCGCCACCGCGCTGGACCTGGCCGACCGCTTGCAAACGCCGGTGTTCGTGATGACCGACCTGGACATCGGCATGAACCAGCGCCTGTGCAAACCGCTGCAGTGGAGCGACGAACGCCGCTACGACCGCGGCAAGGTCATGACGTCCGATGAACTTGAGGCCGGCAAGGACTTCGGCCGCTACAAGGATGTCGATGGCGACGGCATCCCGTGGCGCACGCTGCCCGCCACGCATCCCGCCAAAGGCGCGTACTTCACGCGTGGCACCACGCGCGACGCCTACGCGCGCTATTCCGAAGCCGGGCCTGACTACCTTTACAACGTGCACCGGCTGCTGCAGAAATTTGCCACCGCCGCCACGCTGGTGCCCGCGCCAGAAGTGCGCGCCGCGGCCAAGAAAACGCGACTCGGGGTGCTGTACTTCGGCTCCACCGCGCCGGCCATGGCAGAGGCGCTGGAAGAACTGGCGGCCTCGCACATCCACCTCGACGCGATGCGGCTTCGCGCCTTCCCGTTCCCGGCCAGCGTGGCTGAATTCATTGCGATGCACGACCGCGTGTTTGTCGTTGAGCAGAACCGCGACGCACAGATGCGCACCCTGCTGATGACGGAATTGGAGATCGACCCCGAGTGGTTGATCAAAGTGCTGCACTACGACGGCACGCCCATCACCGCGCGCTTCATCACCCAGGCCATCACCGACAGTGTGCACGCACTGGCCGTGGCGCCGCGCCGCGAAAGAATCTTGGCTCATGGAAATGTGGCTTCGCCACTTTCCTTGATCCCCTCGGGGGACGACCGGCTCCCGCCGGTCTGGGGGCGCAAATGACCTACATCACCAA
>JANMKK010000365.1:0-1522 GCA_031372005.1 Rubrivivax sp.
CACCGACAGCGGCGAGATCCTGATCAAGAGCCCGGGCCTGCTGAAGGAGTACTACAAGAACCCCGCCGCCACGGCCGAAGTGCTGACCGCCGACGGCTGGTACCACACCGGCGACGCCGGCTTTCTCGATGCCCATGGCCACTTGAAGATCATCGACCGCGCCAAGGACGTCGGCCGCATACACGGCGGCCCGAACGACGGCGCGATGTTTGCGCCCAAGTACGTCGAGAACAAGCTCAAGTTCTTCCCCTTCATCAAAGAAGCGGTGGCGCTGGGCGACCAGCGCGCCAGCGTCTGCGCCTTCATCAACATCGACTTCGACGCCGTGGGCAACTGGGCCGAGCGGCGCAACCTGGGCTACGCCGGCTACAACGACTTAGCGCAAAAGCCCGAGGTCCACGAGCTGGTGCGCGAGTGCGTCGAGAAGGTCAATGCCGACCTGGCCGAGGACGCCCTGCTGGCCGGCAGCCAGATCAGCCGCTTCCTGGTGCTGCACAAAGAACTGGACGCCGACGACGGCGAGATGACACGCACGCGCAAGGTCAAGCGCGGCACCATCAGCGACAAATACCAGGTGCTGGTGGATGCGATGTACAGCGGCAAGACCGCGCAATTCATCGAGACGGCCGTGAAGTTTGAAGACGGCCGCAGCGGCAGCGTCAGCGCGACGCTGCCGATCGTGGATGCGAAGACGTTTCCTGCGATGGAGAGGGCAGCGTGATGGCGGAAAGAAAAATCGGAGAGGTCATCCTCGACGTGAAGAACATCAGCCTGCGATTCGGCGGCGTCAAGGCACTCACCGACATCAGTTTCGACGTGCGCGAACACGAGGTGCGCGCCATCATCGGCCCCAACGGCGCGGGCAAGAGCAGCATGCTCAACTGCATCAACGGCGTCTATGCGCCGCAGGAAGGCAGCATCAGCTTTCGCGGCCAGACCTTCGGCCACATGAACAGCCGCCAAGTTGCAGAGATGGGCGTGGCGCGCACCTTCCAGAACCTGGCGCTGTTCAAGGGCATGAGCGTGATCGACAACATCATGAGCGGGCGCAATCTGCGCATGAAGACGAACCTGTTCCAGCAGGCCATCCGCAACCCCTGGTTTGGTGCGGCCGAGCGAGAAGAAAGCGAACATCGGGAATCCGTCGAGAAGATCATCGACTTCCTTGAGATCCAGGCCTTTCGCAAGACGCCCGTCGGCCGCCTGCCTTACGGATTGCAAAAGCGCGTGGACCTCGGCCGCGCCCTGGCGATGGAGCCGCAAGTGCTGCTGCTGGACGAACCGATGGCCGGCATGAACGTCGAAGAGAAGCAGGACATGAGCCGCTTCATCCTGGACGTCAACGACGAGTACGGCACCACGGTGGTGTTGATCGAACACGACATGAGTGTGGTGATGGACATTTCCGACCGCGTGGTGGTGCTGGACTACGGCAAGAAGATCGGTGACGGCACGCCCGCAGCGGTGCGCGCCAATCCCGAAGTCATCAGCGCCTACCTCGGAACGAGCCACTGATGGGCGC
>JANMKK010000388.1:0-26009 GCA_031372005.1 Rubrivivax sp.
CCAAGGCGGGTCGGCTGCCGTTCGAGGACGACCGTGGCGTCGTGCGCGAGGGCAAGGATGCGCTGCGCGATCTGGCCGATCAATGGCGACATGGCGGTTCCCGCATCGACGAGACCAGCCCGCGGCGCGAGGCCTTCAACATCATGCTGTCGATGCCGGCCGGCACCGATCCGCTGATCGTGATGAAGGCAGTGCGCGAGTTTGCTCGATCCGAGCTGGGCGATCACCGCTACGTGATGGTGCTGCACGACCACCAGGCCAACCCGCACGTGCATCTGAGCGTGCGGGCCGACCCCAAAACCTCGGCGAGATCAGGCCCGGAAATTCAGCGATAGCTGAGCCGGTGCGCGCGTTGGCGTAGCAATTCGCGGCGAACCCCGTCGCCAGAACGAATATCCGGAAGTCCTCGCCGCCGGACGGGCTCGGGGGCAGGCGACCAAGAGCCGTCCCCTGCCCGCCTTCGCGAGCGTTGCCGCCGATTGCACCGGGTCAAGGGTTCGCTTCGCCGGGCTGCGCCCGCCCTTGACCCGGTCCGATCAGCCAATACGACATTCATCTGACGCTTCTGCATCTGGACGGCGCTGCAGCGGGCGCTGGCGGTGCGCTGGGTTCGGCCATCAGCGGGTGCTCTCGACCGTCCGTCTCAGGTGCACGAATCTATGCCTATGCCCTCGCTGCAAAGGGCCAAGATATCGTTTTGCCCCTATCGCGGCCTAGTGTTTGGGAACCACCGACTGGTGGATGCCATGCTCATGGACGGCTCGCGGTCAACCAGCAGTCTGTGATCCGTGGGACCACCGGCAGCCGTTACACCGCGGGCAGTTGAGCAGCACCGGCTTCGCCGCCTTGAAGGGTCGCTTCAACCGAACCAGGTGATGCGTCCGGTGTGCAAGTCGTGCATGGCTGAGACGATCTTCAGGTCGCCGGCAGCAACCAACTCGCGCAGCACGTCGCTGCGATCCATCAGCATTTTGGCGGCGTCCTGGGCGTTCTGATCGGCCACAGCCTGCACCAGGCGCTTGTTCTTGGAGTTGCGCGGACCATCGATCATGCTGACCTTGGCCACGGCAGGGCGGATGTTGGCCAAGGTGGCCGTGAGATTGCCCATCTTGGCATCGTCCACTGCGCCCTTGACCGCGCCGCATTCAGAGTGACCCAACACCACGATGAGCTTGGAGCCCGCCAGCTTCGTAGCGAATTCCAGGCTGCCGATGATGTCGGTGTTGACGAAGTTCCCGGCAATTCGGGCCGCGAAGATGTCGCCGATGCGCTGATCGAAAACCAACTCAGGCGGTACGCGGCTGTCGATGCACCCCACGATGGCGGCAAACGGGGCCTGGCCATCTGCGGTGGCCCTGACTTGCGCCATCAGGTCGCAATTGACGCTCTTGCCGCTCACGAAGCGCTCGTTGCCCGCCTTCAAGAGCTTCAGGGCTTCATCAGGGGTGACTTTTTTCTGCCGGTCTTTGTCATAGACCATGCAGGTCGTGGCCGATGGGCCGTCTTTGCCTGCTTGAGCCTGGGCTGTACCGGCAATGCCTGCCGCTGCGAAAGCGCCAGCGGCGGAGAGAAAGCTGCGTCGTGGGTTCATCGAATGACCTCATGTTTCGGTTCAGGCGGCTTGTCGGCCGGCGCCCTGCGCGCGGGCCACAGCGCCTGGTCGCTGCTTCAGGAGCCGATCACGAACGGCACCCAGCGTCGACGAATCGAGTCTGCCGCCGAGGCATGAACAGCAGGCCTGCGCTCAGATGAAGCGGCGCGGCATACAGAATGAACGCTAGATGACAAGTGCCGCGCGAACGTCGCGGGCCTCCATGCCTCGCTTGACCCCGTTTCGGGGTGGACGCCTCAGCCAGCGCCGGGAGTTTCCAGCCGGTAGCCCAGGCCACGCACGGTGTGGATCAAGGCGGGGGCTCGCCCCTCATCGACTTTGCCGCGCAAACGGCGAATGTAGACGTCCACGACATTTGTGAGCGGGTCTTCATTGGTGCCCCACACAGTCGACAGGATCCGCTCGCGGCTGAACAAGCGTCCGGGCGTCGACATCAGCAATTCCAGCAAGGCCAGCTCGCGCGCTGTCAGTGCAATGGGAACGCCGGCCCGGCTGGCGCGCATGGTCTCCAGATTGAGTTCGAGGTCAGCCACTTTGAGTGCGACGCTGGGGTTTGCGGTTTGAAGTCTCCCGCGTCGGCCCAAAGCTTCTATGCGTGCCAGGAGTTCCTCGAATTCAAATGGTTTGACGAGGTAGTCGTCGGCACCCAAGCGCAGGCCAGCGACCCGGTCTTCGAGTGAGCCAAGCGCTGTCAACATGAGGATGGGCACAGGCACCAGAGCAGCGCGCAAGGTTTGGCAGACCTCGAGGCCACTCATCCCGGGCAGCATCACGTCCAGCAGCATGACGGTGGCCGCATCAGCCTGGCCGACAGAGCGCGCCAGGGCCAGCCCTTCGGGCCCGGTGCGCGCGAGCTTGACGCGGTGACCTTCGGCCCGCAAGCCGCGCTCCAGGAAGCCAGAAATACGCGGGTCGTCTTCGACGATCAGGATATTCATGTGTCTGACAACAGCAAGGCGGGTTCGCTCAGAAGGGGAAGTCGCAGCCGAACGATGGTGCCACGGCCGGGGTCACTTTCCAGGTCTATGCGACCGCCATGCGCGCGGGCCAACGCAGCACCGATGGCGAGGCCGCGACCCGTGCCGTCAGCACGGTGCAGGCGCGCCAAGGCCCCTCTGAAGTTGCGTTCGAAAATGCGCGGCAGCTCGTCTTTCGGGATGCCAATGCCTCGGTCGGTTACGCACACTTCGCAGTGCTGCCTCCCCTGTTCATCGGCCAGGGCTTGCAAGCTCACGCTGACGCAGCCGTTCGGATGGGAATACCGCACCGCGTTGTCGAGCAGGATCGAGAGCAGTTGCCGCAGGCGCTGTGCATCGGCCAGCAGCCAGAAGCCACCTGCCTCGCCCAGCTTGGCGTCTATGCGCACCCCGGCGACGCTGGCGAGAGGCGCGCACTGTTCGACGGCCTCGCGCAGTGCCGGCACCGGGTCGATCGGAACGCGTTGAAGTGCCAAAGCGTCGATGTCGCTGCGAGCCATGGTGAGCAAGTCTTCAATCACCAGGCCGAGTTGGCGGGTGGTTGTCACGATGCGCTGCAAGGCGGTGCGGTACTCTTCTTCCGGGCGGTGGCTGCCACGCAAAGTGACCTCCGCCTCGCCACGGATCGCGGTGGTCGGTGTGCGCAGTTCGTGGCTGATGTCGGCAAACAGCTGCCGGCGCCTTTCGTCGGCTTCTTGAAGCGAGGCCAGGGCGCTGCGCAACTCGCTGGTTCGCTCTTCCACCAGGTCTTGCAGCCGCACACGGGCATCGGCTTCACGCTGGCGGTGGTCTTTCAGTTCAGCAGCCATGGCATTGACACTTCGCGCCACGGTCGAGAACTCGTCGCCCCGCCCATCGGGAATGCGGTAGTCGAGTCGGCCCTGCTCCAGCGCTTCGGCACCACGGGTCAATTCCGTCAGCGGGCGGCGCAGCGCGGCGGCAAAGTACCAAGCCAGCAACAAGGCAGCAAGTGCCAGCGCGGCAGCGGTGCCAAGCCAGAGCCCGCGCATCCAGCGCAAGGTGCGGTCTGCCGCAGCGCGCTCGCGCGCCACCGAGGACTTGGCGCGCTGGATATCTTCGGCGATCAGTGCGCGCAGATTCCTGCCTTCGGACAATTCGAACAAGTTCGTCAGTGCATCCCAAGCCTCTTGCGCATTGGCGCCTGCGGGCAAGGGCTGCACTGTGTCGATGGCCAATGCCAGATTGGCAAAGCCGCGGCTCAGCACTGCGAGCGTTTCGCGGCGTTGAAACTGCACCTTGCGATCCTCGTCGCCCAGGCCCTTGCCGAGCAGGAGGGCTTGTTCCGACAGTTCACGCAGGCGCTCGACGTTGGCGCGCAGATCGTCCTGCAGCCGCATGCGCTCGTCGGGTGCCGCACCTGCGCCCAGCAGGGCTTGCGACACCCAAGTGCGCAGCCGCTGCTTGGTTGCCGACAACTCGACGAATCCCAAATGGATATCGGCAGTGACGCGGCCATGCTGGGCGTGGTGGTCTGCCACGCCCAGCGCCCAGACGGCGAAGGCCCCCTGCAGCACGGAGGCGATGGCCAGCAGGGCCAGGGCAACGGTGAGGCGCGCACGGAACATCCGATGAATTGTGGCAGCGTGCAAGTCGCCAGATACAGCGCTGATCATGAACGCCAGATGAACGCGGCTGTTGCCGGCATGCCCACACTTACAAGGCCAGGTGGCCGGAATACGCCGGCCGTGAGGCGTGCGTCTCGGCAATGATCGCGGCGGGCGGTGACTACAGTCGCGCATCGTTGCGCGTCATCCCTGCGCGCCGACGCGCCAGTGGTTCTGTCGCTGCCGTTCCCACTGCGCCTGTCACCGACCGCGCATCGAAACCTCGTAGCGCCCTTGCGAATGGATGCAATGCAACGCGGCCACGCAGATGGCGCTGCCGTTGAGGACTCCCTGGCGCGACGGCACCTCGCGCCCAGTACTGTCACCGCTCACACTGACAAAGCCGCTCATCGAATGGCCGCTTTGCGGCTGTGCACAAAGGCGAACAAGCGCCGGCAAGCGCCAGCTATCGCCAGCTATCGCCAGCAATCGCCAGCAGTCGAGCGCGGCGAATATGCGCCAACGCACAGACGGCTGCCTGCGCGCAGAAGAAAGTGATGCCAGCAACAGCCAACGGCATGGCGACGTGGCGTCCATAAGCCTGGGCAAGGGCGACCGGATGTTCTGTTCCCACCGTTGCGCCGAGTTGCCAGCGTGAAGGAGCTTGGCTACGCGCGTGCCGACCTTCACTCCCGCAGTCTTGATTCAAGGAGAATGAACATGCAACAGTTGAAAGACCTGATGAGTCGCGACGTGAAGGTGATCAGTCCCGACATGAGCATCATGGACGCCGCGAGCAGGATGCGGGATGGGGACTTTGGCATGTTGCCGGTCGGTGAGGATGATCGCCTGATCGGAACGATCTCTGACCGCGACATCGCGGTTCGCGCCGTCGCCGACGGCAAAGACGCCACCACCAAGGTTCGTGACGTGATGTCCGAAGGCGTCGCCTGGGCCTACGAGGACGAATCGGTCGAACAGGGGGCCAAGATCATGAGCGAGCGTCAAGTGAGACGTCTTCCCGTCGTCGATCGCGACAAACGGCTCGTCGGCATCGTGGCGCTGGGTGACTTTGCGGTTGAGAGCTCAGAAATACAGCCAGCAGCCGAGGCGCTTTCGGAAATCTCGAAACCGTCCTAGATCCGCAACAACGCACCGATCAATCCACTCGAGGCCACCATGAAGCAGCCAAAGAACCCTAGCAAGTCGCAGTCGCCCGCCGGGCCTCTGAATCCCCAGCAGTTTCCGTTGCAAGCGCAGACAGACGCTACCGCCGGTCGTGAGAAGGTCCGAGAGGTGGTGCCTGTGCATGCACCGCGCCAATCCAAGCGCCCGGTGGAGAGATCCAGCAAGGGCCGCGCTGGCACCTGATCTCGGCGTGCGCAAGTTTCAACAAGGCGGCTCAGGCCGCCTTTGCTTTGGTCCGGCCTGTTGGCAGCGCGACAGGACCGGCGGCGTGACAAGCCACCCGACAACGGGCATCGAGCCGACGCGCACCATCGGCATGCGCCTACACACTGCAAAAGCCCGGCGGCAGTCAATGTCCGATGCGTTGGCAGCCGACACTTCATCTTTTTCTGTTCGCAGCGGCCGTGTCTTTGGCGACTTCGCTCATGGCCGCCCCGAAGCAGACGGTGTGCACCATCACCGTCAATTCCGCCGACGAAAAGGATGCTTTCCGCCGCCACCTGCCGGCTGCGAAGTACCAGTTTGTCGAACTGGTTGAGCGCGGCCGGCCCGACTGGCTGGCCTCGGCCTGCCGTGCGGCAGTCACTTGCGACGTGCTCATCATCTCGGGCCATTACGACGGCGCCAACGACTTCTTTTCCGACCAGCTGGAAACACCCGAATTCCTGCCCGTTGATGAACTGGAACGGGCGTCCTGCAGCGACTCGTGTCCAGGCCTTTTCTCGCAGCTGAAAGAGGTTTATCTCTTCGGCTGCAACACCCTGAATGCCGCGCCGCTGAGCCGCGCGTCGGCAGAGGTGGTGCGCAGCCTCGTGCGGGAAGGGCATTCACTGAAAGAGGCCGAACGCCAACTGCGGGCACTGAACGCCGGGCATGGCGAAAGCAGCCGCGACCGCATGCGCCAGGTGTTCTGGGACGTGCCGGTGATCTACGGCTTTTCATCGGTGGCGCCGCTGGGGCCATTTGCCGGGGCCACGCTGAACCGCCACTTCCAGGCCGGCGGCGGGCGCGAGATCGGTCTGGGCAGCCCCAGCAAGCGCCTGCTCTCGCTCTTCGCGTCGAATTCAATGACGTCGGCCCAGGGCATGACCGCCAAGGATCCGCACGCCGGTGTGCGGGGCGACGTCTGCAAGTTCGTCGATGACCGTTTGCCGGACGCCAAAAAGCTTGCTTTTGTGCACCAGCTGCTGCAGCGAGACGCGGGGCAGGCGCGCGTTCATCTCGACCGCATCGAGCGGTTCTCCAAAGCGCTTGAAGACCCGGCGCGGCGCACGCCAGAAGTGGCCCGGGCCTTCGAGGCCATCGCCCGCGACGGCGAAGCCAGAGAGCGCTTTCTCGCTCTTGCGCGTGACGCCGACCAGCCAGCGGTGCTGGCGCGCCTGGTCAAGGTGGCGCACGACCTCGGCTGGTTGTCGGCCGATGAACGCTGGGGTGAACTTGCGCTGATGCTCGGGCAGTTGCAGGCCCGCAGCACGCTGGGCGTGACCGAGGTGGACTTGGCCTGCACCCTGAACCAGGACAACGACCTGAGCGGCAGCTTCGACCGGCTCCTGCCAGCGGGCAGCAAGACCGAAGACGTGCCGCACGCCGCCGTGCGCGCCTGCCTGGGCAGCGCCGAGGGCCGGATGCGCACGCTGGCGGGGCTGGTCAGCCCGGCCGAGGCCGACGTGCAGATCGCGCGCGCCTATCTGCGGCACCGGCCCATCACCGACGCGGCCGAGTTGCGCCAGGTGACGAAGGCCATCGTCCGCATGCCGGCATCCGAAGCGCAGGTGCGCGCGCTCGGGGCGCTGGGACGTCACTACGTGGCCGACCGGGAGATTCTTGACATGCTGGTGTCGCTGTTTGCGGAAACGCCGTCTTGGCCGGTGCAGCACGCCGTTGCCGGCATCCTGATCCGCGCCGACCGCCGATCCATCGCCGGCCCGCAACTGTTGCGCACGCTGCAAGACCGGCGCCGCCAGGCGCCACCAGCCGACAACATCCTGGACGCGCTGATCAGCCGACTGCGGTCTCCCTGAGGGCACGGCAAACCCACGCGGCGCAGGCGCGTTCGCTTACATCACCCCAGGCCGCGCGGCCTGCGTTGTGAAACACTTGCCCATGCCGAATCCAAACCCCTTTCGCCGGTTCGGCGCCTCGGCCGCACTGCTGATGTGCCTGGCCGCCGTCGGCTCCTTTGACGCCGGCGCCGCGCCAAAGACGGTCTGCACCGTCACCATCAATTCATCCGACGAAAAGGACATGTTCCAGCGCCACTTGCCGCGCGGGGACTACCGCTTCGTTGAACTGGTGCAGCGCGGCAAGCCCGATTGGCTGGCGTCGGCCTGCCAGCGTGGCGTGAGCTGCGACGCACTGGTCATTTCCGGCCACTTCGACGACGGCACCGAGTTCTACACCGACCGCTTCGACGACAAGGAATTCCTGACGATGCACGAACTGCAGCGCGCATCGTGCAGCGGTTCATGCGACGGCCTGTTCGCGCAGCTGAAAGAGGTGTATCTCTTCGGCTGCAACACGCTGAAGTCGACGCCGAGGTTTGCCGCGTCGGCCGAAATCGGCCGCAGCCTGCTGCGTTCAGGCGTTTCGCAGGCCGACGCCGACCGTGTGTCGGCGCTGCTCAGCGACCGCTACGGCCAGAGCAACCGCGACCGGTTGCGCCACGTCTTCAAGGACGTGCCACTGCTGTACGGCTTTTCGTCGAAGGCCCCGCTGGGGCGCACGGCGGGGCCGCTGCTGGAGCGTTACTTCCAGTCGGCGCCAGCAGGCGAAGTGGCCAGCGGCCGCGCCAGCGCGACCCTGCTGAACCTGTTTGGCCCCAGCTCGATGATTGCCGTCGCCGGCTTGACAAATGCAGACCCGCACGCGGCCTTCCGCAGCGACATGTGCAGCCTGGCTGACGACGGGCCCACGGATGCCCGCAAGCTGGCCTTTCTGCACGGCGTGCTGCAGCGCGACGTGACCGAGGTGCGCATGTTCCTCGACCACCTGGAACGTTATGCCGCCTCGCTCAGCCCGGCGCAGCGGCAGCTTCCTGAAGTGGCTGCTGCACTGCACGCGGTCCAGTCCGACAAGCCCACGCGCGACCGCTACCTGGCGTTTGCGCGCGACGCCGACGACGCCACGGTGCAGGCCCGCATGATGGCCTTGGCCGGCATGATCGGGTGGCTGTCGCCCGCACAGGAACAGGCCGAATTCCTGCGCATGGTGGCGGCACGCATGGCACGCGGCAACCTCAGCAAAACCGAAGTCGATCTCGTCTGCGCCACGCCGCAAGCCCGTGACCCGGCCCTGGCGCCGCAACTGCTGGCCACCGGCCTTGTGCGGCCCGGCAACACCACGCACGCGGCTGCGCTGGCCTGCATCGGCAGCGCAGCCGCACATGCACAGACGCTTCGCGCGCTGACGAGTCCGCAGGACGACGATGTCGCCATCGCGCAGATCTATCTGCGCCACCGGCAACTGGCCGACGTGGGCGAACTGCGCGCCGTCACCCTGGGCATCGGCCGCATGGCGGCCGGGGGCGCGCAGGTGCGTGCGCTGGAAACCCTGGCGCGGCAACGGCTGGCCGACCCACAGAGCCTGCAAGCCATCGCCAGCCTGTTCCCGCTGGCGCGCTCGCTCGACGTGCAGCGCGCCATCGCCGGCATCCTGATCCGGTCCGACACCCAGATGCTGGCGCGCGCCGACCTGGCGCGGTCGCTGCGCCAGCACCGGCTGAAGTCGCCCGACGGCAACGACGTGATCGACATGCTGATCCGGATGCTGCAAACGACGTAGGCCGCCAGCGCAGGGGAATCTGCGACTTCGCCGTGGCCCACCGGCTGGCGGTTGCAGACATCCGCACGCCCGGGGGACGCGTTGCAGCCGCGTTCCACCTGCGCTCCATCTGCGTCCCCATCCGCGGGCCGTGCGCCCCGGCGTATCCTCAAACCACGACGTTGCAACCGCAACGCGCCAAGAACATCCAGGAGACTCCATCCATGAACCGCACCTTGCACCGCACCGTCATGACCCAGGCTGCGCGCCGCAACTTCCTGCATACCGGCGTTGCCTTGGCCGCCTGCGGCCCCGCCCTGCTCAGCCACAACGCCCACGCCGCGATGGGCCCGAACGACAAGTTCGACCTGCTGCTGAAAAACGCGAATGTGCTGGACCCGAGCCAAGGCTTGGCGGGCAAGCGTGACATCGGCATGCGCTTCGGGTTGATCGAAGCCATCGACAGCAGCATCGCGCCTGAACGCGCGCAGCGCGTGATGGACGCCGGCGGCCGCCTGGTCACGCCGGGGCTGATCGACCTGCATGCGCACAGCTACCCCTTCGGTTCTGCCATCGGCATCCCGGCCGATGAACTGGTGGCGCACCAGTGCACCACCACGGTCGTGTCGGCGGGTGACGCCGGTGCCAACAACTTTGCCGCCTGGCGCCGCTTCATCGTGCCGGGCTCGCGCACGCGGCAGTTTGCCTTTGTGCACATCGCCGTGGCCGGGCTGGCGGGCTTCCCGGTGCCGGAGCTCTACAACATCGACTACGCGCAGCCCGAAGCGGCCGCGCGCGTGGTGGCCGAAAACAGCGACATGGTGCTGGGCGTGAAGGTGCGGATGAGCGAAAACGTCGTCGCCCGCCACGGCACCGAACCGCTGAAGCGCGCCATCAAGGCCTGCGAGATGTCGGGCGTGCCGGCCAAGATCATGTGCCACATCGGTGGCGTGGCCGACCGCGCGCTGATGTCGCAGATCCTTGACCTCCTGCGCCCGGGCGACGTGCTGACGCACTGCTTCTCGGGTGCGCCCAACATCGCCGGCGACGGGACCAACATCGTGCAGGACGGCAAACTGCTGCCTGCGGCGCTGGCGGCCAAGAAACGCGGCGTCATCTTCGACATCGGGCACGGCGGCGGCAGCTTTGACTACACGGTGGCCGAAGCGGCCATCGCCCAGGGCTGCACGCCCGACACCATCTCGTCGGACATCCATGTGTTTTCTGGCAATACACCCGGCATGCCCTACCTGCCGTGGGTGATGAGCAAGTTGATCGGCATGGGCTTCAGCCTGGCCGAGGTGGTGGCCATGGCCACCAGCGCACCGGCGCGTGTGATTGGCCGCGTGCCCAAGCACGGCACGCTGCAGATCGGCGCACCGGCCGACCTGTCGCTGCTGGAACTGGTGGACGGGCCGGTGGAATTTGTCGACACGCGCAACAACAAGCGCACGGGCCGGCAGCACCTGAAGCCGGCCGGCACCATCGTTGCCGGGGTGGCGTTCGGGCGGCCTTACCAGTCGCCATTCAGCGTGCGCTGAAGTGCTGACCAAGGTGCTGACACTGCGTCAAACCGTGGCAGCGGTGGCGCTGCTGAACCTGGGCTATTTCGGCGTCGAATTTTCCGTTGCCATAGCCATCGGCTCGGTGTCGCTGTTTGCCGACAGCATCGACTTTCTGGAAGACGCCGCCGTCAACAGCCTGATCCTGCTGGCACTGGGCTGGAGCCTGCAGGCCCGTGCGCGCGTGGGCCTGGTGCTGGCCTTGCTGCTGCTGGTGCCAGGGCTGGCCACGCTGTGGATGGCCTGGGAAAAGTTCCACAGCCTGGCTGCGCCGGCGGCAGACGCCTTGACGCTGGCGGGTCTAGGCGCACTGGCCGTCAACCTCTTCTGCGCATGGCTGCTGGCCCGCGTGCGCCACGTCAGCGGCAGCTTGACGAAGGCCGCGTTCCTGTCGGCGCGCAACGACGCGTTTGCCAACGTCGCGATCATCGGTGCCGGCTGGGCGACGGTGCTGACGGCATCGGGCTGGCCGGACTTGATCGTCGGGCTGGCCATTGCCGCGCTGAATGCGGGCGCCGCGCGCGAGGTGTGGGAAGCAGCGCGGCAGGAACAGCGCGAGGCGCGCAGCTGAACGCTGCCCTCAGCGCGGCGTTGGCCCGCGCGGCGCGGTGGCGTCGCCCACCAGCTGCACCACGCGCTCGTTGCGGTCCTTGGTCTTTTTCAGGCCCGCCAGGTGGGCTTCCAGGTCTGCCGTGGTCCAGCCCTCGGCGGCCGCACTCTGGTAGTCGGCGTCGGTGATGCCGTCGGGAATGCCGGTGTACTGCGTGCCTTTTCCCCGCAGTTCAGCGGCCGACTTGTTGACCTTCTTCTGGTCGCCGCCCAGCTTCTTGGTGGCCACGTTCTTCACGCGCTGTTTCTCGGCCTTTTCCGCTGCCCGTTCCAGCTTCCCGCGCGCCTTGGTCACCGCCGCCAGCAAGGCGGCCGCAGTCGGGTACGGGGGGCCCGGCGGACCCCCCACGTAGGTGCCGGTCGCGATGTCCACGTCGCGATTCGTGTTCGCATCCAACGACCAGTGTGAATGCTGCCCAATGCACACCGTGCCGTCGCCGTTGTGTTCAAAGACGATGGACAGATGCGGATACTTGGATGAGGTGGACCGCATCGTGTCCATGTTGCCCTTGAACAGCTTCATCGCGTCAGCCGGGTAGCGGCCTGCCGCTGCCTCCGGCGCATCGGGTTCTTTCCCGCCACCCATGGGCTTCTTCCCGTCCTCGTCGGGCTTTGCGGGGGGCGGGGACCTCAGCGCCGCCCTGCGCTGCGCGGTGCCACCGGTGAAGGCGTCGATGCGCTCGCGCTGCGCCGTCATCAGGGCGCCGCTGTGGATGCCGTCGAAGAGCCGGCGCTGGGCCGCAGACGCCGGGCGCTGATCTGCCTGGCCATCTGCGGCGGAGGCCTGCGCTGGGGCCTGCGCGCTGCGGCGTGCGGACGCGGGCTCGCTGGGCTGACGAAAGGCTCTCTGCATGGTGTCTGCTCAGGAAAACGCCGTCCGCATCGCGGGTCTTGCGACCCTACTCGGCCAACGCCGCAGTTGCCGCGTCAATGCGTCCCATCACTTCGGGCGTCAGCTTGTCCAGCAGCGCCAGCGCGCCCAGGTTGGCTGTCACCTGCTCAACCCGCGACGCGCCGGTGATCACGCTGCTGACATGCGGGTTCTTCGCCACCCAGGCCAGCGCCAATTGCGCCAGCGTGCCGCCCAGTTCCTTGGCGATGGGCTCGAGCTTGGCCACCGCTGCATTCTTGGCGGCGTCGATGAGGCCGTCGCGCAGGAAGGCCATGCTCTCCAGCGCGCCGCGGCTGCCGTCGGGCACGCCGCTGCGGTACTTGCCGGTGAGCAGGCCACTGGCCAGCGGGCTCCAGGTGGTCAGGCCCAGACCCGTGTCTTCATACAACCGCGCATATTCCTGTTCGACCCGCTGGCGGTGGAAGAGGTTGTATTCAGGCTGCTCCATCACCGGCTTGTGCAGGTGGTGGCGTTCAGCAACTTCCCAGGCCGCGCGGATGCTGTCCGCACCCCATTCGCTGGTGCCCCAGTACAGCGCCTTGCCCTGGGTGATGAGGTCGCTCATGGCGCGCACGGTTTCTTCGATGGGCGTGTGCGGGTCGGGGCGGTGGCAGTAGATGAGGTCGATGTGGTCCAGCGCCATGCGCGTGAGGCTGCCGTCCATGGCCTGCATCAGGTACTTGCGGTTCAGCGTGTCCTTGCGGTTGACGGCATCGCCCTTGCGGTCAAGGCCCCAATAGAACTTGGTGCTGACAACGTAATTCAGGCGCGGCCATGCGAGCTTCTTCAATGCCTGCCCCATGATCTCTTCACTGCGCCCGCCGGCATACGCCTCGGCGTTGTCGAAGAAGTTGACGCCGCCGTCATAGGCCGCAGCCATCATCTCCACCGCCTGGCCTGCATCGACCTGGTTGTGGTACGTCACCCAGGAGCCCAGGGACAAGGTGCTGACACGAAGGCCGGCGCGGCCGAGACGGCGGTATTGCATGGTGTGGACGCTCGTTGAAAGTTGAGGCGGGTGAGGCTAACTGAATGCCGATGCCAGTGTTTTCTGCTGGGGCGCGGGCGAGCGGGCGCACAGCCGCCAGTTCTGTGGGATCAGAATCCAAGCATCCTCATTGCGGATGTTCGGATCTGCAAGCGACCCTCAATGTTCGGGATTGGCCTTGCGAGGCAAACAATGAGTGCAACCTGGAAGTCCGCCGTTGTTTCAGCCCTGCAACGCTACTGCAGGCGCCATGCAAGCCTTCAGATCGAGCGCGGTTCGTTCCTCAGCGAAGAACTTGCCGCCATGATCGGCGAGACGACGAGTGCCGGGCGCACACCCGCCCAGACCGTCAGCCGCGTGCTGCAAGAACTGCGCGACGAGGGCAGGCTCTTCTTTTCTGACAGTGGTGTGTACGTCATCAATGGCGCTGCGATCAATGCTGTCAGAGAGGACTTTCCAGACGACGTGCTGGACCATGCCGCCCAATCCGGCACCTTGGTGCTGGCCGACGTCCCCACATCTGAAGCGAGCAGTCAATTGCGCACTCGGCGTGGCATGGCCGCTGTGCGCCGCGCCACGCTGCTGAACTACCGCGGCCGTTGCGCACTTTGCGATATTGCCGATGCACAGCTATTGGTGGCGAGCCACATCGCTCGCTGGGCCGACCGTCCCGACGCACGTGGCCATTTGGCTAACGTGATCTGCCTGTGCAAAGTGCATGACCCGCTGTTTGAGCTGGGCTACTTTGCACTTTCCGACGAGCTTGCCGTGGTGTGGCGACCGATGATTGCCAGCGTGGCGATTCGCACATGGGCCGACATCTGCACAGGGCCGTTTCGGCCACCTGTGCAGCAGGCGCCGTCAACCGCATACGTGCAAGAGCATCGAACGCGCGTTGGTTTGTAGTTGTCAGGTCGCCATCACTTCGTCATCGACTGCACCGGCATGGCCACTTCACAGCCCGCAGTAAACGCCTCCTCAAACACCGAACACCCCGCCAGGTCGGCATGCGCAAAACGCACCCGGCCGCGTTGCTGGCGCAGTGCCATCAGCGCCGGGTGGCGCTGCACGCCCGGGCGCGGGATGGCCATGGCGTGGCCCCAGCGCATCAGGTCCACCTGCCGGGCGCGGCGGGGGATGTCGGGGTGGGTCAGCGCCAGGTCTTGCAGCACGCGGTCACGCCAGGGCGTGGGGTCCTCGACCAGCAGCGTGGCGCGCTGCGCCACCGGCAGCGCGTGGTAGGCCGTCAGCACGGTGGCGCCGACGTAGGGGCGCAGGCTCTGGTGCATGGCATCGACGTAGCCGAGCGCGGTTCCGCGGGACGTGGCGTCATACCGCACGTTGTCCCAGCTCGCAGGCGCCCCGGGCCTGTCGAGCAGCGGGCCGTCGATGTGCACATTGGCCACCAGCCACGGCGCGTGCTGCAGCAGTGCGGCAGCCTGCCGCAGCGCGTCGGGCGGGGACTCAAGCACCCGCGCGGCGATGAAGAGCGGCAGCGCCAGCACCACCTGCTGCGCCGTCCACGCTTCGACCTGCGACGTGGCTTCGTCCCACGCCAGCACCTGCACGCCGTGGCGCGACTCGGCCACGCGCAGCACCGTGCGGCCGCCGTGGATGCGGCCTTGCAACGGCGCGGTCAGCCTCTGCACCAGCCAGGCGTTGCCTTCGGGCCAGGTGAAGACAGCGTCGCGTTCTGCTGCGCCGTCGCCCGGTGCATGAAAGCCATGGCGGCTGGCGAAGTAATGCAGGCCGGCCCAGGCCGACACGGTGCCGGCGCCCGCACCGTAGTCGTCGCGGCAGCAGTAGTCGAGGTACCAGCGCAGGCGTTCATCGTTGAGACCTCTTGCGGACAGCCAATCGGCAAGGGTCTGGCTGTCCAGCGCGGCCAGTTCAGCCGTCCACGGGGAGCGGTGCGCAGGCACCGTGAAGGCGCCCGCAGTGCCGCCTTGAGCCACGCGCAGCGCCTGCGCAAACTGCCGGTACTGCGCGGCCGTGGCCGAGCCTGGGTCGGCCGGCGGCAGCAGGCCTTCAGACCAGGCGCCGTCGATGAAGAGGCGCTCTTGCGGGCTGTGGCAGAGGTGGCGCTCATCCGCCACCGTGCGGCCAAGTTCCGTTTTCAACAGACCGATCTCGTGCAGCCATTCCGCCACTTCCCGCGACGCGGCGGTCGGCAGCGGAAGATAGTGCGCACCCAGCGGGCAGGCCATGCCGGCGATGCGGTGGCCGCGGCTGTTGCCACCGGGCGCTTCTTCCAGTTCCAGCAGCACGACATCGTCGGTGCCTTGGCGCTGGAAGGCGCGCGCAGCGGCCAGGCCGGCAATGCCGCCGCCCACGATGACGACGCGGGCCTTGCGCTGCAACGCGGCAGCCGGCAGCGCCGCTGCGCTGCGCAGGCGGTGGCCGCGTGCATGCGACGCGCCAACCCAGGCAGCAGGCGACGCTGCCGTCTGCTGCGATGTGCAGCCCCATGTGCCGATGGTGCCGACTGTGCCGACGGTGCCGCACACTGTTGCCGTTAGCACGACACGCCGCGTCAAGAGATTCGTGGGCAGACTCGTCAACGCGCCACCTTGCCCCACTCTTCCTCGAAAGTGCTGACCAGCACCTGGTTGGACAAGCGGTTGGGCTCGGCCGCCACGCGCGCCATGTCGGGCGGAAACTGCAGCAACGCCGGCAGGCCTTCCAGCGTCAGGAAGCGCAAGCCCGGCGGCAGCGCCGTGGGCGTCCGCCAGGGCCGGCGGCCAGCGATGATGAAGCCCCATTCGCCAAAGCTGGGCACGTGCACGTGGTACGGCGTGGTGGCCAGGTCCACGGCTTCCAGCGTGCTGGCAACCGTCCAGAAACTCTTGCGCGCGACCAGTGGCGACGTGGTCTGCACGACCATGTAGCCACCCGCAGACAGCGCTTGGTCCACGCGCTGGTAGAAGCTCGTGGTGTAGAGCTTGCCCAGGCTGAAGTTGGTGGGGTCGGGGAAGTCGATGACGATGACGTCGAAAGTGCCCGGCGCCGACTCCAACCAGGTGTAGGCGTCGGCGTTGACGACACGCACCTTCGGGTTCGACAGCGCGCCAGCGTTCAGCGCCACCAGCTTCGGGTGCTGCGCAAAGAGACGCGTCATGTGCGGGTCCAGTTCCACCAGCGTCACTTCTTCGACGCCCGGGTGCTTGAGGATTTCTCGCGCTGCCAGGCCGTCGCCACCGCCCATCACCAGCACGCGTTTGGGTGCCCCGTGGGCGGCCAGCGCGGGGTGGACCAGGCTTTCGTGATACCGGTATTCGTCGCGCGAATGGAACTGCAGGTTGCCGTTCAGGAACAGGCGCACACCGGCCGCGCCAGCGGTGACCACCACACGCTGGTAGTCGCTGCTTTCGCGCACGACGATGTCTTCGCCGTAGAAGCGGTCTTCGGCCCAGGTGGTCAGGCGGTCGGCGCCGAGCATCGCGGCAACCAATGCCGCCAGCACCGCCGCGCAGGCCAGCGCATGCGTGCGCAGGTGCCGCAGCTCGGCACGAAAAATCCACAGCGCCCACAGCGCCACCGTCGCGTTCAACAAGCCGAAGAACACGCCCGTCCGCACCAGGCCCAGGTGCGGCACAAAGAGCAGCGGGAAGGCCACCGCGACGACCAGCGCGCCCAAATAGTCGAAGGTCAACACCTGCGACACCAGTTCACGCAAGGCCCAGCGGTCGCTGAAGTGGCGCTTGAGGATGCGCATGACGAGCGGAATCTCCAGCCCCACGAGCGTGCCCACCAGGCCCACCAGGCCGTAAAGCAGCACGCGAAACGCCGCGCCCGCGCCGGCCCCTGCAGCCAGGCTGCTGTGGGCCACGAACAGCAGCGCTGGCATCAGGCCGCCCACCAGGCCCACAAGCAGTTCAATGCGCAGAAACTGCGCCACCAGCTGGCGTTCCACAAAGCGGCTGAGCCAGCTGCCGATGCCCATTGCAAACAGGTAGCAGCCAACGACGGTGGAAAACTGCAGCACCGAGTCGCCCAGCAGATAACTGGCCAATGCACCGGCAGCCAATTCGTACACCAGGCCGCAGGCGGCAACGACGAAGACCGAGGCCAGCAGCGTCAGCTCGGCGGGCGAGATCGGTGCGGGCGGGTGGGCGGTGGTCGGGTCAGCGGCGGGGTCGGCGATTGCGTCGGCGGCGGGGTCGGCAGGAACAACGGTCTGCATCGGCCAAGGGTAACGCAGGCCTTGATTGCAGCCGGGCTAACCGCGACACTGTGGCGGCTGCGTCATCCGATTCATGGAAGACGGCCGCCGGGGGGCGGAGGAGAATTTTCCAATGAACGATGCACAGGCCTTTGACCTGGCCACGCTGAAACGTCGCGCAATCCTGTTTGCCGACCTGGTGGAATCGGTGCGTCTGTATGAACGCTTCGAGGCCCGCACCATCGACCACTGGCGGCGCTTTGCCGCCGTGGCGCGCGACCGCGTGGCACCCATGCACGGTGGTCGGCTGGTGCGCACGGTGGGCGACGGCCTGCTTCTCGAGTTCGAGACCGCTGCCGGCGCCACGGCTGCCGCATTTGCACTGCATGAAGCGCTGGTGGGCTTCAACGGCCCCGATGCCGGGGAAGCCGCCATGTGGCTGCGCGCCGGCATCCACGTCGCCGACGTGGTGGGTGAAGAGCATGAACTGTGGGGCAGCGGGGTCAACCTGGCTGCGCGGCTCGCTTCGATGGCGCAGCCGGGGCAAACGGCGGCGTCGATAGAAACGCGCTCGGGGCTGGTTGATGGCGTGCACGCGCAAATCGAGGACCTGGGCCTGCGCTACATGAAGCACCTGAGCGATCCGGTGCGCGTGTACCTGCTGCAGACACCCGGCCAAACCCCCGCACCGCGCTCACCCAGCAGCGCCGACCTGCGCCCAGCCGTTGCCGTGGTGCCTTTCATGGCCATGCCTGCCGACGCCGAACACGATGCCCTGGGCCACGCGATGGCCGACGACATCATCGCCAGTCTGTCGCGGCACCCGGGGCTGCGAGTGCTGTCGCGGGTCAGCACGGCTGCGGTGCGCGGCGTGGCCATTGACTTGGCGCGGCTGCGTGAGCTGCTGGGCGCTTCGTTCCTGCTCACCGGCCACTTCTATGTGCGTGGCAATCGCGTGCGTCTGGCCGCTGAGCTGTGCGAACTGCAAAGCGGGCACGTGCTGTGGTCGGGCGGTATCAACGGCGACGTGGACGCGCTCTTTGAAGGTCAGGACGAACTGGTGCCGCACCTGGTGGCGCAGGTGTCGCAACAGGTGATGGCGCATGAGCTGTCGCGGGTGCGCAGCCTGCCGATGGATTCGCTGGCTTCATATTCGCTGCTGCTGGGGGCCACGGGGCTGCTGCACAGCCTGGTGCCTTCGGACTTTGGACGCGCGCGCGAACTGCTTGAGCATCTGGCAGAGCGGCATCCGCGCCAATCGACGCCCGATGCGCTGCTGTCGGAATGGCACATCGTGCAGTTCTCGCAGGGTTGGGTCGACGATCCGCGCAAGGCCACGCAACAAGCCACCGATCATGCAAACCGGGCCCTGGACAAGGACCCCGGGCAGCCGGCTGCGCTGGTGGCCGCCGGTGTGGCACTGGCCTTCTCGCAGCGTGCCTATACGCAGGCAGCGGCGCACTACCGCAAGGCCCTGGAACTGGACCCGCACCACGCCCAGGCCTGGGCGCGTCTGTCTGAGAGCCAGAGCGAAGCCGGCGAGCATGAAGAATCACTTGAATCGGCCCAGCGTGCCATCGCGCTGTCACCACTGGACTCTCAGCGCTTCGTCTACGAATGCGCTGTCGCGCGCAGCGCCTACATCATGGGCCGCTTCGACCTGGCGGAGCTGCATGCGCGCGCGTCGGTGCGCATGAACGCCATGCATGCCCCCGCGCATCGGCACCTGGTGGCCGCGTTGTGGCAATGCGGGCAGCACGAGGCGGCGCGCAAGTCGGCGGCGCTGTACGTGCAGACACTGCCCGGCGCCAATATCAGCGGCACGCCGCTCAGCGACAAGGCCAATCCCTCTTCGTCGTCGTTCTCGACAATTCTGAAACTGGCAGGCGTGCCCGCCTGAGCCAGCGTCCACACCCTCACCGCGCCAGGAGCCGGCATGCCCACCATCCCCTCGTCCACCCTCGGTTTTCTCAGCGGCGGGAGCCTTTCGATGGGCGACGCGCGGGGCTTCGACAACCTGTGGGTCAACCCGGGCGCACTGGGTCCGCGGGCCGGGTTATGGAATGCCAATCCGCCTGGGCTCTCCAATCCGAATCCGCCCAGTGGGGCCTCCAACCCCAACCCGCCCAGCGGCGCTTCCAACCCCAATCCGCCGTACCACCGCTTCGCCAGCGGCACGGGCACCTGGCCGGAGCCATCGACAGCGCCTTCACCCAGATTGGGCGGCGAGCCGGCCTGGGTCTATGCCGACCCTGCTGGCCTGCTGGCGCAGGCGCTGCGCAAGTCGCGCGCCCGGCTGGTGCGGCCCGCCGACGGCGCCCTGCAGGCCAGCCAACTGCTGCGCTCGTTCAACACGGGGTCGGCAGTCGGCGGGTCCATGCTGTGGCGTTGGGCGCCGGAGTTCCGCGTCAAGACCGTGGCTGGCGAATTGCTCAGCCGCTTCCAGGTGCAGGGCACCACGCTGTGGCTGCTGGCACCCTATTCGCCGGCTCATGCGGTAGCGGCACCCGTCAACGTCTTCCAGCTCCCCACAGACACGGCAGCGGCGGGCGTGAACATGGACGAGCAGGTAGACAAGGTCATGCGTGCCGCCACCGAACGCGAAGATCGCCTGCCTGAAATCCTGTCGCAGATGCTGGACTTCTGGCCCTTCTTTGAATCCATCACCGGCCTGCCGCTGGACCAGGCGCCGCGCACTGCCGAGCTGCTGGCGGCCACGCACGACTGGATGCTGCACATCCTCATGCAGCTCAAGCACGGCTTTGCGGCGCTGCGTCCGGTGCAGCGCTTTTCGCTCGTCATGCCCGCCATTCCCACACCCGGCCACGGTTCATTGCCTAGCGGCCACGCCGCGATGGCCGCCTACACCTCTGAACTTCTGTACAGGCTGCTGTACCGCGACCCCACCCGTCCCTGGGACCAGGAGCGCGCCGATCAACTGGACCGTCTGGCGCGGCGGATTGCCTTCAACCGCGTCGTAGCCGGCGTGCACTTCCCGGTCGACAGCATGGCGGGCTACGCGCTGGGCACGCAGATGGCGCGGCTTACATCCGCGCTGGCCGGCCATGCCCATGACCAACCAGAACCGCTCAAGCCGCAGGACATCATCAGCGCGCCCTTTGAGCTGGAAGAGGTGCCCAAGGCCGGTCCGGTGGTGCGCGCGGGGCCGAACATGAACCCGAGTTATCAGCCGGAAACTGTCGTGACGCTGCAGACGCTGTGGGCGCAGGCGCAGATCGAACTCGATGCCTTGCGCGTTTAGGGGGGAACCATGTCAGGACGATGGGAAAAAGCAGCCACATCAGGCGGGCTGGGGCGCCGCGGTCCGGCCGATCCAGACGACCCAGGACTGGACCCCTACGTGCGCTGGGCCCTGGCCACGAACGGGCGCGGTTTTGAGCGGGGTGCCCAGAAGACCACGGAGCCGGTCAGGTTCATTGCCTGCGCACCCAGTGCCGACGTCCTGCTGCAGTTGCTGCTGCCGGCATCCAAACGGAAGGCGGCCGGGCTGCCGAAGTCGCTGACGATTCCGTCCATCTACGGCCGGACCATTCCCGGCACCCAAAGGCGGACGTTGCACTTCACCGGCACCATCAGCCGCTACGACATGCTCCATTGGCTGGTGCCAAACCCGCTGGGGCTGCGCTGGCGGCTGGCCTTGCCGCTGCGGGACGCCGGCAAGGCGGCAGCAGCGTCCAGCAAGGGGCTTTTCGGGCCGACCCGCGACGCCGTCAATATGGTCGCCAAGAACTGCGTGGACGCTCAGGTCCGACAGCTGGCAAGGCTGAATCATGCGGCTGCGCTCGACGGCGTTATCGGCCTTATCGACGCCGGCTGCCCATTCCTGAACGACGCCTTCGCCATCGGCCAGGGCACCCGTGTCGCCGCACTCTGGGACCAGGGCGCGCACCTGCCTGTGCAACTGGTCAGTCACAAGAAAACGGGCTGGCCCTGGAAGGCGACGCAGCACTTCGACCACGGCCGCGAACTCGGGCCTGCTGCGCTGGATGTGATCGCCCGCGCCTCGCGCAGCAGTCAGCAGCACGAAGAGACCCTCATTTACCGCGGCCTGGACTACCTCATCGACTACCAGGACGAGCGGCGGCGCGTCTGGTACGGCACCCACGGCGGTCACCTGATGGACATGGCGGCAGGCAATGTGGACCCCTTGGCCAAGGGCGCGGCGCCCGACCTCGCGGCCGATGCCCTGCTGGTCTTCGTCGACCTGCCCATGTCCACGGCCATGGACAGCTCGGGCGGATCACTCTCGGCCCATCTTCTGGACGGCGTGCGCTACATCCTGTCGCTCTGCAAGCCAGGCAGCCCCGTGGTCATCAACATCAGCTATGGCGCACAAGCCGGCCCGCATGACGGCAGCACGCTGCTGGAAGAGGCGCTGGATGAACTGCTTGAACAGGTGCCGCAGAACCTGGCAATCGTGCTGGCCGCGGGCAACGCCCGCCAGTTGGCGTGCCATGCCCGGCGCACGGTGTGCTTTGAACGCAGTGCCTTGTTGCGGGTGATGCTGCCGCCGGGCGACATGACGGACAGTTTTGTCGAGTTGTGGTTCGACCCGCCCGAAACCGGTGCGCTGCAGAGCCGGGTACGCAGCCCCAACCAGCAGTGGAGCCCCTGGGTGAGCGCTGGCGAGCAGGTTGTCGTGCGCAGCGACGACACGAACCAGGAGGTGATGGCCCTGCTGCGCCAGGACGATACGGTCCCCAACGGCCGCCGGTCGATGGTGCTGCTGGCGGTGTGCGCCACCGCGCAACCCAGAGACCTGCCCTGCCCCTTGGCTGAGCCTGGCGTCTGGGAAATCGAAGTCCAGTGGGCCAACGCCCCCAACACGGTGCAGGGGCGCGCTGGCGTGCCGATTGACGCCTGGATCGAACGCGACGACCCGGCGCGCAACAGCGGCGCCGAGCGTCCGCACTTCATCGACCAAGCGCGTGACGACGACCGCAACACCCTGAGCAACATTGCTAGCGGCGGCGGCACCGTGCGTGTGGGCGGCTTCAACCTGGCCACCCGGCTGGCCGCACCGTACTCCGCGCTGGGGCCGGCTGGCATCGACCGTCCCAACGTCCTGGCGGCATGTGAAGAAGACGAAGCAAGCCCGAACATCGCAGCCGCAGCAACACGCAGCAGCGAGGTCGTGCGCTTGAGCGGCACCAGCGTGGCAGCCCCCGTGCTGGCGCGTCGGCTCTACAACGTGATGCGCGAGCACGGCCCATTCACCGCAGTGGAACTGCAGGAGGTGGCGACCCTGCTCGCGCTGAGCGGCGCCGACCCCTGCATCAAGCCAGTCGCAGAAGACTGACCTGTGGTCGCCACGGCGACAGCTTGGAACGTGCTCCTGCGCAAACAATCGCTGCCATGGGCACCCTCTACCTCATCCGCCACGGCCAGGCCAGTTTCGGCGCCGCCGACTACGACCAGTTGAGTGAACTGGGCGCGCGACAATGCCATGCATTGGGCCAGTACTTCGCCGAGCGCGGCATGCAGTTTGAAGCCGTCTTGCGCGGCACGTTGCGGCGCCATGCGCAGTCGCTGTCAGCGCTGAATGAAGGTTATGGCATTGCGCTGCCGACTGCTCTCCCAACCGCGCTGGAATGGCCGGGCCTGAACGAATACGACAGCGAAGCCATCATCCGCACCGTGCACAGCGGCGCGCTGGCCGCGCCCGATTCACCCGAGGTCTACCGCGCGCATTTCCGCTTGTTGCGCCAGGGCCTGGCGGCTTGGATGGCCGGATCTGTGGCGCCAGTGGGCATGCCGAACTATGTGCAGTTTGTGGCCGGCATCAACGCGGCACTGGACCACGTGCGCAGCCAGCACAGCGGCAATGTGCTGCTGGTGTCCAGCGGCGGGCCGATCAGCACCGCCGTCGGCCAGGTGCTGGGCACGTCGGCCGAGACCACGATCGAGCTCAACCTGCGCATCCGCAACAGCGCGTTGACCGAATTTGCCTTCACGCCCAAGCGCCACATGCTGGTCAGCTACAACCATGTGCCGCATCTGGACCAGCCCGGCCGCGCCGACTGGGTCACGTATGCCTGAAGGGCAACAGCCTAACCGTGCACCGCCGCTGACACGATCATTCCGATAGCGATGCACATCGCGCCCACCACGATGGCCAGGGCGATGTTCTTCTTCTCGATGATCTCTTCCCACAGCCGGTACGGCGTGAGCTTGTCGATGATGACGAAGCAGAGCCAGAAGATGCCCACGCCGATCAGCGCGTACAGGATCGATCCGAAGACGACGCCTGGTTTGAGCCATTCGATTCCTGCCATGTCGGGCCTCCTGTCAAGGTTGATTGTTCACTTGTGGCCACCGCCGCCGCTGGAATAGCCGCCGTAAGAGCCTCCGCCCGTGCCACCACTGCCCCCACTGCCACCACTGCCACCACGATAGCCGCTGCCTGAACCGCGCTGGCACTGCTGGAATTCGGTGCTGGCGGCGCCAAAGGTGCGGCGCACGTCGTCGCAGTCGTCGTTGCCACACTGCGCCAGCACCAGGATCAGGATCACGACGACGGCAAAGACCACCAAACCCTTGGTGAAACCCGAAGTGCCCCCCGCCAGCGGCAGCACGTCGCGCTGCAGCGCGGCGCGGGAGCCAGCCGCAATACCGAAAGCGTCCGCCACGTCGCCCGCGTCCAGCGTCTGGCCGGCCGACCAGGTGACTTCGTTGCCGGTCTGTTCGCGCGACAGGCGCAGGGCGC
The DNA here is from genome assembly GCA_031372005.1 of Rubrivivax sp. GTDB lineage: Bacteria > Pseudomonadota > Gammaproteobacteria > Burkholderiales > Burkholderiaceae_C > Rubrivivax. The sequence continues at coordinate 24,042 of JANMKK010000388.1, forward strand.
TGTCCTTGCCCTGGCCTTCGTAGTCGATGACGTGGGCGCGTTCGTCGCGCTGCACGCGCCAGTAGAACTCGCCCTGCACCCACGTGACCTTGGCGGCGTAGGCCCAGCGCTTCTTGTAGTTGGCGTCCTGCCACTGCGCTGCGTCACCGCGCACGGTGGGCGCGCCGGTGATGGGCTTGGCCCAGGACCAACCGTCGTTGCTGTCCACCAGGAAGGCGAAGCCCTGCGTGCGGTTGTAGAGCAGGTATTCGCGCCAGAAAGTCGTCTCTTCTTCGGCGCTGTCACCTTGAGTGCTGGGGATGTCGCAACGTTCCTGGTAGCCCACCACTTGCCACGGCTGTGGCGCGCCGCCCAGTGCCAGGGTGCCGGTGGTGCCCAGCGCGATCTGGGGTTCGGCACCGCGGTCGCCGCTGTTGTTCTGGGCGTAGTGCTTGAGCTCACCGCCGACGCCGGCCGACAGGTCCACCACGGCGCTGCATTGCGTGCAGACGATGCTTTGCGTGGTGCCGAGCTTGACGTTGAGCGCGGCGCCGCAGCTGGGGCATTCAACGCTGCGGGAGCCGAGCGCTTTCTCGCTGGCTTCTTTCAGGCCGGTCATCGCGAGTTCGCTCAAGAGCACCGAACGCCCCATGCTCCACCGCACGCGCGCCGGGTCACTGGCGTCCAGCGTGGCCACTTCGCCAGCGCTGTTGCGCAAGTCGATGACGCTGAATTCGCCCGCCAGGTTGGGCGGCTGCGGCAGTTCGCCCTGCGCGGCGATGAGCTTGGCACGCACCACCGAGGCCACGTCCCACGCCCGGCCGTCGGCCAGCACGCGCTGGCCGGCTCGGAGCAAATTCGGGCCGTCCAGCGTGGGCGCGTCCGGCGGCAGCGGTGCGTCGAAGGCGATGACGTAGGCGCCGTTGTCTTCGCTGAGCCAGGCGAAGCGGCCATTGTCGAAGAGCGCGTGCCATTCGTTCCAGGTGCCGTCTTCATAGCCGTACTGCAGCCGGCCGACGAGCGTGAAAGCCACGCCCTGGCGCGTGCCGCTGGCGCCCATTTGCAGGGGGCTGTGGTCATCGAAGAGTTCGGCGCTGATGCCGATGCGGCGCAGCGCGTCGCCGTCGCGCACCAGCGTGCTGCGGCAGAAGCTGCACACCGCCGTGCTGGATGCGGCCGAGGCGAATTCAACCGCAGCCCCGCAGTGGGGGCACGCGGCGCGGTATGCGCGCTGCGGAGTCACTTTGAGCCCCCAGGCTTGTCGCTGCGCGCCTTCGCCACCCCCCGAGGAAGCTGGCCTGCCTTGGGGCGGCCCGGCGTCAGGCCCGCCACAAAGCTCATCAGACCAGCTTCTTCAGCAGTTCCGCCTTCTTCGCCGAGAACTCATCGTCGGTCAGGATGCCCTTGGCCTTCAGGTCAGCCAGTTTTTCCAGCGTCGCCATGACTTCATCGGGGCGCATCGCGGGCGGTGCCGCAGCAGCCGCCTCGGCCGGCGCGGCCTGCAAGCCCTTGCCCAGTTGCTGCGCCATCACCTGCCCCAGCGCTACACCCGCGCCGAGGCCCATCGCATCGCCCACCACGCCACCGCCACCGCCGGCCGCGCCCTTGGCAAATTCAGGAATCGCCTGCGCCGTCTGGTACTGCATGAACTTGCCCATGTCGCCGCCCACCATGCCCATGCCGATCTTCTGGTCCATGATCTTCTGCAACTCTTCGGGCAGGCTGACGTTCTGCACCGTCACGCTGGCCAGCACCAGGCCGAGCTTGGCGAATTCAGCCTGTGTCGCGCCAAGCAGTTGCTGGGCAAATTCCACCTGGCTGGCGGCCAGGTCGAGAAAGGGCACGCCGCTCTGCGCGACGGCGTCGCTGATGTGCTGCAGCATCAGGGCGCGCAACTGGCCGTCCAGGTCTTCGACCGTGTAGCGGTCGCGCGTGCCGCTGATGCTGGTGTGGAAGAGCCTGGCGTCGGCCACCGCGTAGGCGTAGTTG
>JANMKK010000433.1:0-3109 GCA_031372005.1 Rubrivivax sp.
TGCTGTTCTGGATGTTCAGCGCCACCGACCCCACGCACCAGGTGCCATCCAACACGCGCTTCAGCGACCAGCTGAAGATGCTGAAGGAGCCCAAGGTGCTGAAGTACTGCCAGTACTACAGCATCGTCTTCGGCGGCTACGTGGGCTTAAGCCTGTGGATGGTGCAGTACTACATCGGCGAGTTTGGCCTGGACATTCGCTCCGCCGCGCTGCTGGCCGCCTGTTTCTCATTGCCCGGCGGCGTGTTGCGCGCGGTGGGCGGCTGGCTCAGCGACAGGTACGGCGCGCACAGCGTCACCTGGTGGGTGATGTGGGTGAGCTGGATTTGCTTGTTTCTGTTGTCCTATCCGCAGACCGACTTCACGGTGCTCACCATCCACGGGCCGCGCACCTTCCACGTCGGCTTGAACATCTACGCCTTCACCGCCCTGATGTTCCTGTTGGGCATTGCCTTCGCCTTTGGCAAGGCCAGCGTCTTCAAGTACATCAGCGACGACTACCCGCAGAACATCGGCACCGTCAGCGGCATCGTCGGCCTGGCCGGCGGCATGGGCGGCTTTGTGCTGCCGATCCTGTTTGGCGTGCTGATGGACCTGACCGGCATCCGCTCGAGTGCGTTCATGTTGATGTACGGCGTGGTCTGGGTGTCGTTGATCTGGATGTACTGGACGGAAGTGCGCCGCACCGAAGTCATGGGCCGCAATGCCACCGCCTTCAGCCTGCAGGGCTGAACTGCACGCCACTCATCAAGGACCACCATGAACACCACCCTCCAGGCCGGCACCGCCGTGCCCGCGCCCGTTCGCAGTGGCGACATCGCCGACTGGCGGCCCGAAGACGAAGCCTTCTGGGACGGCACCGGCAAGCGAACAGCCTACCGCAACCTGTGGCTGTCGGTGCCGGCGCTGCTGTGCGGCTTTGCGGTCTGGGGCATGTGGGGAATCATCACCGTGCAGATGCTCAACCTGGGCTTTCCCTTCACCCAGGCTGAACTCTTCACGCTGACGGCAATAGCCGGCATCTCGGGTGCCACGATGCGCATCCCGGCCTCATTTCTGATCCGCCTGGCTGGTGGCCGCAACACCATCTTTCTGACCACCGCCATGTTGCTGGCGCCGGCACTGGGCACCGGCATCGTGCTGCAGCACAAGGACTGGCCGCTGTGGGCCTTCCAGCTGATGGCGCTGTGGTCGGGCGTGGGCGGCGGCAACTTCGCGTCGTCGATGTCCAACATCAGCACCTTCTTCCCGAAGCGGCTGCAGGGCACGGCGCTGGGGCTGAACGCGGGCCTGGGCAACTTCGGCGTGACGACGATGCAGATCGTGATTCCGCTCGTGATGACAGTTAGCCTCTTCGGAATCTTCGGCGGCGAACCGATGACGTTGATGAAAGACAGCGGCTGGATCTTCGGCCGGATCGCCGCTGGCACGCCGACGTGGATCCAGAACGCCGGCTTTGCCTGGGTGATCTCGCTGGTGCCGCTGGCTGCGCTGTGCTGGTGGGGCATGAACAACTTGAAGACGGTGTCGGCCGAAACCGGCCCGCCGCTGGCGGCCTTCGCCAAGATCACCTACCTCTACACGCTGGCCTTCGTGCCTGCGGTCTTCATGCTCTACCTGTACCTGCCGAAGCCCACCGGCCTGGGGCTCATCAGCATGTGGGTGGCGATACCGCTGGACATCGTGGCGGCGCTGCTGGTGATGCGGCTGGCGGCCTTTGGCGCGATGAAGGAGAACGTCGCCAAGCAGTTCCTGATCTTCCGCAACAAACACACCTGGTCGATGACGGCGCTGTACATCGTCACCTTCGGTTCCTTCATCGGTTTTTCGATGGCGCTGCCACTGGCCATCACCGTCATCTTCGGCTACCAGCACGTGCCCGACGCGGCCGGCGTCATGGGCCACGGCCTGAAGAACCCTAACGCTCCGTCTGCGCTGACATACGCGTGGATGGGCCCCTTCATCGGCGCCGCCGTGCGCCCGCTGGGCGGCTGGATTTCAGACAAGGTGGGCGGCTCAATCGTCACGCAGTGGATCTCTGCGGCCATGGTAGTGGCGTCGATTGCGGTGGGCTACGTGATGCAGCAGGCCTACCAGTCGGCCACGCCCGAGCAGTACTTTGTGCCCTTCATGCTGCTCTTCATCGTGCTCTTCACGGCCAGCGGCATCGGCAACGGCAGCACCTTCCGCACCATCGGCGTCATCTTTGACCGCCAGCAGGCCGGCCCTGTGCTGGGCTGGACGTCGGCGGTAGCGGCCTACGGTGCCTTCATCGCGCCGGTGGTCATCGGCGCGCAGATCAAGGCCGCCACGCCGCAGTTCGCGATGTACGGCTTTGCCGTGTTCTACGCCGCCTGCCTGCTGCTGAACGGGTGGTTCTACCTGCGCAGCAGTGCGTCACCGCGCAACCCTTGAACCGCAAGCTGTTGGAGACAAGACATGAGCCACTTCCTAGACCGACTGACGTACTTCTCCAGCCCGCGCGAAAGCTTCTCGGGCGACCACGGTGTCACCACCGGTGAAGACCGCACCTGGGAAGACGCCTACCGCAACCGCTGGGCGCACGACCGAATAGTGCGCAGCACGCACGGCGTCAATTGCACGGGGTCGTGCTCGTGGAAGATCTACGTCAAGGGCGGCATCGTGACCTGGGAAACCCAGCAGACCGACTACCCGCGCACCCGCTGGGACATGCCCAACCACGAACCGCGCGGCTGCTCACGCGGCGCCAGCTACAGCTGGTACTTGTACAGCGCCAACCGCGTCAAGTACCCGCTGGTGCGTGGGCGCCTGCTGAAGAGCTGGCGCGAAGCACGCTTGCTGCACGAACCCGTGGCGGCCTGGGCCAGCATCGTCGAAGACGAGACCAAGCGGCGCGACTATCAGCAGATCCGCGGCCTGGGCGGCTTTGTGCGATCGACATGGGACGAGGTCAACCAGATCGTGGCCGCCGCCAACATCTACACGATCAAGAAGCACGGGCCCGACCGCGTCATCGGCTTCTCGCCCATCCCCGCGATGAGCATGGTCAGCTATGCCGCCGGCTCGCGTTACCTGAGCCTGATCGGCGGCGTCTGCATGAGCTTCTACGACTGGTACTGCGACCTGCC
>JANMKK010000448.1:0-2519 GCA_031372005.1 Rubrivivax sp.
ATGCACCTGACCGTGCCCGGCCGCTTCGACGTCATGGGCGCTTCCACCGGCCACAGCGCGGTGGTGCACATCGGCTTCAACAAGGACGTGGCCTGGACGCACACCGTGTCCACCGGCAAGCGCTTCACGCTGCACGAGCTGACGCTGGTGGCCGGTGACCCGACGAGTTATGTCGTCGACGGCCGGCCCGAGAAGATGACGTCGCGCGCCATCGGCGTGATGGTGCGCGGCGCTGACGGGCTCTTCAGCATGAAGCCGCAGACCGTGTGGTCCAGCCGCTGGGGCCCCGTCATCAGCGCCCCACGTCTGGGCCTTGGCTGGACCGCAGAGCGTGCCTACGCGCTGCAGGACGCCAACGCCGGCAATGCGCGCAGCCAGGACAACTGGTTGGCTTTCGCCAGCGCCAAGACGGTTCAGGAACTGCACCAGGCACACCGCAGCCTGGGCGTGCCGTGGGTCAACACCATTGCCGCCGACCGCCACGGCAATGCCATGTACACCGACGTGAGCGTGGTGCCCGACGTGGACGCGGCTCAACTGGCGGCCTGCGCGCCCAGCCCGCAAGCGGCCGCGCTGCGCGGGCCCACCGGCATCGTGGTGCTGGATGGCAGCAAGAGCAGCTGCCAATGGCAGCGCGACCCGGCTTCACCGGTGCCTGGCCTGACACCCATTGAACGCATGCCGCTGGCCCTGCGCACCGACTGGGTCCACAACAGCAACGACAGCTATTTCTACACCAACCCCGCGCAACGTTTTGACAGCATCTCGCCGATGGTGGGCGACGACATCCTGCGCCGCCCGCGCACCCGCTCTGGCCTGATCGAAGTGCCTGAACTGGTGGCGCGCGGCCCCGTCACTGCGCAAGCCGCGCAAGCGCAACTCTTCAGCAACCGCAACCTGATGGCGCGCGTGGTGCTGCCCGACCTGTTGGCGGCCTGCGACAGCAACGCCCCCACGCCCGAGGCCAGAGACGGCTGCGCCGCCCTGCGCAGCTGGGACCGCAGCAACAACGAAGGCGCCCGCGGCGCCCACCTCTTCCGCGAGTTCTGGCGTGCCGCCAGCACGGTGCCCGGCGTGTACCGCGTGCCCTTCGACAAGGCGCAACCCGTGGCCACGCCGGCGGGCCTGAAGATGGCCGACGCAGCGGTGTCCGCCAAGGTCTGGGACGCGCTGACACAGGCTGTGCTGAAGGTGCGCGCAGCCGGCTTTGCGCTGGACGCGCCGCTGGGCAGCGTGCAGCGCCCGCTGCTGACCGAAGAGCCGATTGCGCTGCACGGAGGAGACGAGATCGAAGGCGTGCTCAACAACCAGGGCAACCAGTTAGCACCAGGCATTGGGCCCAGGGGCCTGCGCATCGACTACGGCAGCAGCTACATCCAGACCGTGACCTTCGACAACCGCGGGCCGGTGGCGCAAGCGATCCTCACCTACGGCCAGAGCACCAACCCGGCCTCCGTGCATGCCACCGACCAGATGCGGCTCTTTTCTGCCAAGCAGTGGCCGACGTTGCCATTCCACGCCGAGGATGTGGCGCGGGAAAGGGTGGGTGAAGTGCTGCGGTTGGTGCGCGTCGTCAAGCCCTGATTGGCCGCGATCGCGACCCGCCATGAAAAAGGGCCCGGCTTCAAGCCGGGCCCTTTTGTACGGTCGATCTACTGCGCCTGCTGCAGCGCCCGAATGCGGTCTTCGATCGGCGGGTGGCTGGACATCAGCGCCATGAAGCCGCTGGGCCGGCCGCTGATGCCCATCGTGGCCACGCTCTTGGGCAGTTCACCGGGGTCCAGGCCGCCCAGGCGGGCCAGGGCGTTGATCATCGGCTGCTTGCGGCCCATCAGTGCGGCGGCACCGGCGTCGGCGCGGTACTCACGCTGGCGCGAAAACCAGGCCACGACCACGGCGGCCAGCATGCCCAGCACGATGTCGAGCACGATCGTCGTGATGTAGTAGCCGATGCCGACACCGCCGCGGTCGTTGCGCAGGATGACCTTGTCGACGAAGTAGCCGATGACGCGCGACAGGAAGACGACGAAGGTGTTCATCACGCCCTGGATCAACGTCATCGTCACCATGTCGCCGTTGGCCACGTGCGCGATCTCGTGGCCGATGACGGCCTCGACTTCTTCGCGGTTCATGGTTTGCAGCAATCCGATCGACACGGCAACGAGCGCGGAATTCTTGAAGGCACCGGTGGCGAAGGCATTCGGCTCGCCGTCGAACACCGCCACTTCGGGCATGCCGATCTTGGCCTTCTTGGCGAAGCCTTCCACGGTGGCCACGATCCAGCGGTGCGTCGGGTCGGTGGAGTCGTTGATGACCGTCGCACCACTGCTCCACTTGGCCACGGGCTTGCTGATCAGCAGCGAAATGATCGCGCCGCTAAAACCCATCAGCGCGGCAAAGCCCAGCAGCATGGGGAGGTTCAGGCCATTGGCCGTGAGGAAGCGATTGACGCCCAGCAAACTGGCGGCAATGCCCAGCACCAGCATGACGGCCAGGTTGGTGACGACGAAGAGCAGGAT
>JANMKK010000465.1:0-6810 GCA_031372005.1 Rubrivivax sp.
CTTTCCAGGCAGGCCACCACGCCTTGCAGCGCGTTCATCGCCATCCACGGGCAGTGCGCGCAGCTCTTGCAGGTGGCGCTGCTGCCGGCAGTGGGTGCTTCGATCAGCAGCTTGCCCGGCGCCAGCTGGCGCATGCGGTGCAGGATGCCGTTGTCGGTGGCGACGATGTAGCTGCTGGCGCTGCCGTTCACCACCGCGTTCAGCAACTGCGTGGTGCTGCCCACCAGGTCGGCCTGCTCGACCACGCTCTTGGGCGATTCGGGGTGGACCAGCACCATCGCGCCGGGGTGTTCGCGGCGCAAGAGGTCCAGCTCCAGGCCCTTGAATTCATCGTGCACGATGCAGGCGCCGTTCCACAGCAGCATGTCGGCGCCGGTCTGGTCCTGGATGTAGCGGCCCAGGTGGCGGTCGGGCGCCCACAGCACCTTGTGGCCCTGGTCCTTCAAGTGGCTCACGATGGCCAGTGCGCAAGAGCTCGTCACCATCCAGTCGGCCCGCGCCTTGACGGCTGCGCTGGTGTTGGCATACACCACCACCTGGCGGTCAGGGTGGGCGTCGCAGAAGGCGGCAAAAGGTTCGGGCGGGCAGCCCAGGTCCAGTGAGCAGGTGGCGTCCACGTCGGGCATCAGCACGCGCTTGTGCGGGCTCAGGATCTTGGCGCTTTCGCCCATGAAGCGCACGCCGGCCACCACGAGTGTCTGCGCCGGGTGGTCGCGGCCGAAACGCGCCATCTCCAGCGAATCGGCCACCATGCCGCCGCTGGCCAGCGCCAGGTCCTGGATGTCGCCATCGACGTAGTAGTGGGCCACCAGCACCGCGCCCTGCGCCTTGAGCAAGGTGGCTGCGCGTTCACGCGTGCGCTGGCGCTCGGCGGGGCTTTGCACCGGCGGCACCTTGGCCCAGGCCTGGGCGGTGCAACTGCCGCCGGTGGCGTCCTGGCGGGTGTAGTCGAAGAGGACTTGGGTCATGGTGGGCATCCTGAACGGTCACGCTGTCCATGCAGCATGCGCATTCTCAGCCGGCAGCGAAAAACCGGCTTGGCGGCACGCCCACCGACCGCCGCACCATCGCGCTGAAGGCGCTGGCACTGGCGTAGCCCAGCTCGGCCGCAATGTGCGCGACGGGCCGCTTGCGCGCGGCCATCGACAGCGCCTTGGCCAGCAGCACCTGCTGGCGCCATTCGGCGAAGGTGGTGCCCAATTCAAGCCGGAAGAGACGCGCCACGGTGCGCACGCTGGCCCCGGCTTCCGCAGCCCAGCCCTGCAGCGTGGCGTGGCGGGCGGGGTCGTCCAGCACCGCTTCGCACAACGCGCGCAGGCGCTTGTCGGCGGGCAGGCCCACGCCCAGCGGCACCGGGTTGGCGCGGTGCAGTTCGTCCTGCACCAGCGCCGCCAGACAGTGTTCGCGGGCCGACGCGGCCGGCAGTTCAACCAGCTGGTCCACCAGTTCGCGCAGCAGGGGCGACACCTCCAGCACGCGGCAGCGGGACCAGGCGGCGGGGCTGTGGGCGGGGCTGTGCGCGGTGTTGTGGGCGGTGTTGTGCGCGGTGCTGTCGTCAATGTCAGCGCCCAGCGACGCGGGGCCGTCCTGGCCGGCTGGCAACTGCAGGTACAGGGTGCGCAGTTCAGCGTCTTCCACCACCGTCACCACATGCTCCACACCGGACGGAATCCAGACCGCGCGCGACGGCGGCACGATGTAGGTGTGGCTGCCCGCCGTGACGCGCAGCACGCCGGTGGCCGAGTACGCCACCTGGGCCCATGCATGGCGGTGAGGGTCGATACGCGTGGCAGCCGCCATGCGCCGCGCACGCACCCGCAGCGGGCGGGCGCTGCTGGGCGATGCCGGGTCTGCAGGGTCCACCGAGACAACGGCTTTGGATGGCATGATTTCGATAGAAATTGACCGACTATCGTAACCAGGCCGCATTGACCCCGCGTAGCCTTGTCGCATGTCTGCCACTCTCAGCGCCACCACGCCCGCCGCAGCACTGGTTTCAACGCCCGTGAGTGCCCGTGCCGACTTCACCGTCATCGGCCTTGTCGGCCTGGCGCACGGCACGTCGCACTTTTTCCACATGCTGCTGCCGCCGCTGTTCCCGGCTTTCATCCGCGACTTCGGTGTCAGCTATTCGCAGCTGGGACTGTTGGTGACGCTGTTCTTCGCGATTTCCGGTGTTGGCCAGGCGCTGGCGGGTTTTCTGGTCGACCGGGTGGGCGCGCGGCCGGTGCTGCTGTCGGCGCTGGGTTGTTTCGTGCTGGCGGGCCTGGCTGCATCGGCAGCGCAGGGCTTCAGCGGCCTGCTGCTCGCGGCGGCCTTGGCGGGCCTGGGCAACGCGCCGTTCCACCCGGCTGACTTCACGATCCTCAACAAGCGCGTCTCGCAACCACGGCTGGGGCATGCCTTTTCGGTTCATGGCATTTCGGGCAACCTCGGGTGGGCGCTGTCGCCGCTGTTCATGATCGGCATTTCAGAGCTGACGGGCTCGTGGCGTGTGGCCTGCGTGGCGGCCGCGCTGTGGGCTCTGGCCGTGCTGCTGGCGTTGATGTTGCGGCGCAGTGACATCGACGACCGCCGGGGTGCATGGGCCCATGACCACTCGGGTGGCAGCGCGGCTGCGGCGTCGAAAGAACATCCACTGGCCTTTCTGCGCCTGCCTTCGGTGTGGCTGTGCTTTTCCTTTTTTTTCTGGGCCACCGTATCGCTGGCCGCGATCCAGAGTTTCGCCGGCCCGGCGCTGGCGGCCCTTTATGGGCTGCCGGTGGCGGCGACGGCCTTTGTGATCACCGGCTACATGCTCTGCGGTGTGATGGGCATGGTGGCCGGCGGCTTTGTGGCGGCGCGTGCGGTGCGGCTGGAACGCACCATCGGCTGGGCCATGACGGCTTCTGCGGGCCTGCTGCTCTTGGTGGCTGCCGGCGTGCTGCCGGGGATGCTGGCGGCCGCGCTGGTGGCGCTGGCGGGGGCTGGCACAGGGCTGGCCGGGCCTTCGCGCGACATGCTCATCAAACGCGCTGCACCGCCGGGTGCCACCGGGCGCGTCTATGGCACCGTCTATTCGGGCCTTGACCTTGGCTTTGCACTCGCCGCGCCGGCATTCGGCTGGTTGTTGGACCATGGCCATACCAGCAGCGTGTTTGCCGGCTCTGCGCTTGCACTGCTGATGGGCGTGGCGTCTGCCAGCCTCGTGGCGTTGCGCGTGCGCGGCGCGCTGGTGGCGCGGCCGGCCCCGGTTGCGCTTGCGCAGCCCACAGCGCATCGCTAGCGGGTCCGGGCGCCTTTACAAGGGGGCGTTGCACACCTAGGATCGGCCGCCGTGAATGCACCGATCCATGCACCGATCCTTGGCCGCGCAACTGCTTTTGGCCCACACCTTCAGCGCCATGCCAATGGCCGACGCAGCCGGCGCTGCATCAGTGGACGACGCCGCCGGCGCTGCATCAGTGAACACCGCCGCCGGCGCTGCATCAGTGAACACCGCCGCCGGCGCCGTGGGCCCGATGGCGCCCTTGTGTCCGCTGGCATGAAGCCGCTCAAGGACTGCAAGTACTCTGCTTTCATCAGCTACGCGCATGCCGATGACGTGGCCTGGTTCGACTGGGTCAGCCACTTCCGCTATGAACTCGACCGCGGCCTGAGCGCTTTGCTGCGCGGCCTGCGGCTGCCGCCCAGCCACCTGTCCAGCGAGAACGGCCCCGTCGGCGGCATGCTGAGTGAAAAGCTGCGCCAGGCGGTGGACGATTCCTTCGCGATGATCATCGTGGTCCACGACAATTACGCGCAAAGTGAGTGGTGTCTGCGCGAGCTGGAATACTTCAAGAACCTGTTCGGCGAACAAGGCTTGCGTGAACGCCTGTATGTGGTGGCATTGTCTGAAAGCGCCATGCTGGGCGTCAGCGGCGGCACGGCCTGGCAGCAGTTGCTGCCCGGCGGTGAACAGGTCTGGATCCCCTTTTTCGACCCCGCCGACCGCAACCGCCCGATCGACATCTACATGGGCCCGGGCCTCGTCGCACCGGCCTTCCGCGAACCCTTCGTCAGGTTGCGCGGTGACCTGGCCGACAAGCTGCGCGTCACTGCCAGCAGCACCGCGCCCGGGGCCGCGCGCACCGCGCCCGCGGCGCCGGTGTTGCCCGCTGCCACGGCGGCGGGCGCGCCGGCTGGGCTGACGGCCACCGCAGCCACGGCCACCGCCACAGCCACCGCAGCGGTCCGCACCGCATCGGCCCCGGGCGTGCTGTTCGGCTTTGTGAGCCCGCTGTGTGAGCCCGCCGCGCGGGCCGCCTTGGGCACGCTCAGCGCTGCGGGCCAGCCTGCGAGCATGCTGCTGCAGGACGCAGTGTTCAACGACTTCGCTGACTTCGACACCGCTGACCAGCTGGTGCTGGCATTCGACGGGTCACCGCTGCTGATGGCGGCCATCGCACCGGGTGGGCACTTGCAGTTGCAGCAGCAGGCCTGGCTGCGGCGTGGCCGGCCTGCAGACCACGTGCACTGGCTGGACCTGAGCCCCGAACCCGCCGCCACCGACCCCGGGCTCGGGACCGGGCCTGCCACCCGCAGCGGTGGCAGCGCCTTTGTGGCGACCCTGGCCGTGCCGGTGATGGATGTGCGCGCCCTGGTCCAGCATCTGCACGCGTTGCGCGCCAGGCAGCCGTCGGCGGCCCCGGCAGTTTTGGCGCCGGGCGTGCGCATCTACATCGAAAGCAACCACAACGAACCCAACCTCTGGGAACCGCTGGGCGACCAGTTGCGCGTCAAATGGGAAGCGCTGAGCCGTGAACTGTCAACCGACGGCGTCGCGCCGCTGCGCCTGCGCACGCGCGGCCTGCCGCTGGAGCAGATCGACGAATTTCCCAACCTCGACGACGCCGACGGCGTGATCCTGCTGTGGGGCCGCAAGACATCGGACGCGCTGGTGGCGCAGATCAACAAGGTCGAAAACAAGCTCGCACCCGGGCGCGACGCGCCGCCCGGCATCGTGGCTTATCTGATGCCGCCGCAGCAGGCGACCGAACCGATTCCCGCCTGGGGCTGGAAGGTGCTGCGCTTTGACGCCACCGACGCCGAAAGCATCGACGTGCTGGAAGCCGAACGCGACGAACTCAAGCGCTTCCTGCGCCAGGTGCATGAACGGCGCAAGCGGCGTGATGCGGGGGCCCCCGAATGAAGCCGCACGACCCCGACGCTCGCGTCCGCCTGCCGCGTGAACCGTACCCCGGCCTGCGGCCCTTCCTCGACTTTGAAGCCGCGCTGCTCTTCGGCCGTGAACGCCAGGTGCGCGAAGTCATTGAACACCTGCGCCAAACGCAGTTTGTGGCCGTTTTGGGCGGTTCAGGGTCGGGCAAGAGCAGCCTGATCCACGCGGGTGTGGTGCCCGAACTGCGCAGCCACGGCATCCCCGGCGCGGGCGATCTCTGGTTGCCCATGACCTGCACGCCCGGCACCAACGTGTCGGCTGCAGACAGCGCTGTGCGCCGCCATTCGCCCATCACGCGGCTGGCGCGCCGTTTTGCAACCCTGTTGCGGTCGCGCGGCAGCGAAGCCGCCGATGCGGACCGCTGCGCCGAAATTGCGGCCGTCTTCCGCCAGGAAGCCGGCTTTGCGCGCCTGTTGGACACCTACTGTGCCGAGCTTGACGTGCCACCCGGCCCCGACCCGAATGAGGCGCGTGTGCTCTTCGTGCTGGACCAGTTCGAGGAAATCTTCCACCCCACCAACAAGGACGTCGAAGACGCCAGGCTGCTGGTGGAACGGGTGCTCGACCACTTCTTTGCCCCGCACCCGCACTGCCACGTGGTGCTGACGATGCGCAGCGAACACCTCAACGACTGCGCCTCGTTCCTGGAATTGCCCGACGCCATCAACAAGTCGTCCTACCTGGTCCGGCGCCTTGACCTGGACGAACTGCGCGGCGCCATCACCGGCCCGGCACAACGTTTTCTGCGGCTGGTGGCGCGCAGCAGCGACCCCACGCACCCTTTGCCTGACCAGGTGGTGTTTGAAGACGCCGTGCTGGAACGCCTGCTGCACGACGTCCAGGCCATCACCCACGACCCCGACCACCTGCCGCTCTTGCAGCACCTGCTGGCGCGGCTGTGGGAGGCGGCGCTGGAACGCGAAGAGATGGACGTGGCGGTGCCTGCGCGCATCACGCTCAAGGACTTGAACCGCGCCGTGAATGCTGCCGCCCGGGGCGATGGTGGGCCGCTGGACAACAAGGTCAACACCTTGCGCGCCTGCGTTGAAAACTGGCCTGAGGCGCTGTACCAGTGGCACGACGCGGGAAAGCGCGAACAGTTCGACAACCTCTTTCGCCACCTCGCCTTCAAGGACCCCAACACGGGCCTGTATTCGCAGCAGCGCATCGACGTCGACAGCGGCGCCCAGCTGTTGGGCCCCGGCGCCAGCCGCGCCGACCTGCGCGCGCTGATCGCCGAAGGGTTTCTGGGCTCGGTGGACTACCTGTTCTGGGACGAAGAAGACCCGGCGCGCGTGACGCTGAAGGTGTCGCACGAATCCTTCATCCGCGGTTGGGCGCGCTTCCGGGCATTGATCGACGCCGAGTCCGCGCACTTCGACGAATTCCTGTCGGTGCTGCGCAAGGGTGCCGACTGGTCGATGGGCGCGCGCGCCGAGGATTACCTGCTGGAAGCCGGTGAGTTGCGACGCCTCACCGACAGCGGTTTTGCGCAGCGCCTGCGCCAGGCTGACAAACGCATCACCTGGCGTCGCTTTCTGGCGCTGGACCGCGACGCCGCGCGGCTGGCGCGGCATGAAGGCGCGCTGGACGCGTTCTTCGCCGCGTCG
>JANMKK010000035.1:0-3536 GCA_031372005.1 Rubrivivax sp.
GCTGCGCAGCTTCAACCCGCTGTGGGCCAACCTGCAGGTCTACCGCGACCTGGCGCTGGATGCGTGGCGCGCTGCGTTCTGGGCCGACAAGCTGCGGGTGTGGGTCAAGCCGCCTGGCTGGCAGCCGGCCGACGTGGCCGCGCGCTGGCCGAAGGCAGTTTTTGATGTCACCCAAGTGCAGCGTTATGACCCGCCCGCCCACCCCGGTGCCTTGTGGCTGGCCGCGGGCCTTTTCATGGCCGTGCTGGGCGCTACCAGCGGCTTCCTGTGGTTTGCGCACCGCCTCAGTCTGGGCGAACAGCTGATGGGCGCCGGGGCCATCGTCGCGATGCTGTGGTTGATTGGCCTCTTGACGCAGCCGCGTGCGCAGTCGGCCCGGACGGCACTGGCCTCATGACGGCCCCGGCGCTGTCGCTGCAAGGTGTGGCCTGCACCTTTGTCAGCAACGAGTCCCAGCGCTACACGGCGGTGCAGGGTGTGTCGCTGACCGTCGCGGCAGGCGAATTCGTCTCCGTCGTCGGCCCCACCGGCTGCGGCAAGAGCACGCTGCTCAACGTCGCAGCGGGCCTGCTGGCGCCCAGCACCGGCACGGTAGAAGTCTTCGGCGCGCCGCTCACGGGCATCAACACCCGCGCGGGCTACATGTTCCAGGCCGAAAGCCTGATGCCCTGGCGCACCGCGCTCGGCAATGTGATGGCGGGGCTTGAGTTCCGCGCTGCGCCTGACGCCAGGCCGGTGGCTGAAGAGTGGCTGCGCCGTGTCGGTTTGGGCGGTTTTGGCAATCGCTATCCGCACCAGCTGTCGGGGGGCATGAGGAAGCGCACGTCTCTTGCGCAGACGCTGGCGCTGGACCCGGACATCATCCTGATGGACGAGCCCTTTTCCGCGCTCGACATCCAGACCCGGCAGCTGATGGAAAACGAGGTGCTGGCGCTGTGGGCAGCGAAAAAGAAGGCGGTGCTCTTCATCACCCACGACCTTGACGAAGCCATTGCCATGAGTGACCGCGTCGTCATCATGAGCGCCGGCCCGGCGGCGCGGCTGATCGGCGAATTCAGCATCGACATCCCGCGCCCGCGCGACGTGGCCGAAATCAAGACCACGCCACGTTTCATCGAGCTGCACGCCGCCATCTGGGCCGTGCTGCGCGACGAAGTGCTGAAGGGTTACGCGCAGCAATTGCAGGTCAACGTGAAAGGAAAGGCCGCATGAGCCGGACGCGACTGCGCCTGTGGCAAGCCGCGCTGCTGCTGCTGTTGCTGGGTTTCTGGTACGCCATGACGCGCCCCGGCTTGCTGCCCAATTTCATGTTCGACAACGACCGCCAGGCTTCGTTTTTCTTTGGCGAGCCGTTGAAGGTGGCCCAGCGCATCTGGGTCTGGTTCGTGGTTGATGCCGACATCTACCGCCACCTGGCCGTCACCCTGATCGAGACCTTGCTTGCCTTCGGGTTCGGCTCGGTGCTGGGCCTGGCCGCCGGCCTGTGGCTGGCGCTGAGCCCCACGGCCAGCGCGCTGCTGGAGCCCTATGTGAAAGCGCTCAACAGCATGCCGCGCATCATCCTGGCGCCGATCTTTTCGGTCTGGTTTGGCCTTGGCATTGCCAGCAAGGTCGCACTCGGCGTGACGCTGGTGTTTTTCATCGTCTTCTTCAACGTCTACCAAGGCGTGAAAGAAGTCAGCCCGGTGATCCTGGCCAACGCGCGCATGCTGGGCGCCAGCAACAAACAGCTGCTGCGCCACGTCTACCTGCCCAGCGCCACCAGCTGGGTCTTCAGCAGCCTGCACACCAGCGTCGGTCTGGCTTTTGTGGGCGCGGTGGTGGGCGAATACCTGGGTTCTTCACAAGGCGTGGGTTACCTGATCTTGCAGGCCGAGGGCACCTTCGACATCAACACCGTGATGGCCGGCATCGTGGTGCTGACACTGTTTGCACTGGTGCTGGACGCGGCGGTGGGGCGGGTGGAGAAGCGCTTGATGAAGTGGCAGCCGACTTCACCCCAGGCCGCAGGGGAACCCGAGAAGCTGTAGCGGGCCTGCGGGTCGAACGGTCGAACGGTCGAACGGTCCTACGCGACAACGCGCTGCCGTCCTAGCTCTCCAGCCGGGCCGGAGAATTACGCTAATGTTGGTCGACCGCGCAGGTCGCTCCGTCCGGTTGGGCAGCGCTTGAAACCCACCCTCCGCAGGTTCCTTGCAGGCCGACCATCCGGTGGCGAATCATCCAGTGAACATCTTCGACATTGACTTGGCAGGCATCTTCTCGTTGACCGTGTCACCGCTGGAATTGGTGCTGCGCGGCACGCTGATGTATTGGTTTTTGTACCTCGTCTTCCGCTTCATCTTGCGCCGTGATGTGGGGTCGCTGGGCATCAGCGACTTCCTGTTCGTGGTGATCCTTGGCGACGCCGCGCAGAACAGCATGATCGGCAGCGCGACCTCGGCTACCGACGGCATGGTGCTCATCGTCACGCTCGTCTTCTGGAGCTATATGCTCGACTTCATGAGCTTCCACTTCCCGATCATGCAGCGCCTCACATCGCCGCCGCGCCTGTGCCTGGTTCGCGATGGAAAGTTGCAGCGCAGGAACATGCGTCGAGAGCTCATTACTGACGCTGAGCTGAATGCGAAGATCCGACAGGAGGGTGTCGAAGACTTGGCCACCGTCAAGCGCATGTACCTGGAAGCGGACGGCGAGATGAGCCTGATTCGCCGCGACGACGCCAGCGCCGCCGCATGAAGATCGCACTCAAGCCTGCGAAGCAATGTGGCCGATGGCATCGCAGACCATGAGGCTCGATACCTCGCGGCTGGCAGAATTGCGCCGGGCCCTGATTCTTGATTCGAGCCCGGAACGCGCCTACGACGACATCACGCGCTTGCTGGCCACTGCATTGGCCGTTCCAATCACGATGGTGAATCTGTTGGATGCCGAACGCGACTGGTTCAAGTCGTGTGTTGGGATCCAGCAAACGCAAACGCAAACGCAAACGCAAACGCAAACGCAATCGCAATCGCAATCGCCTGCAGTCACGTCCTTTTGCGAAGTTTTCTTCAGCAGCACACACGACCTGATCGTCGTCGAAGACACGCTGCTAGACCCGCAATTCCAGAGCCACCCCAAGGTGTCGGGCGATCCCTTCATACGCTTCTATGCCGCTGCCCGGTTGACCGTGCGCGGCCAGACCGTCGGCACGCTCTGTGCCTGCGACACACGACCCAGGCAGTTGGCGCCTGAGCAGCTGGACCATCTGCGGGCGCTGGCCAGCGCCGCGGCTGACTTGATCGCTCGACGCAGCGCCCCCACGGACCGGCTTTCTGCAGAACGCTGAGCCACGCCGCACTCACCGTGCGCTGGCGGTTCGTGCTTCGCGTTCGCCGCAGGCGATGGAAAGTACCGAAGGATCGAGATGTCAAATCCCTGGTTGAAGAAGAACCCGTTCATGAGCATGTGGCTGAGCGCGGCGAACCGTGTCGCGGGCACCTTGCGCGGCCAGGCGACGCTGCAGGTCAAGCGGCAGATGAGTCGGCAAGTGA
>JANMKK010000004.1:0-2937 GCA_031372005.1 Rubrivivax sp.
CGTTCGGCGAGGTCGGTGGATGCACACAGCGGTTCGGGCGCGGCGGCAGGCGCCTTCATGCCGGGCAGGTCAAGCATGCGCCAGCAACCAGCGCTGCAATTCTTCGGTGCTGTGGGCAATGAAGAGCGGCGCGTGTTCGGCAAAGGACTCGGGCTCGTGCGCACCGTAGCTGACGGCGACCCGCGCGGTGCCGGCATTGCGCGCCAGCATCAGGTCGTGCGTGGTGTCGCCTATCATCAGCGTGCGTTCCGCCGCCACGCCCAGTTCCTGCATCAGCTGCTGCAGCATCAGCGGGTTTGGCTTGCCGGCGGTTTCATCCGCCGTGCGCGTGGCGTCGAACATGCCCTGCAGTTGGGAATGCGCCAGCGCGTCATCAAGCCCGCGCCGGTTCTTGCCGGTGGCCACGGCCAGAATATGGTTGCGACTTTTCAGCGCCTGCAGCATGGAAAGCGTGCCGGGGAACAGCACCAGTTCATGCTGGCTGGCGATGTAGTGGTGGCGGTAGCGGGCGCCCAGCTCCGGGTAGCGTTCGGGCGGCAGGCCCGGCACGGCATGCTGCAGCGCGTCGTGCAGGCCGAGGCCGATGACGTAGGCGGCATCGGCGTCACTCGGCACCGTGACGCCAAGGTCGCGGCAGGCCGACTGGATGCAGCGCACGATGAGCATGGTGCTGTCGAAGAGCGTGCCGTCCCAATCAAAGACGATGAGGTCAAAACTGCGGGCCATGGATCGCGTGGGGGTCAGGGTGTGGGAAGTGTCTCGCAAAGCGCCTGGCACTCTGCAGGCAAGGGCGCGGCCAACGTGATGCGTTCGCCCGTGGCCGGGTGGTCAAAGGCCAGTTCACGCGCATGCAGGAACATGCGCGCGAAACCACGCGCCTTGGCGAAGGCCTTGTTCTGCGCAAAGTCGCCGTATTTCGGGTCGCCAACGATCGGGTGGCCGCTGGAGGCCAGGTGGACACGGATCTGGTGCGTGCGGCCGGTTTTCAGCGTCACGTCCAGCAGCGTCAGACCGGCGAAGCGGCGCGCCACTTTCACGAGCGTGATTGACCGCCGCCCGTCTTCATGCGCCGGCGACACCACGCGCACGTGGCGTTCGCCGGCCGCGTCCAGCGTCTTGTGCAGCGGCTGGTCGATCACCTTCAGCTTGGCCGGCCAGGCGCCGAAGACCAGCGCGGCGTAGACCTTGCCAGTGTTGCGGTCGCGAAACTGGTCTTGCAGCGCGGTGAGTGCGCTGCGCTTCTTGGCCAGCAGCAGGACGCCCGAGGTTTCCTTGTCGAGCCGATGCACCAGCTCCAGGAACCTGGCCTCGGGCCGCGCCTGGCGCAACTGCTCGATGACGCCAAAGCTCACACCGCTGCCGCCGTGCACCGCCACGCCAGCGGGCTTGCTGATTGCGAGCAGGTGTTCGTCTTCCAGCAGAACCGGGAACTCTCGCGCCGGCGCTGGCGGCGCGCTGCTGGGCGCAGCCAGGCGCATTGGCGGCACGCGAATCTGGTCGCCTTCGGCTACCCGCGTGTCGGCCCCCGCGCGGCCCTTGTTGACCCGCACTTCCCCTGAGCGGATGACGCGGTAGACATGGGTCTTGGGCACGCCCTTGAGCAGCCGGATCAGGTAGTTGTCCAGCCGCTGGCCGGCGGATTCAGCGTCCACGGTCAGCGTGCGAACTGCCATGGGGGCCACTGCGGCCGTGTCCAGACCGCGACCGGGGGGGGCGTTTTGTTTGCCCGCTATACTCCGCAACTCCACGTTTAGGCTGTAAGTGCTTGATTTACCCAAGTTTACGCGGGCGGCTGCGGCTGTATCGTGGAAAGGCAGGCGCAAGGTAAAAGCGCCCGCCACAAGAGGTGATGCAACACCCGCACGCGGCGCTGTCGGCCTTGTCCCCAAGTGACAAGGCGGGCCCCAAAAGCAGGTGGCAGAGAGTCGAGACAGAACCCCGCTTCGCTTTAGCCGAAGCCCCGAAAATTCAAGCTCTCAGGCCGGCCCGCTGTCTTGCGCAAAAGCGCTGACGAAACCCGCCGCCCTGAGTGCCGCCCAAGCAGGCACGTCGTTGCAGTTCATGCCGTCCACGTCCACCCACCACCGCACCCCAAGGCCCCGGCACATTGCCGGCGCGGCCGGGGCGGCAGCCTTGCCGCGTGATCCGCGGCCAGGCTTCGGGTTGACGGACGCAGCCGCTGCCACACAAGCCCGCCGGCACGCGCCAACGCTGCGCTCCCAAGACCCACGGCAGTAGCCGCAGGTCGCGCAGTCCAGGGCATTTCGCGTCAACGGTTCTTCCCGTCTCTCGTGCATCGTGTGTAAGACCGCGCCGCCCGCCATCGGGTCGGCGCAGCACCGGAGTGCACATGAAACGCATGCTGATCAATGCCACGCAGGCCGAAGAGCGCCGCCTGGCCATCGTTGACGGACAAAAACTCGTCGACTTCGAAACCGAGATCGAAGGGCGCGAACAGCGCAAGGGCAACATCTACAAGGCGCTGATCACGCGCGTCGAGCCCAGCCTCGAAGCTTGTTTTGTCGACTACGGCGAAGACCGCCACGGCTTCCTGCCCTTCAAGGAAATCTCCAAGGTCTACTTCCGCGAAGGCGCCGACGTCAAGAACGCGCGCATCCAGGACGTGGTGCGCGAAGGCGACAACCTGCTGGTGCAGGTTGAGAAAGAAGAGCGCGGCAACAAGGGCGCGGCGCTGACCACCTTCGTCAGCCTGGCCGGCCGCTATCTGGTGCTGATGCCCAACAACCCGCGTGGCGGTGGTGTGTCGCGCCGCATTGAAGGCGAAGAGCGCGAGGAACTCAAGGAAAACCTCGAACAGCTCGACTACCCGAAGGGCATGAGTCTGATCGCGCGCACCGCCGGCATCGGCCGCAGCGCGGCTGAGCTGCAGTGGGACCTGAACTACATGCTCAAGCTCTGGGACGCCATCGACGGCGC
>JANMKK010000081.1:0-5554 GCA_031372005.1 Rubrivivax sp.
CAGCGCCGCCTGGCGCAGGTGCTGCAATTCACGCTGCCCGGTGCGCCCAACATCTACTACGGCAGTGAAGTCGGCATGACCGGCGTCCCCGACCCCGAGATGCGCGCGCCGATGCGCTGGGACCTGGTGCGCGACGACAACACCACGTTGGCCTGGACAAAGAAACTGGTGCAATTGCGCAAGGCCCACCGCGCGCTGCGGGTCGGCGACTTCCGCGTGCTGACATCGCAGCGCCTGCTGGCCTTCGAGCGCCACACCGACCGCGCTCGCGACACCGTCATCGTTCTTGCCAACCCCTCAAAGGCTGACGTGCAGGAGACGGTGATGCTGGCCAACTCCAAGTTGATGAACGTGTGGGACCTGGTGGACCGGCTCGATGGCAAGACGCGGGTCAAGCTCAGCGCGGGCCTCTTGCACGTCACGTTGCCGGCCGGCGCGGTGCTGCTGCTAACGCCAGAGTTGAGCCCCGGTGGTGGCTACAGCGCCTACAAGCGGGTGCAATGAGATGTTCAGCAAGAGGCTCGCACTCTTCGGGTTGGCGCTTCTCTGCAGCAGCAGCGCCTGCGCCCAGGCCACCTGCAAACCCGACCCGCTGGCCGGCCGCAGTTTGTACTTGCGCGGCAGCTTCAACGGCTGGGCCGCTGCCGAAGACCGGCGCTTCACCTGGGCCTGCACGCGCTGGGAACTGGTCACTGCGCTGAGCGGCGAACACCGCTTCAAGGTGGCCGACGAAGGCTGGAGCGCCGACGCTGACTTTGGCTCTGCCGACAGCGCCCCGGGCCCCATTCGCCTGCAACGCCGCGGCAGCGAAATCACACGCCGCTTTGCCGGCACCCAACGCTTCACCGTGACCATGGACGACGCCGCCAAACCCGCCCTGCAGATCGAAGATTGCGTTGCTGCCGAAGGCGGCCCACCACTCGGTGCCACCACGCTCTTCCTGCGCGGCACGCCCAACAACTGGGCTGCGCTGGACGACTACGCCTTCCAGTTCAGTTGCGATGCGTACTACCTCAACCTCAAGCTCAGCGGCCGCCACGAATTCAGAATAGCCGACGCGTCCTGGAAAGACGCCAACACCGTGGGTGTGGACGGCATCGGTGGCGGCAACTTCGTGCACACCTTCAGCGGTGAACACACGCTGCGACTGGCCTGGGCCGGCAACCGCCCGCAGTTGAGCGTCGGCGAGCAGACCTTTGCCGACCCGCGCAGCGCAGCCGTCACCGACCCGGTGGCGCTAAGCCTGCAATTCGATTCGCGCGCGGCCGCCCACAAGGCGCCCTTCGGTGCCGTGCCCGCCGGCACGCTGATCGACTTTGCGCTGACGGCAGCGGCCGGTGTCGAAAGCCTGAGCCTGGTGGTGGAAAAGCGCCTGCTTGAAGGCAACCAGGAAGTCCTGGCCTACACCGAGGTGGCGCGCCTGCCAATGCACAAGACCGTCAACGCCCATGGTGCAGCCGGCCCATCCGGCGCAGTCATCACCGAACGCTGGACCGCCAGCCACCGCTTCGCCGACGTGGCGGTTTACGGCTACTGGTTTGAAGCCCGCATCAGCGGCCGCCTGTTCGTCGTTCAGAACAACGCCGACGCCGTCTTCTGGACACGCGAAAAAGGCAGTGGTGGCCTCAGTGCGGTGGCGGACAAGCCAGCCGCAGCAGGCACCGTGCGCCGCTTCCGCCAGACCGTGTTTGCGGCCGACTTCACCGTGCCCGACTGGGCGCCCGACACCGTCTATTACTACGTTTTCCCCGAGCGCTTTCGCAACGGCAACCCGCGCAACGACCCGAAGCCGGGGCGCGACAGGTACCACCAGCACACGGTGGAACTGCACAAGAACTGGCTCGACAAACCCTACCGACCGGGCAGTGGCGACAACAGCGACAGTGTCTTCAACAACGACTTCTTCGGCGGCGACCTGGCCGGCCTCATCGACAAGCTCGATTACATCCGCGACCTCGGCGCCAACACGATCTACATGACGCCGGTGTTCCGCGCTGCCAGCAACCACAAGTACGACACCGCCGACTACAAAAGCATCGACCCCGCATTCGGCAGCGTTGAGGACTTCGTACGCCTGACGCAGGAAGCCGCCCGGCGTGGCATGCGCGTCATCACCGACACGAGCCTCAACCACACCGGCAGTGATTCGGTCTATTTCAACCGCTACGGCAACTTCAATTCACGCGGCGCCTTTGAAGGCGGCAAGCCCCGGCCCGAATCGCCCTACGCCAGCTGGTACCGCTTTGACGCGGCACAGAAAGACCCCGACAAGCAGTTCAAGGGCTGGGTCGGCGTGACGGACCTGCCGGAACTCGACAAGGCCAGCCCGGCCTGGCGCGACTTCGCCTACGGCGCGCCCGACTCGGTGACGCGGCTGTGGCTGGACCGCGGCGCCAGTGGCTGGCGCATGGACGTGGCACCCTGGGTGCCTGACGACTTCTGGCGTGAATGGCGCAAGGCTGTCAAGGCGCAGAAGCCGGACGCGTTGACGGTGGCTGAAACCTGGTTCGACGCCAGCAAGTACTTTCTGGGCGACATGTTCGACAGCACCATGAATTACATCTTCCGCAACACGGTGCAGGACTACGCGGCGGGTGGCAAGGCGGCCGTGCTGTACCGGCAGATTGAGCTGATGCGTGAAGCCTACCCGCCGCAGGCTTTCTATGCGCTGATGAACCTGCTGTCGTCGCACGACCAGGCGCGTGCGCTGCACGTCTTTGGCTGGCACGACGACACGCGCGGTCCAACCCAAGACCAGGCCGTCATCGCCCTGGCCAAGCAGCGGCTGAAGCTGGCGCTGTTCTTCCAGATGATCTTCCCCGGCGCGCCCAGCGTCTATTACGGCGACGAGGTCGGCGTGACCGGTGGCGACGACCCCTACAACCGCGCCACCTACCCCTGGGCTGACCTGGGCGGCAAGCCCGACGAGGCTTTGCTCGCGGACTTCAAGAAGCTGATCCGCATGCGCCATGACCACCCGGTGCTTCGGCGCGGCAGCATCGACGCGCCGCTCTTCGTCGATGACCATGTGGTGGTGCTGGCGCGAAGGCTTGGCAGCACCTGGGCCATCACCGCCACCAACAACGCGGCGACGGTGCAGACGGTGACGCTGGCGCTGCAAGATCTGCCCGATGGATGGTCGCCGCGTGAACTGCGCGATGCGCTGGGTGGTGGGCCAGTTAGGGTCACTGCGCAAGGGCTGCGCTTCGAGGTGCCCGCGCTCTATGGGCGGGTGTTGGTCAGCGGGCCGTGATCTGAAAGAGGGTGGGTCCGACGTGCCAGCCGTGCCCGCCCGCAGGGCGGAGTCCTGGTCGCGCCAACGTTGCCCTGAGCCAATGCCCTGCGCCTTGACGGCGTCTCTTTGTAAAACTGATGAACCCAGCGGATGAACCCAGCGGTTGAACGATTCGATTCAGTCGGGTCAGCCGATGGTGTGAAAGAAAGCCATCACGCCACCCAGCACCGCCACCGGCAGGGCGCACAGCAGGGTGTTGCTGAGTACCTGCACACCCGGCTTCGGCGTGTTGCCCAGCGGGCTGTCGTCAAAAAGGTCTTCAGCGAAGGCTTCGCTGCGCCAGATGTCCCGGGGTGCAATGCTGTTCATGACTTCAGACCTTGGTGGTGTGGGTTCACGGTGCTTCGGTATGCGCTGTACTGTGCACAACCGACGTGTCACCACAGTTTCCAGGTGCCACCGGTTGTGTTTGTTTTGTTCCCCGGGGGCGGCAGGCGCCGCAACATTTGCAACCGCGCGCGGGTCATGCTGATTCACGCCCGATACCGACGCATCCCACCATTGGGGGATGGAAGCCGCAACCCTCTCCGGTCTTTTCTCAAGCCTGGGGCTGAGCTTCATGGTGCCGCAAGCACCGGGCGCTACGGAACCCCGTCGCTATGATCTACCCGAATGTGCTGACGCTGCCCCGCCCAAGGCCATCGTGCCAACCCCGCTGACCACAACCACACCGCCGACCTTGCTGGTCGTCGATGACGAACCCGAATTGCGCGGCCTGCTGGCCGAGTACTTCGGCCGCCATGGCTTTGCCGTCAGCACCGCCGCAGACGCCGCGCAGGCGCGCGAACGCATCTCCGCCGCGCGGCCCGATCTGGCGGTGCTGGACATCAACATGCCGGGCGAAAACGGCTTGTCGCTGGCACGCTGGCTGCGCGAAGCGCACCCGGCGGTGGCCATCGTCATGCTGACCACGGCGGGTGAACCCGTGGACCGCATCGTCGGCCTGGAACTGGGCGCTGACGACTACATGAGCAAACCCTACGAACTGCGTGAACTGCTGGCCCGGGTGCGCGCCGTGCTGCGGCGTTCGCAAAGGTTGGCAGTGGCAGTGGCGGGGGCAGCGTCGGCGGCGGGTGTCGGCGCCGCACGCCACGTCCCTTTCGGCGACCACCTGCTGGACCTCGACCAGCGCAAGCTTTACGCCGCCGACGGCGCTGAAATCGAAATCACCGCCGCTGAATTCGACCTGCTGGCCTTGTTTGCGCGCCACCCCAACCGGCCGCTGAACCGCGACCAGATCATGGAGCAGGCGCACAACCGCGGCTGGGATGTGTTTGACCGCTCGATCGACCTGCGCGTGATGCGCCTGCGCCGCAAGATTGAGCGCAACCCCGACAAGCCTGAGGTGCTGAAGACCGTGCGCAACGTGGGCTACGTGTACGTGCCTCCTGCGGGTTGACTGCATGAAGGCATGAGCCTGCCCGGCCGCCCGAAAGGCGAATACCGGCGTGCGCAGCACGAAGGTTCACCCATCACCGACATCGCCCCCGCCGGCGCTGCCACGTTGCGGTCGGCGCGCAGCCTGGTGTGGTGGCTGCTCGTCCCGGTGATGGCCTTGCTGGTGGTGCTGACGCTGGTGCAGTACCAGCAGCGCATGCGGGACGCCGAACGCGACTTGCTGCGCCGCGCCGATGAACGCGCCCAAGAACTGGCGGCCGTCGCGCGTCCGGCGATGGACCACGTGCACGACCTGAGCCGCACGCTGCAGGCGCGCTGGACTGACCCGCCCGATGGTGGCGGCGCCCTGGCGGCGGCGCTGGTGCCCCGGGTTGCAGCGCCCGCAGCGTCGGCCGCAAATTCAGCGCCTCCAAGCGGCATCGACGGCTGGTCTCTGGACGACGCGCCCGCGGCGCTGCGCGACCGCTTCGGTCAGGTCTGGTGGGCGCCCACCGACGGCCGTGCGCCCGACGCGCTGTGGCTGCGCCGGGCCCAGCTTTTCATTGAAGCGGCGCGCGTGGTGCATGAACGCGCGCCCGGTTTTGAGGCCACCTGGTTCGTGGCCGGCGACGACAACGTCAGCTTCGGCTATCCCTGGGTGGCCACGCCGCGCATGCTGGCCACCATGGGCCTGCCCAGTCTGCAGGCGCTGAACGCACCGCGCCGGGCCGGCGTGGTGCGCGCCGAACAAGACCTGGCGCGCGACCCCAAGGACACCATCTTCTGGGGCCCGCCCTACGTCAGCCAGCTCAACGGCGAACTGGTGCAATCGCACGGTGCCATGGTGGTGGTGGACGGCCGCTACAAGGGCGAGGTCAGCCT
>JANMKK010000085.1:0-4638 GCA_031372005.1 Rubrivivax sp.
GGCGTCCGGGCACTACATCCCGGAAGAGCAGCCCGAGGCCACGGCTGCGCGGTTGCTGCGCTTCTTCAGGCCTTGAACAGACGCAGCAGCGCGAGCACATCGTCCTGGGTGCGGTAGCGGCCGAAAGCCGCCATGTCCTGCTGGCGCACGATGGGGAATGTGTCCAGGATGTAGGCGGCGTCGTCTTCGCCCAAGCCGTAGAGGTGGAAGAACAAGGCGTCAAGCGCAGCCATGCGGGCGCGGCGGTCTTCTTCGTCCCAGGTGATGGGTGGCAGGACGGCTCCCTGCGCATCCACATAGCCCAGGTCACGGGCGAATGGCGCCAGGTCGTGGGCGGTGTAGCTCAGTGCCAGCACTTGGGGGATCACGAAGTCGGCCACGGTGGGGTGGCGGTGGTGGCCGTTCATCAAGCCCGCTTCACGCATGGCGGCGGTGAACGCGGAAGGCAAGGGCTCGTCGAAGCGCGCTGCTGGGATCACACAACTTTGCTCGATGATGAACCAGTTCAGGTTTTGGCCCTGTACCTTCTGGCGCAGCGCAAAGTCGTACGCCATTGAGTTCAGGTTGGCCAACAGTTGCGGGAGCCACCGCGAGTACGGCATGTCCGAATCGGTTTCTGGAGTCAGCATGGCCATGCTGTTGCCAACGCCCGAAGCGGGAATGACCGCGCCGATCATCGTTCGCATGTTGCTCGGCGCAGTAACGGACTTGTAGGCCAGGTAGTAATCGAATCGAAGGGCTTCCGGAATGTCTTCGCTATTGACCCAATATTGCGGAGAGGGGTAACGATCAGGGCGTTGCTTCTCGGCGGACAACAGAGATTCCTGCTGGGCCGCCCGCTTGAGGTTTGCCAGATTCACCACCACATCAGCGGCCCGATGATCGTAGGCCTGCACCATCTTGCCTTCGTAGAGGGGCAAGGCTTCTGCTGCGTTTCGGACCCACCGGTTTTGCGCGGACCTCACGAATCCTTGCGCCATCAACTCGTCTGGCTTCTTGAAGCACGCCGAGTCCATGGTCATGTCGAACATTCGCGCGTACTGCACAGACCAAACTCTCGCACTCAACTTTCGTTTGTTCAACGCAACGACGTCACCGTGCCGTACCAGCACGGGGTTGCGGCGGTACATGTCAACAGTGATCCTCCCGTCGCGCGCATTGCGAAATAGGGGCGCTGCGCCCGTATTGGGGTTCACCATCTCGAAATCGGCCGCAGTCAGCTTGAGCGTCCGCGTGGGCTCGGAAAGCTCATCCAGCGCGTGAAGAAAAAAAGCGCACCGCGTATGTTCAAACGTGCGCGCGGCCCCACCGAATACCAATGCGCAGAACTTGAAACTCGCATGCACGTCGGCGAAGAAGACCTTGCGATTTTCAAAGTCGAACAAGGCCCCAAGCCGACCCGTCGTGGCGATGCTTTTGAAGAACTCAGCGGCACCCTTGTCAGCCGCAATGCCACTTGGGGTCAGCAAAGCCACTACACCACCGGGTTGCACCAAGGACTGCGCGCGTTCGACAAAGATGCTGTAGAGATTGATGTCGCCACCACCCAGCAGCGCGTAGTCGCCGGTCTTGCTCAGCACGCGGGCATTGGCCTCAGTGCGTGCCACCGTCAGCGCGTACTCAGCGGCCAGCGGTGCCTGCTCCTTCTGAAGCGCAGCGATCAGGGCCTTGCGGTCGGACGCACGGGGCTGCGCAGCAATGTGGGGTTCGCGTTCTGCAAACCACTCCACCTCTTGAAGCTTGATGCGGTCCCACGGCGGGTTACCGATGACGGCGTCAAAGCCAGGGTTGGCGCCGGCAAACGCGGTGGGGAAAGCCGTCCACCAGTGAAAGAATTTCTCTTGGTGGGCAAGCGCACGCACGCGTTGCAGCAAAGCATTGCAAGCGTCGAAGGAAGCGCCGGTGCCGTCCACCTTGCCAGCGCCCAGAGTAGCCACCAAGTTGCGGACCGGCGACAGCAATTCGCCCAAGGCAAGACGAAGTGCTTCGTCGCCCAACGCGCTCAGCTTGCGACTGGTGGCTGGCGGCCAGCCGGGCTGCAGCCAGCGCATCGCGCGCCAGAAGTCCAGCAATGCGTGCAGCGGCGCCACCTGCGCATCGGCTTCCTCGGCCAGGCGTTTGGACAATTGCGCTTCGGCAATGTCAACATCTGTCAGGTCGGCCACCTCAGTCAGGTTCTTGGCAGCCCGTTCCAACCTCTGCATTTCCGCTTGCTGGAACAACATGCCCAACTGTTGCAAGCCGGTTTGCACCGCTGGCAGGCTTTCGCCGTGCAGTGAATCACCGTGCTTCAGGTGGTGGTCCAGAAAGCTCAGCGGCGCGCCCACGGTGAAGGTATGCAACCACAGCGCGGTCTTGGCCAGCTCCACCGCCATCAGGTTCTTGTCCACGCCGAAGATGCTTTTCTTCAACACCATGCGGCGGACGATGTGGCGATCGTCAAGCTGCGCGTCGGTGACGGCCCAGCCATGCTCTTTCGCCTGGCCCTTGATGCTGGCGCGGATGTGCGCCATGCGCGCCAGCAACGGGCTTTCCCACGGCCGGCCGCGCTCCACCAGGTGCGCGGCCCAAGGCTGCTCGGCCACGGCTTGCTGCGCCAGCGTCACGCTTTCCAGCACACGGTCGGCCATGAAATCCACCAGCGCCACCAGGAAGTGGCCACTGCCCATGGCGGGGTCGCAGATCTTCAGCTCCAGAATGGCGTTGGCCGGGTCGGCAGCGTCCAGCCGGTCCCATTCGGGGGGCGTGAGCGACGCCTTCTTCTTCCAGCCCACCACCAGACCCTCGAACGCGGCCACACGTTCGCTGACCAGCAGGCCCACGCTTTCGCGCAGGATCAGCCGCACCAGGTCGTCGTGTGTGTAGTAGCTGCCGGAGACCTTGCGTGCGAAGCTCGCCGGCCGGGCCACGATGCGGTCGACTTCGGGCGAGTAGTGCAGGTCGGCAGCCTGCACTTCGTGGGTCAGGCTGTACTCCAGCAGTCGTTCGTAGATGCCACCCAGGTGCGACACCGACAGGTCGCGGTAGTTGATCCAGCCGCGCAGCAGGTCTTCGGTGCGGCGGGAGAGGGCGTCGATGATGGGTGCGAGCACCGCATCGGGCACGCGGGTTCGCTCAAGCAGCAGCGAGCGACCGCGGTTGAATAGGCCGCCGTTGTAGGCGGGCATGCCGATGGTGTCGTCACCGAGGTCAATCAGCGTGAATGCACCCTGCAGGTCGCGCCAGAGGTTCCCCAACCGAGCCGAGAAAGTGCGCCCGGCATCCACATCGTCTCGTACGCGCTCACGCAACTGCCGCACGCTGTAAGCCCGATAGCCCGGGTCATCCACCGGCAGCAGCCGCCGGTCTTCTGCGTAGAACAGGAACAGCAGCCGGTACAGCAGGATCAACGTCGCTTCGCGCACCTCGTCCAGGTAGGCAGCCGTGTAGCGCTGGCGCGCGGCCTGACCGTAGCCGACCTTCTCTTTCTGCGACTGCAAATCGCCTGCGGCCAGCGCGTGCACCAACGTGGGGAAGATGTCGTCGAAGACACGCCGGCCCAAGTCCTGCGACACCTTTTCTTCGTAGGCCCTTGCCTCATTGCGCGCATAGGCGTGAAAGCTGCGGCCTTCCACGTCCCAGGTCTGGGTCAGAAAGGCCGCGCGATTGAACAGCAGGAAGAACAGACGCAGGCCGTGCGCGGGCTCAAGCCCATCCACTTCAATCTGCACGCCGGGCACGCTCAGAAGTGCTGCCAGGTCCAGCTCCAGAAACTCCTCGGCGCGCGAACGTGCGTCTTGCCAGTACAGGCGCCAAGTGCCGCCGTTGGTGAGCACGCCCCACTTCACGGCGCGGTCACTCATCACGTCGGCGCGGCTCAGGTAGCGCAGCATCTGCGACGACGGCGCGCCGGGATCGGTGGCTTCGCTGCCGTCGCCACGGTCCAGAGGCCGCAGCCAGCGCTTGGCTTCCAGGATGGCAAGGCCATGACGGTAGCGGCGGTCGTCGCGCACCTCAGCCATCGCCTTGGCGTGAGCTTCAGCATTGGCAAAGAGCAGGATGTCGGGCACGTCTTCGCGGCGCTTCTGCGACAGATTGACCTGCGGCAGGTAGTCGTCGCCCCAGCCCAGTTGAACCAGCACGCGCTCGATGACCTGCTTCTCGGTCTGCGCTTCGTTGAGTGTGGACTGCGCCGTCAGCCCGCTGAAGATGACGTGCAGTTCAGCGACGAAGGCTTTGAAGGCATCGTCCGCCAAAGCCTGAAAGGGCGGTGTCTGGCGGATGCCGTGGAGCAGAAAGTCCTGCGTGAAAAGCTGCCCCTGCATGCGCCGCCTCGTGTCTCGGAGCGAAGCAGTTTAAGGTGCCGTCGGCATGCACCCAGCGTCAATTCTTGTGCGGGGTCGAAGGATCAAACGGCGCCGCCACGCACCATAGGCACATGCCGCGCTGGTGCAAGAGAAGCTGGCGAATCACCGGCTAACTCGCGGCAGCATCGCCGCCATGCCACGCCTACCATCGCCCCCCAACCCAGCCCAAAGGATCTTGCATGCACGAGTGGCTGCACCGCATCAACGCCTACTTTCCGGTGCGCTATTCGGCGTGGCTGGCCAGCGCGGTGGGCGCCATGCTGTTTGCCTTCACCTTCATCGCTTTCGGCAT
>JANMKK010000107.1:0-5696 GCA_031372005.1 Rubrivivax sp.
GCAAGGATAAGGGCAATGCCTGCCACCCCACGCGTCTTGATCCTGCCTGGCTGGCAGAACTCCGGCCCGGCACATTGGCAAAGCCGCTGGGAAGCGCGGCACCGCTTTGAGCGGGTCCAGCAGGCTGACTGGGACTGGCCGCGCCGCGGCGACTGGCTGGCGCAGCTGGATACCGCCGTGCTGGCCCACCCACGGCCTACGGCGTTGGTGGCGCACAGCCTGGGCTGCCAGCTGGTGGCGGCCTGGGCCGCCCACAGCCAGCATGCTGCGCATATCACCGGCGCTCTGCTCGTGGCGCCGCCGGACACGGCGCGTGACGACATGCCGCCGCAGTTGTCCACCTGGCGCGCTATTCCGCGCCAGAAGCTGCCCTTCCCCGCCGTGGTGGTCTACAGCAGCAATGACCCGTTCTGCGCCGCGCCGCGCGCGCTGGCTATGGCCGCGGACTGGGGTGCGGAAGCACAGAGCCTGGGCGACAAGGGCCACATCAACGGCGAGTCGGGCCTGGGCGACTGGCCCGAAGGCTTGCGCTGGCTGCAGCGCTTGATGAAGGTAGACGCGATAGAGGCCTGGCCATGAAGTCGCCCGCCGCCCGCGCCGTGGCCGTGGGCTTGGCCATCGCTCTGGCGGCCGGGCTGCTGCACTGGTGGGGCGTCGGCTTCGGGTTGTTGCTGGCGGTGATGGCGGTGGTGGGTTTCATCGCCTGGGTGTTTCCGTTCTACGGCGTTCGCCTGCTGGACGCCGCGGTGCTCTTCATTCGCGGCCTGTATTGGGCGCGTGACCAGGGCCGCTTCCACAATTTTGGCGGCATCCCGCTCGACATCGAAGACGATGGCCGCCACGTCTGGATCGACGGCCAGGGCCTCCTGCGCGTGCTGGGCCGCAAGGAAGCCGAAGATGTGCTGGCCGCGCGCCTGTCGGGCCAGTGGCGGCGTGACGACCGCGGCGTGCTGATGCTGCGCGCCGACAGCGTCGTGCAGTACCTGGCTCACATGCCCGAACGCACCGACCCGCGAATGCAGAAATTTCGCCGCTACCTGGAGCGTGAAGTGCTTTACCCCGCCAGCCAGCGCCGCCGCCGTGGCGGCAACCCGGCTTGATGTGCGAGAGGGTGACCACGCTGCTCGGACACAATCCGCCCATGGTCACCAAAAAACCCAAGGGCCTGGGCCTCGGCCTTGAAGCCCTGCTAGGCCCCAAAGTCAGCGAAATCCCGGCAGGCGACGGCCTGCCTACCACGCTGCGCCTGAGCGCACTGCGCCCCGGCAAGTACCAGCCGCGCACGCGCATGGACGAAGGCTCGCTGTATGAGCTGGCCGAGAGCATCAAGAGCCAAGGCCTGATGCAGCCGATCCTGGTGCGGCCGGTGGCCGGCGGCGGCTACGAGATCATCGCCGGCGAACGCCGCTTCCGCGCCGCCAAGCTGGCGGGGCTGGACACCGTGCCGGTGCTGGTGAAGGCTGTGGCCGACGAAGCGGCCGCCGTGATGGCGCTGATCGAAAACATCCAGCGCGAAGACCTGAACCCGCTGGAAGAAGCGCAAGGTCTGCAGCGCCTGGTCAGCGAATTCAAGCTCACGCACGAACAGGCCGCGCAGGCGGTGGGCCGGTCGCGCAGCGCGGCCAGCAACCTGCTGCGGCTCTTGAACCTGGCGGACCCCGTGCAGCAGATGCTGCTGGCTGGCGACCTGGACATGGGCCACGCGCGCGCGTTGCTGGGTTTGCCGGCGGCTGAACAGGTGATGGCGGCGCAGCAGATCACGGCCAGGAAGCTCAGCGTGCGCGAAGCTGAACGGCTGGTGGCGCGCGCGGGCCGCGAGGACAGCGCGCCCGCCAAGCTCAAGGCAAAGGCGAAGCCGCGTGACTTGCTGCGGCTTGAAGAGAGACTTGCGGATGTGCTCACCGCAGCGGTGGACATTCGCGTCAAGCGTCGCACATCACGCGGTGAAGCCGGCGAGGTGGCCATCGCCTTTGGGTCGCTCGACGAACTCAACGGCCTGCTGGAAAAACTTGGCGCTGGCGAGCACTGAAGCTGAACTCAGGACTCGACGCCGGCAGCCCCCGCCAAACGCCGACGCTGCAAGCCCAGCCACAGCAGCGCCGACAGCACCAGCAAGATCGGCGGCAGCGACCCCACATTCAACCAGGTCCAACCCTGCGTGGTGATGAGCGCGCCGGATGAAAAGGAACTCAGCGCCATGGTCCAGAACACGCACGTGTCCATCACGCCTTGGGCGCGGTTCTTCTCTTCGGGCCGGTAGTTCTGCGTCAGCAAGGTGCTGCCGCCGGTGTAGAGAAAATTCCAACCCACACCCAGCGCAAACAGCGCCACCAGGAACTGCATCAAGTCCACGCCACTCAGCGCCACCGCCACGCACACGATGTTGAGCAAAGCGCCCACCGTCATGACCGGCAAGGCGCCAAAGCGCTTGATCAGATTGCCGGTGAAAAAGCTCGGCACGAACATGCCCAGCACATGCCATTCAAGCACCAGCGCGGCGCTGTCGAAAGGGTGCTTGCATTGCTGCATCGCGATGGGTGTGGCGGCCATCAGGAGGTTCATCACGCCGTAGCCCAGAGCCGCCGCGATGATGGCCACCACGAAGCCCGGCTGCCGGGCCAGTTCGGACAGCGGCCTGCCTCTGGCGGCGCCCGGCAAGGGCGGCAAGTGCGCTGGAAAGCGGATGCAGGACATGACGCCCAAGCTGACGAGCGCAATGCCTACCAGCGCCAGATAGGCCCCCGCAAAAGGCACCGACAGCCAGCCCCGCGTGGCACTGGCCAGGTTGGGCCCGATAAAGGCGCCCGCCACGCCACCGGCCAGCACCCAGGACAAGGCGCGTTCCTTGAACGCGGGCTGCACCAGTTCAGCCCCGGCGAAGCGGTAGAGCGCGCCATTGGCGCTGTAGAAACCCGCCAGCAGCGTGGACGCCACCAGCAGCCAGAAGCTGCCGATGCTGACGGCCAGCGCGCACAGCGCGGCGGACGCCATCGCCACAGCCAAACCCACCTGGAACGACTTCTTGCGCCCCACGCGGGCTTGCAGACGGGCCACCGGCATGGCCGACAACGCGGCGCCCACGACATAGCCCGTGACGGGCAAGGTGGCCATCCAACCCAGCGGCGCCAGCGACAAACCAACCAGGCCGTTGATGGCGATGAAGGTCACGTTGTTGGTGAGAAACAGCGCCTGGCAGACCGCCAGCAACAGCAGGTGTGGGTTCATGGCGGGCAGTTTCTCACTGGACTTGCGCGGCGGGAACCATTCGCGGGAAGAAGCGCTCCAGCGCGGTGCGGCTTTGCGTCAGCCGCACGGGATGCTGGCGCGTTGAGCACACAGGCACGGAGCTTGCGGGGTGCAGGTCATCGAGCCTTGTGGCAAGCTGTGAGGGACCGCACGGCATCATGGCTTGATCGAAACTAGGCGGTCTTCATAGCGTTCATCCGGCGCAACTGCGGCGCAGAATGAACGATGCTGACATCACATCGCCGTCGCTGACGCAAACCAACCGTGTCAGCGATAGCCGGAAAGCTCTGATGAAGCCTGGGCCCGTACAGCCGGGACTTCATCAGAACTTCCCAGGCGCGGTCAGGGGCAGGGTTGTCCTCCCCACCTCGCGCTGGAGCCCTTTGCCGGAGGCACCACGCATGGATGTGATCAGCAACTTTGCCGCGCGATTCGAGCGCACCCGCGAAGAAGAAATCTCGCTCGAGGACTATCTCGCCGAATGCAAACGCAACCCCCTGGCCTATGCCACTGCGGCTGAGCGCATGCTCAGGGCCATTGGCGACCCGGCCACCGTAGACACACGCAACGACCCGCGCCTGTCGCGCCTGTTTGCCAACAAGGTCATCAAGGTCTACCCGGCCTTCGCCGAGTTCTACGGCATGGAAGACGCCATTGAGCAGGTGGTCTCGTACTTCCGCCATGCGGCACAGGGCTTGGAAGAAAAGAAGCAGATCCTCTACCTGCTGGGCCCCGTGGGCGGGGGCAAGAGTTCGATCGCAGAACGGCTCAAACAGCTGATGCAGGATGTGCCCTTCTATGCCATCAAGGGCAGCCCGGTGAACGAGTCACCGCTGGGCCTGTTCGACACCGTGGAAGACGGGCCGATCCTTGAAAGCGAATACGGCATTCCGCGCCGCTATCTCAACCGCATCCTTTCGCCCTGGGCGGTGAAGCGGCTTGAAGAGTACGGCGGCGATATCCGCAAGTTCAAGGTCGTCAAGCGCCACCCCAGCATCCTCAAACAGGTGGGCATCAGCAAGACCGAGCCGGGCGACGAGAACAACCAGGACATTTCCAGCCTGGTGGGCAAGGTCGATATCCGCAAGCTCGAGAGCTTTTCGCAGGACGACCCCGACGCCTACAGCTACAGCGGTGGGTTGTGCCTGGCCAACCAGGGCTTGCTGGAATTTGTGGAAATGTTCAAGGTGCCCATCAAGGTGCTGCATCCGCTGCTGACGGCCACGCAGGAAGGCAACTTCAAGGGCACCGAAGGCTTTGGTGCAATTCCATTCGACGGCATCGTCCTGGCGCATAGCAATGAAAGTGAGTGGAAAGCGTTTCGCAACAACAAGAACAACGAAGCCTTCCTGGACCGCATCTACATCGTCAAGGTGCCGTATTGCCTGCGCGTGAGTGAAGAGATCCACATCTACGAGAAGTTGCTCAAGAACTCGTCGTTGGCGGCCGCCACCTGCGCGCCCGGCACGCTGAAGATGATGAGTCAGTTTTCGGTGCTCACGCGCCTGAAGGAGCCCGAGAATTCGTCGCTCTATTCCAAGATGCTGGTCTATGACGGCGACAACCTGAAAGACACCGACCCGCGTGCCAAGAGCTTTCAGGAATACCGCGACTACGCCGGTGTCGATGAAGGCATGAACGGCATCAGCACGCGATTCGCCTACAAGATCATCAGCAAGGTCTTCAACTTCGACAGCGCCGAATTGGCTGCCAACCCGGTGCACCTGATGTACGTGCTGGAGCAGCAGATCGAACGCGAACAGTTCGCCAAGGAACTGGAAGACAAGTACGTCGGTTTCATCAAGGAACTGCTGGCGCCGCGTTATGCGGAATTTATCGGTAAAGAGATTCAAACGGCTTACCTGGAAAGCTACAGCGAATACGGCCAGAACATCTTTGACCGTTACGTGACCTACGCCGACTACTGGATCCAGGACCACGAGTACCGCGACACCGACACCGGCGAAGTCTTCGACCGCGGGTCGCTCAACGCCGAGTTGGAGAAAATCGAAAAGCCCGCCGGCATCGCCAACCCGAAGGACTTCCGCAACGAGATCGTCAACTTCGTGCTGCGCGCGCGCGCCAACAACCAGGGCAACAACCCGGTGTGGACGAGCTATGAAAAGCTGCGCACCGTCATCGAGAAGAAGATGTTCTCCAACACCGAAGAGCTGCTGCCAGTGATCAGCTTCAACGCCAAGGCGAGTGCCGATGAAGCCAAGAAACACGAAGACTTCGTGACGCGCATGGTGGCCAAGGGCTACACGACGAAGCAGGTACGGCTGCTGTGCGAGTGGTACCTGCGCGTGCGCAAATCAAGCTGAACCACTGAGCTCGCGCATGCAACAGATCATTGATCGCCGGCTGGCAGGCAAGAACAAATCGATCGGCAACCGCGAGCGCTTTCTTCGGCGCTACAAGGATCAGGTCCGCGACGCCGTCAAGCGTGC
>JANMKK010000140.1:0-4508 GCA_031372005.1 Rubrivivax sp.
GATCACCGCATCGATCACCGGCTGCTTGCATTCCAGGCAGCCAATGCCTGCGGTGGTGCAGCCCAAGACCACCCAGTCTTGCGTGGCGGCGTCGCTGTAGAGCTTGTGGAACTGCCAGACGGGGCACTTGTCGGGGTCACCGGGGTCGGTTCGGCGGGCGCGGGCAGGGTCGGTGAGCATGCCGCGGATCTTCTTCGTCACGTCAGCCGGCTCGTCGCGCATCAGCACCGCGTTGCCGTAGCTCTTGCTCATCTTCACGCCGTCCAGGCCCGGCAGGCGCAGCACTTCGGTGTGCAGCGCTTTCGGCTCGGTCAGGATGCTCTTGCCCGCGCCTTTCAGGTGGCCCAGCAGCAGTTCGGTGTCTTCATCGGTCCAGCCGGCGACCGTGGTGGCTGCGCGCTTGACGATGCCTTCGCCCTTGGCCAGCGCTTCGGCGCTGCCGGTTTCGCCGTAGGCCTTGCGCTGCTTCTCCATGTAGCGCGCGTCGTCCTTGCTGAGCTTGGCGGTGGCGGCCGCAATCTGCGCTTCGGCGTTCGATGCGCGACCGTAGAGGTTGTTGAACCGGCGCGCCACTTCGCGCGTGAGTTCGACGTGCGAAGACTGGTCTTCACCCACCGGCACGTAGTTGGCCTTGTAGATCAGGATATCGGCCGCCTGCAGCAGCGGGTAGCCCAGAAAGCCGTAAGTGGCCAGGTCGCGGTCTTTCAGCTTTTCGATCTGGTCCTTGTAGGTCGGCACGCGTTCCAGCCAACCCAGCGGCGTGCCCATGGCCAGGAGCGTGAAGAGCTCGGCGTGTTCCGGCAGGCGGCTCTGGATGAAGAGGGTGCACAGGTCCGGGTCCACGCCGGCGGCGAGCCAGTCGATCACCATGTCATAGACGTAACGTTCCATCACCTCGCGCTCTTCGTAGTGCGTGGTCAGGGCATGCCAGTCGGCGACGAAGAAGAAGCACTCGTGTTCGTGCTGCAGGCGCACCCAGTTCTTCAGGGCGCCGTGGTAGTGGCCCAGGTGCATGGCACCGGTGGGGCGCATGCCGGAAAGAACTCGCGATCGCATGGGGTGGGTAGCGCTGTGAAGACGGCGTTGATTGTCTCAGGCCGCCAGCGCCTACACTGCCGGCCGCCATGGAAGTGCACAAACGCATCGTCATCCTCATCTCCGGCCG
Organism: Rubrivivax sp.; assembly: GCA_031372005.1. Classification (GTDB taxonomy): domain Bacteria; phylum Pseudomonadota; class Gammaproteobacteria; order Burkholderiales; family Burkholderiaceae_C; genus Rubrivivax. The sequence continues at coordinate 1,166 of JANMKK010000140.1, forward strand.
CGGCTCCAACATGGAAGCCATCGTGCAGCGTTGCGCCGAGGAGCGTTGGCCGGCGCGGGTGGTGGCGGTCATCGCCAACCGCGCCGATGCCGGCGGCCTGGCCTTTGCCACAGTGCGCGGCATTGCCACCGCCGTGGTGGATCACAAAGTACAGCCGTCGCGCGACGCCTTCGATGCAGAACTGGCGCGCGTCATCGACAGCCATGCGCCCGACCTGGTGGTGCTGGCGGGCTTCATGCGCATCCTGGGCGCTGCCTTCGTGCAGCGCTATGCAGGCCGGCTGCTCAACATCCACCCGTCCTTGTTGCCGTCCTTCACAGGGCTGCACACCCACCGCCGCGCACTGGCCGCCGGCTGCAAGTCCGCAGGCGCCACCGTGCACCTGGTGACGGCCGAGCTGGACCATGGGCCCATCGTCATGCAAAGCGTGGTGCCGGTGCGGCCGGGGGATGACGAGCACTTGCTGGCGGCGCGCGTGCTGGCCACCGAGCACGTCATCTACCCGCAAAGCGTGCGCTGGTTTGTCGAAGGCAAGCTGCGGCTGCAGGACGGGCTGGCGGTGCAGACCGAGGGTGCGTCGCAGGTGTTGATCTAGTCAGCGGTGCGCCTGAAGCGCGGTTGCTTGACGCCGGCTATCACCACTTCCTCAAAGAACATGGCGTAGGGCCGCACCCAGTCGCCCACGTCACTGTCCAGCGGCCGATACAGCACCAGCGGCTCCAGCGTTTCGCTGTGGCGGACAACGCCAAGCAAACGGTAGTTGCCTCCCTTGTAGTGGCGATAGTGGCCCAGCGCTGGCCGGGGCAGGGCGGGCAGGTCGTCGTCAGGTGGGGACATGGGTCGGACAGGATAATCGCTCCGATGCACCCCAACGCCCTGCTAGACCTCACGACCGAACTGCTGCGCTCCGTTCTCAAGTTTGACGCCGCCGCCGACGGCCTGGTGTCGATGTTCTTCCGCAAGCACCGCGACCTGGGCGTGCGCGAACGCCATACCCTGGCCGAGACCACCTACACCGTGCTGCGCCAGCGCTTGCTGTACCAGCACCTGGCGCAGGCCGCCAAGGGCGCTGAAGGGCCCGTCGAGCGCCGTTTGGCGATCCTCGCCTGGCAGGGCAACGAAGGTTTTTTGCGCGGCGCGCTCAACCCGCAAGAACAGACCTGGCTGGCCGAAGTCGCCAAGATCGACCGCAGCCTGCTGCCCGAAAAGCTGCGCCACAACCTGCCCGACTGGCTGGCCAACCCGCTGCGTGAGGCGTTGGGCGATGAGTTCTGGCCGCTGGTGGAAGAGCTGACCCGCACCGCGCCGCTGGATCTGCGCGTCAACATGCTTAAAGCCAAGCGCGAAGACGTGCAGCGCGCGCTGCTGGAAGCGGGCATCGAATCCACGCCCACGCCGCATTCGCCCTGGGGTTTGCGCATCCAGGGCAAACCGGCGCTGAACAAGCTGCCGCTGTTTTTGGGTGGCCATGTCGAGGTGCAGGATGAAGGCAGCCAACTGCTGGCGCTGCTGGCCGACGCCAAGCGCGGAGAAATGGTGGTGGACTTCTGCGCCGGCGCTGGCGGCATGACGCTGGCGCTGGGCGCGGCCATGCGCAACACGGGGCGGCTGTACGCCTTTGACACCTCGGGCCACCGGCTGGAGTCGATGAAACCGCGCCTCGCGCGCAGCGGGCTGTCCAACGTCCACCCGGCGCAGATCGCTCACGAACGTGACGAGCGCGTCAAGCGCCTGGCCGGCAAGATTGACCGCGTGCTGGTGGACGCACCATGTTCAGGCCTGGGCACGCTGCGCCGCAACCCCGATTTGAAATGGCGCCAGGGCCCGAAGGCGCTGGAAGAGCTGCATGCGAAGCAGGCGGCCATTTTGGCCGGCGCCGCGCGGTTGCTGAAACCCGGTGGCCGGCTGGTCTATGCCACCTGCAGCCTGCTGGCGGTGGAAAACGAAAAGGTCGCCGAAGCGTTCACTGCGGCGCATGCGGCAGACTTCGAGCCAGTCCCGGCTCTCACCGCGCTGGAGGCGGCGCGCGTGGATGACCCGGCCCCACTGGTTGCAGGCCCATTCCTGCGTCTGTGGCCGCACCGGCACCATACCGACGGTTTTTTTGCAGCGGTTTGGCAAAGGCGTTGAAAAACGCGCTTTGTGTCTTCATCTACTGCCAAGTGGCGCAGAATTTCAGCGGCTGAATCTGATCTGGGGCAGCATCTCTAGGCATTAACCACAAGTGCCGTGGCCCCTGCGCCCCTACAATCGGGTTGTAACTTTTTTTGGTGTGAGGATCTTCGCTGATGGACCAAATTTGGCTGGCGCATGACGCTCTTGTGGAATGGTTGTCCCATGGCCTGCTTGCGGCGTCATGGTGGCAGGTTCTGCTGTACACGCTGGTGACGACCCACATCACCATCTCGGCCGTCACCATTTTCTTGCACCGCGCCCAAGCGCACCGCGCGCTGGACCTGCACGCTGTGCCCTCGCATTTCTTCCGCGGCTGGCTGTGGCTGGCCACCGGCATGATCACGAAGGAATTCGTGGCCGTGCACCGCAAACACCACGCCAAGTGCGAAACCGAAGAAGACCCGCACAGCCCACAGACGCGTGGCATCAAGGCACTGCTGCTGACCGGCGTGGAGCTCTACCGCGTTGAAGCCACCAACCCTGAAACGCTGCAGAAGTACGGCCACAACACGCCTGACGACTGGGTCGAGCGCAACGTCTATAGCCGCTTCACCTGGCAGGGCGTGGGCCTGATGCTGATCCTGAATCTGGCCCTTTTCGGCGCCATCGGTGCGGCGGTGTGGGCAGTGCAGATGGTGTGGATTCCCTGGTGGGCCACGGGCGTCATCAATGGCCTGGGTCACTGGTGGGGTTACCGCAATTTCGAGTCCCCCGACGCGTCCACGAATGTGTCGCCATGGGGCGTGCTGATCGGCGGCGAAGAGTTGCACAACAACCACCACACGTACCCCACGTCTGCCAAGTTTTCGGTAAAGCCGTATGAGTTTGACGTGGGCTGGATGTACATCCGCGGCATGGAAATGGTCGGCCTCGCCAAGGTCAAGAAGACCGTGCCCAAGTTGGAACTGGGCGGCGTGCGCCCGGTGGCCGACGGCAAGACGCTGGACGCCATCATCACCAACCGCTACGAAGTCATGGCGCGCTACGCGGCTGAACTCAAGCGCGCTGCCGGCAGCGAAGTGGCGCGCCTGAAGGCCCAGGGCACGGCAGATGGCGCCCGCCTGCGTCAGATGCGCCTGGCGCAAGCCTGGCTGCACCGTGATGACGACCGCATCCCGCATGGTGTCAAGCCCAGTTTGGTGGCGGCGCTGGGCGACAGCCCGAAGTT
>JANMKK010000182.1:0-21868 GCA_031372005.1 Rubrivivax sp.
GCAGTCATGCCCGCTCCAGGAAGTTCTTGAGCAACGCGTGCCCGTGTTCACTCAAGATGGATTCGGGGTGGAACTGCACCCCTTCGATCGCCAGCGCACGGTGCCGCACGCCCATGATCTCGCCGTCCTCCGAGGTGGCCGACACCAGCAGATCCGCAGGCAGCGAAGCTTTGTCGATCGCCAGCGAGTGGTAGCGGATGACGCTGAACTGCCCCGGCAGGCCACGGAACACACCCTGCTGATCCGTGCGGATGGTGCTGGCCTTGCCATGCATCTGCATCTGCGCGCGCACCACCTTGCCACCCAGCGCCGCGCCGATGGCCTGGTGCCCCAGGCACACGCCCAGCAGCGGCACCTTGCCGGCAAAGTGGCGGATGGCCTCAACACAGATGCCAGCCTCGGCCGGTGAGCACGGGCCCGGCGACAACACCAGGTGGTCGGGCTTCAACTCGGCCATGGCCTCGACCGTGATCTGGTCGTTGCGGAACACGCGCACGTCCTGCCCCAGTTCACCAAAGTACTGCACCAGGTTGAAGGTGAAGCTGTCGTAGTTGTCGATCATCAGCAGCATGTGCGCTCTATCTATCGATCTCGTTGGATGTTCTGCCGGACATCCACGCTTGGTACCCGCTTGGATACCCGCTTGGATACCCGCATTTTCTGTCGCTGGCGAAGCCGGCGCGAGACGTTCTGAGTGGGGACTTCAAGCGCCCGCTTGGGGCACAAAGGAGTAATCAGGCTGATGGCTCGCGCCAACGCCAACCGGAGCGCGCTGCGGTGATCGGACGGATCGCAGACATGCGCCGCATTATCGCCGCGTCACAACGCTGCCTGAGGCTGCTGCTCGGCGACCAGCCAGTCCTCATCACCAAGCCGCTTCCACGGCGCATGTGCTCGGGCTTCATCAGATGGCGCTTGCGATCGTTCCACGCATGATCCGCTGCCAGGGCGTCACCGAGTGCTGCGTATCGGCGATGAAGGCTTCAGCCTGCCAGCGCGTCATCAGTCGGTTCGATCTCCGCCTCGACAGCGCCGTCGCCGAGGCGGCGAATGAAGTGGCCTTCCATGCAGTTCAGCGCGTCGCGCAACGTGTCCGAGTAAGGCCCGCAGTGGTGCTTCACGAAGGGCAGACCCAGCAGTCCACCCGTTTCCTGCAGAAAGTACGCGAGCTTCTGAGCCTCGATCTTCGGCCACCCGTAGTTCGGCACACGGTAGGTGTTCCAGCACCTTCACGATGGCCGCCCGCCCAGCGGTCATGCGAGGTCGCTTGGTGCGCACTTCGATTGTCCTCGGGTCAGGGGCACCAGCAGGCTTGAAGAGCCGCACTTCCACATCACGCAGGGCCTCGAACGTGCCTTCGATCAGTGGACGCACATCCGCCCAGTTCAACGCCCCGTTGCCGCATCCGAGGGGTGGGACCGCAATGGAACGAATACCCAAGCGCTCGACTGCGCCACCAAGTCGACCAAACCATCGCGGATGAATTCGATCTTGGACGAACCGCGCCAGTGATCTTTGGTGGGGAAGTTGATGATGAAGTTCGGTTTGACCGGCCTGACTGAGTTGAACACAAGCATGCGGCCCGGACGCCCCTGACCGGCTTTGCAGGCGGCGTATGCAGTGAAGTTGGCCGGCCACTTGTTCTTGAACTGCAGGGCGATGCCCTTGCCCATCACGCCGACACAATTCATTGTGTTGACCGTCGCATCCACATCGTGGTCTCGAAGTGGACGATGTCAACACACGGGGGTCAGAACCCTTCCTCAACCAGCTCCGCCGCACGGATCAGCGCCCGCGCCTTGTGCTCCGTCTCTCTCCACTCCATCTCGGGCACTGAATCCGCCACCACCCCCGCCGCCGCCTGCACGTACAGGGTGTTGTCCTTGACGATGCCGGTGCGGATGGCGATGGCCACGTCCATGTCGCCGGCAAAGCTCAAGTAGCCGCAGGCGCCGCCGTAGATGCCGCGCTTGACGGGTTCCAGTTCGTCGATGAGTTCCATCGCACGCACCTTCGGCGCGCCGGTCAGCGTGCCGGCCGGAAACGTCGCGCGCAGCACGTCGAGGTTGCTCGTGCCTGGTTTGAGCAGGCCTTCGACGTTGCTGACCAAGTGCATGACGTGCGAATAGCGCTCGACGACAAACGCTTCCGTGACCTTGACGCTGCCGGTCTGCGCGATGCGGCCGATGTCGTTGCGCGCCAGGTCGATCAGCATCAGGTGTTCGGCGCGCTCTTTGGGGTCGGTGGACAGCTCCTGCTCCAGCACCTTGTCAAGCTCGGGCGTGGCGCCGCGCGGGCGCGTGCCAGCCAGCGGGCGGATCGTCACCTTGCTACCAGCCAGCGTGTGCTCTTGCCGCACCAGAATTTCGGGTGAAGCACCGACGATCTGGAAGTCGCCCATGTCGTAGAAGTACATGTAGGGCGACGGGTTCAGCGACCGCAGCGCGCGGTACAGGCTGAGCGGGCTTTCGGTATATCTCTTCTTCAATCGTTGGCCGATTTGCACCTGCATCATGTCGCCGGCGGCGATGTACTCCTTGCTCTTCAGCACCGCCGCCAGGTAGTCGGCCTTGCTGAAGTCGCGCTCCACCGCATACGAAGGGCCGCGCTTCACGGCCGGTGCGCTGACGCTGTAGCGCAGCTTGTCCACGAGCTCGCTCAATCGTTTCTTGCCGTTGAAATAGGCCTCGGGCCGCGACGGGTCGGCATAGACGATCAGGTAGAGGCGCCCCGACAGGTTGTCGATGACGGCCAGCTCTTCGCACTGCAGCAACAGGATGTCGGGCGTGTCGATGCCACCTTCCTTCCAGGTCGCGGCCAGCTTGGGTTCGATGTAGCGCACGGCGTCGTAGCCGAAGTAGCCCGCCAGCCCGCCGCAGAAGCGCGGCATGCCGGGGCGCAATGCCACCTTGAAACGCTTTTGATAGGCCTCGATGAAGTCGAGCGGGTTGCCTTCAGACACCTCCACCACCTGGCCATCGGTCACGACCTCGGTCTTGAAGCCGCGGGTGCGCAGCAACGTGCGCGCCGGCAGGCCGATGAAGGAATAGCGGCCGAAACGCTCGCCGCCGACCACGCTTTCCAGCAAGAAGCTGTGCTTGGCGCCACCGGCCAACTTGAGGTACAGCGACAGTGGCGTTTCAAGGTCGGCGAAGGCTTCCGCCATCAGCGGAATGCGGTTGTAACCCTGGCTGGCCAGGCTCTGGAATTCAAGTTCAGTGATCACGTTTCACACCTCTACACAAGGGCCGCAGCGTGGGCGCTGGACGGCTTAAGCATCGGGGCGGCCACGAAAGGGGCCAGTCACCCTCAAATACAACTCAGATGCAACTCAGTTGCAGCTTGGTTGCAGCTCAACCGCAAATGAGCAAGCGCCGCCAGGGCCAGGCGCCCAGGCCACGGAGACCCGGCCGGCGGACGGCTTTGGTGTGCAGTGGGGAAGCGTTCACTTGGCAAGTCTAGCAGCCACCCCGATGCTGCCAGGCCGCAGCGGCGTCAGGCTTTCGGTTTGGCAAATCCGAATCCCGAACCTATGTTTCGTCGCACCAGTTTGCCCTTGGCGGCCTGTTGAATTCTTCACCGCGCTGGACCGCGTCTGACTGGGCAATTCACCCGCTGAGACTGGCCTGAAAGACTCGCTCTTGGGACTGGGCGCGCGGCCGCTGCGCGGCGCAGGGTCGGGTCGGTCGCGTTTTGATCGCGTCTTGATCGCGTTCACAGCCCACCCGCCCGCCGGCCTTGCCATACCCACCCATGTGAGGGGGGCCGAAACGCCGGTGCCCCGCTTAGATTCGCCGGGCGCTGCAAGGACCACCCTCAAACGTCCACGCGCTGGCCAGGGAGGCTAACAATGATGTTGCACTGCAAGTTGCCGTTGATCGGCAGGACACTGTCGCGGTTTGTGTCGCGCTCATTCTCGCGCTCACTCTCGCGGTCCCTTTCGCGGTCCCTTCCAATTTGCGCGCTGGCCCTTGCAGCGTGGATGGCCACTGCGCTGCCCGCCCATGCGCAGCGCACCGTCACCGCCACCGGTTTGGGCAACGGCGGCTTTGCAGTCACACCGGTGGACTCTGTGCACACCTGCGCCAATGGCGACATGGGCGCCGATGCCTGCGCTGGCGCCTTCAGTTACGGTGAAGATTCGGCAGCCGTGGACAGCATCGTGTCGGCCTACCGCGGCGCGCACCCCAGCAACGTCTGGGGCACCGCCACGGTGGAGACGAGCATTGGCGGAGCGAGCAGCACCACCGGCGTGTTCGACTACGGCGGCAGCCTCTTCGGCGGCCTGCGCTTCCAGCAGGAACTGCGCGGCCATTTCGTGGTGGCTCTGTCAGGCCGCTGGGCATCAACGTCCATCGGCGGGGGCGCCTACCTGCGCGAACCCTTCAGCGCCTACTACCTGTTCGACGACGTGGTGGCTGAAGCTTTCTCGGTCGCGGCCCCGAACTACCTGCGCTGGGACTTGAGCGAAGGCCCGGCCCCCGACGTGACCCCGGGCGTGCTTGATTTCTACGGCATGCGCGGCCTGACGGTGGACCGGGTGTCGATCTACGTCTACGCGCCGGCCACTATTGGCAACGGCGTGCCCGAACCCGGCTCACTCGCGCTTGCAGGCTTGGCGCTGGTGGCAGCGGCCTTCGCTGGCGTCACGCGCCGCCGGCACCGCGCCTCAGTCTGACAAACCTGCCTGCTGCGCCATCTGGCGCAGCACCCGGTGGTGGTCGTGGGCTTGCAGATAGCGGCTGCGCGCGTGCTCGTCGGCAATGGCTGCGGCGTCTGCGCTCAGTGCCGCCCAAGCGCCCTGCAAGGCCGCAGCAGCGCGCGAATCCTGCGCCGCTTGCAGCACTTCATAGCAAATGAGCCGAATCAGGTGCGGCTTCTCGGTGCCGTTGAAGTGGCCGTGGCGCGCCTGATGCGCGAGCACCGCCTCTGCATCCCGGGCGGCAGCCTCGGCGGCGCCAGCCAGCAGATGCGAGCGCGCGCGCCAGGCCACGGCCTCGATCCCCAGATGCCCAAGACCCAGGCCTTCGAGCAGGGTTTCGGCCTGCGTGAACGCACCACACGCAGCGCGGGCGGCGTCGGCATCGCCTTGCGCCAACAGCACCGAGCCCAGGGTGACGTGGGCAAAGGCTTCGTATTCCGGGTTGCGGATGGACTGGGCCAGTGCCACCGCCGCGCGGGCATCTGCCAACGCTTCGGCCACGCGCAACAGCGCCAGCCGCGTCGTCGCCAGGTTGATCACGCTCGTCAGCTCGAAGGTGCGGTTGCCGATCAGGCGTGACAGGCGCAGCGCCTCTTTCAAATCGGACTCGGCGCCGGCAAAGTCACCCAGCTGCAGCGCGGCAGCGCCCAGGTTGACGCGGCTCATGCACTCGCCCGACCGGTCACCGCGCGCTTGCTGGATGCGCAACGCCTGGCGCAGCAGCGTGGCGCTTGCCGTGCCGTCGCCCTGCTCGGTGGCAATGGCGGCACCGACCACCAGCAATTCGCTCTCGGCAAAAGCGTCGCTGCACTCCCGCGCCCGCGCCAGGCCCTCTGCCGCCACCGTTCGGGCCTGTGCGTGCTGGCCGCTGGACCGCAGCGAGCCGGCCCAGACGGCATAACTTGCCAGTTCAAGGGCCGTGTCCGCCGCTGCGCGCGCCGCAGCCAGCGCGTGCGGCGCCAATTCGGCCGCTTCCTGCGGGTGCCCGGTTTCGTCGGCAGCAACCGCCTGGCGCAGCGCGACGATGGCCAGTTGCTGCAGGTTCTGGGTGCGCGTGGCGATGACCGCCAGCGCCTGCAGGTCCAGCGCCTGGGCCTGCGGCTGGCCGCCCAGACGCAAGCCGCGCTGGCGCAGCAGCAAGAGGCGCCAGCGGGTGTCGATGTCGTCGTCGGCCGCACCGGTCAGCAGCGCCAGGCCGCGGCTGGCTTGTTCGACCACGGCGGCGTGGGCGAAGCGCTGCGCCAGGTCTTCTGCCGCCAAGAGGCTGTAACGCACGGCCTGCTGCGCTTCGCCAGCGCGTTCAAAGTGGTCTGCCGCCAAACCCAGATAGTCGGCCGCGCGGGCCGTCGTCAGCGCGGCGTACCAGCGCGCGGCAGCGCCGTGGAGCGGCTGCTTGTCGCGGCGCAGCAGCCGTTCATAGGCCACCTGCTGCAGCAGGGTGTGGGCAAAGGCGAACTCGGCCAGCGCGTCGTTTGCCATGCCGGGTGCGGTGCTGGGTGCCGTGCTGGGTGCCGTACTGGCTGCAGTGCCGGCGCGCGACTGCAGCAGCGCGCGCCGGCACAAGGGCTGCAGGTGCTGCGGCGCGCTGGCGTCCAGCGCCGCCAGCGTGGGTTGCCAGAAGACAGGTCCGAGCACGGCAGCCTGCTGCAACGCCAGCCGCTCGTCAGCCGGCAACGCCCCCAGGCGCGCCTGCAGCACGCCGCTCAGCGTGGCCGGCAAGGCCTGCAGGGCAAGCCGGTCTGCTTGCAGCACCCAGTGCAGGCTTTCACCCGGCACCGCGTGCAGCACGCCCTGGTCCAGCAGCATTTGCAGCAGCTCTTCCATGAAAAATGGGTTGCCGTCAGCGCGCTGCACCAGCAGCGCTTGCAGCGCCGGCGACGGCAACTGAAGCGGTGCCAGCAGCGCTTGCGCCAGCAGCGTGCTGTCGGCCGCCGACAGCGGCAACAGCGGCACACAGGTGTGGGCGGGGTCCAAGCCACCCGGCCGCCGCTCTTGCAGCGTGGGCCGCGCGGCCAGCAGCACGAGGGTGGGCACGCCCACGTCGCGTGCCGGCAGGCTGCGCATGTAGTCCAGGCTGGCGTCGTCGGCCCAGTGTGCGTCGTCCAGGCACAGCAGCAGTGGCAGGCCGCGGCTGACAGCCATGGCGCCCAGCAGCACGGTGGCGGTGTGCAGCGCGCGCTGGCGGATCTGTGCGCCCTGTTGCGCAATGCCGCGCACGTGCGGGCTGTCGCTGAAATTGAAGCCCAGCAGATGGCCCAGCACTTGCGCTTCGGCCACGGCCGCTTCAGCATCCAGCGCGCCGTGCAGCCAGGGTGCGACGCTGGCTGTGAAGCGTTCTCGCGCCAGCGCCGGGGTGTCGCTGTCGGGCAGCACCAGCGCGTCGCCGATCAGGTCGCGCAGCGTGGCGTAGGGCACGCGTTCCTGCTGCGGACGGCCCTGCGCCTGCAGCCACAGCGCGCGCTGCGGTTGGGACAGCGCCCACGATTGCCACTGGCTGAGAACGCGGCTCTTGCCAAGACCGGCGTCGCCCATCAAGGCCACGGTCGCCACGGTCGCCACTGGCGCCACTGGCGCCACGGTCGCCGTGGATGCCCACGCGGCCCCGCCGGCCCCGCCGGCCTCATTCCCACTTTCGCCACTTTCGCCGTGCAACTGCCGCCAGGCCTGCTGCAGCGCGGCAACGGCAGCTTCGCGGCCGATCAGCGGCGTCTGCAGCCCTGCCACGCCGCGCTGCGCCGACGCCGCGCCGTGCAGGCGGCGCTGCACGAGCCAGGTGCGCAGCGCGTCTGCATGGCCCTTGACCTGAAGCGGCGGCTGCTCATGCAGTTCAAACTGCCCCGCCACCAGGCGCTGCGTGGCTGCGCTGATGCGCACCGTGCCGGGTGGCGCCGCCTGCTCCATGCGCGCGGCCATGTTGACAGTGGCGCCGCGGATGGTGCCTTCGGCGTCCACGCCACCGCCCAGCAGCACCGGCCCGGTGTGCAGGCCCACGCGCACGTTGAAGCCCGGGTGGCCGTGTTCGCGCCGCACGCGGTCGGCCTGCAGGCGGGCTTCGCTGACGATGAAGAGGCCCGCCAGCACCGCGTTTTCTGCATCGTCTTCGCGCACTTCGTGGGTGCCGAAAGCGGCCAGCAGGCTGTCGCCCGCATACTGCAACACCCGGCCGTTATGCCGATCGACGATGTCGGTGAAGCGCGCCAGCGCGGTGTCCATCACGAGGTGGATGTCTTCAGGCTCGAGCTTGCCGCCCAGCGCGGTGGAACCCACCACATCCACAAACAGCACCGTCACTTGCCGCAGGCGCTGTTCAGGCATGGTGCCGCTGCGCAGCAGGTGGATGCGTTCGCGCAGTGCAGACTGGGCCAGGTCGAGCACGGCGTCGTCGATTTCGCCGCGCAGGCGCTCCAGCGCCAGCAGGCCGATTTGCAGCAGCTCGGGCGTCATGCGGGCTTCAGCAACGCGCGGCGCAGCAACAGCGCAGCGATCTGGTCCAGCCGGTCGACGATGGCATCGGGCGCGGCCGTGGCCACCGGCTCACCATGGTTGTAGCCGTAGCTGACCAGCACCACCGGGCAGCCGGCGGCGCGGGCTGCGGCGGCGTCGTTGCTGCTGTCGCCCACCATCAGCGTGCGCGCGGGCGCGGTGCCCAAGGCTTGGCAGGTTTTCAGCAGCGGCAGCGGGTCAGGCTTCTTGCGCGCAAAGGCATCACCGCCAAAGCTGTGGTCGAAGAAGCCGTCCAGCCCTTTGCACGCCAACAGCGGCCTCGCGAAAGCGGTGGGTTTGTTGGTCAGGCAGGCCAGCCGCAAGCCGGCTGCGCGCAGGGCTTGCAAGCCTTCAACCACACCCGGATAGACAGCCGCAAACTGGCCGTTGATGGCCAGATAGTGGTGCTGGTAGCGCGCCCAGGCCCGATCAAACAGCGAATCGGGCGCGCCGGCTGCGGCCAGCGTGCTGCGGATCAGATGCTCGGACCCCTTCCCCACCGTGCGCAGGATGAAGCTGCGGCTGACTGGCGCGTGGCCCAGGTCGGCGAGCGTGCGTGTCAGTGCCACATCGAAGTCAGCTGCGGTGTCGATCATCGTGCCGTCGAGGTCGATGATGGCGGCGTCGAAGTCCAGGCTCACCGTGCAGACACCTTGCGCGGGGCGCCGCTGTGCGCGTCCAGCCAGGCCATGAATTCGCGGTACCAGAGCAGCGAGTTCTGGGGTTGAAGCACCCAGTGGTTTTCATCCGCAAACCACAGCAGCCGGGCGTCAACGCCGCGCGCTTTCAGCGTGTTGTAGTACGCCAGGCCGTTGCAGTCGGGCACGCGGTAGTCCTGCGCGCCGTGGATCACGAGTGTGGGTGTGTTCATGGCGCCCGCAAAGGTGGCGGGGCTCTGCGCCAGCACACGCGGCAGGTCTTGCCAGTAGTTGGCGGCCAGGTCCTTGGGGCGCACCGGGTACGAATCGGCGCTGAAGGTGGCCACGCGGTCAAAGACGCCGGCGTGGCAGATGTAGGCCCGGTAGCGTCCCACCGGCCATGCAGGCACGTGCCCGTTCATCCACGCCACCAGGAAGCCGCCGTAGCTGCCGCCAGTGGCGAAGACGCGGTTCTTGTCAGCCCACCGTTGCGTCAGCAACCAGTCGGTGCCGGCTTCGATGTCCTGCAATTCCAGTTCACCCTGGCGGCCGATGAGGCTGTGCTTGAAAGCGTGGCCGAAGCCAGTCGAGCCGTGGAAGTTGACTTGCGCGATGACGTGGCCGCGGCTTGCAAAAACGTGGGGATTCCAGCGGTAGCCGAAGGTGTCGCCCGCCGCCGCATGCGGGCCGCCATGGATGAGGTGCGTGACAGGGTGCTTGTGCTTGGGGTTGAAGGCGGGTGGGAAGGTCAGCCACATTTGCACCTCATCGCCAAGTGCCCCGCGCACGGCGACTTCTTTCACCTCGCCCAGTTCGACCTGCGCCAGCAGCGCGTCGTTGAACGACTCCACCCGCTGCGGCTGCTGTGTGCCGCAGCGGGCGTGGACGCGCACCGGGTGCCGCGCGCTGTCGGCGGCCACCAGCAGCACACCGGCCGCCAGGTCGAAGCCTTGCACCCAGCCGCCGGCGTGTGCGACCTGGGTGCTGCCACTGTGGATGTCATGCCACCACACGTGGCAACGGCCACGCTCTTCCGCCGTGAAATGGAGGGCGCGGCCATCCGTCGTCCAGCGCAGTGATGCGTCCACCGAACCCAGCCACTGCGCTGCCAGCACACGCCACGGCCGGCGGGGTTTTTGCAAGTCCAACAGCACCAGTTGGCTGTGTGCCGTGTGCACCTGGCCGACGTGCGCGGCCACGGCAGCCAGTTGTTGCCCATCCGGGCTGTAGCGCGGGCCGCCGAAGTCCCACGCGGCGTCCTGTGCCAAGGTCTTGACGCGGCGCGTTTTGAGATCCATTTCCACCAGCGCCAGCGGGTTGCCCAGTCGCGGCACGGCGGCGGGGTCGTGCACAAAGGCAATTGCCTTGCCATCCGGCCGCAGGTCGTAACCCGCGCTGCCTTCGTCCACGCGCGGCAGCTCCAGGCGAGTGCCGGCAAAGAGGTCGGTGATGCGGCCGCTGGCAACGTCCAGCAGCAGCAAGTGCAGCACCCGGCCCATCGGCACGAAGTGGTCCCAGTAGCGGTAGAAAGCTTGGGCTGTGACGTAGCCGGTTTCCTTGCGCGCCTTCCACTGCTTGTGCTGCCGGCATTGCGCTGCGGCGGTCTTCAAGTGGGGCCAGACCCAGGCCGTAAAGACAATGCGTTTGCCGTCGGGCAGCCATTTGAAGGACTCGATGCCGGGGCCGAAGTCACTGGCGCGCGTGGCCTCGCCGCCATCGGGCGCAATCAGATAAAGCTGCGCTGTCTCGTCCTTCTTGCCGCCCTGTTCGCGCTTTGCCACGAAGGCGATGCGGTCACCACGCGGTGACCACGCGGGCTGCCCGTCCTTGGCGCCGCATCGTGTGAGCTGGCGCGGAGCGGCAACGCCAGTGGTGTCCAGCAGCCACAGCGCGCTGCGACTTTCGTTCTTCGTGGCATCAAAACCCGTCACTGAACAAACCGCGCGCTGACCGTCTGGCGCCAAAGAAACGGCACCGATGCGGTCAATCTTCCACAGCGTTTCTGCGCTGAGCGGTATGGGACGTTTGCCTGGCATCGGGCTATTCTCGGTGCAGCCCAAAAGAACCCCGATGGAGACAAACCCATGAAATCTTTCGCCCTCCGCTGGCGTGCAGGGCTGGCCGCCCTGACGCTCTGCCTTGCCGGTGCCGCGCCTGCTGCGGACTACCCGGCACCAAAACAGTCGAGCTGGACCGCCCGCGACTTCAAGTTCCACACCGGCGACACGCTGCCGGAGGTGAAGCTTGCCTACACCACCATCGGCAACCCAGCGGGTGAGCCCGTGCTGGTGCTGCACGGCACCGCAGGCTCTGCAGCGTCGATGCTCAACCCCGCTTTCGCGGGCGAGCTCTTCGGCCCGGGCCAGCCGCTGGACGCGACTCGCTACTTCATCATCGTGCCCGACGCCTTGGGTGCCGGGCAATCCACCAAGCCCAGCGACGGCCTGCGTGGCCGCTTCCCGCGCTACAACTACGACGACATGGTGCTGGCGCAGTACCGCCTGGTGACCGAAGGCCTGGGGCTCAAGCACCTGCGCCTGGTGATCGGCAATTCAATGGGCGGCATGCACACCTGGCTGTGGGGTGTGAAGTACCCGGGCTTCATGGACGCGCTGGTGCCCATGGCGTCGCAAGCGGGCGAAATGTCGGCGCGCAACTGGGTGCTGCGGCGTATGCTGGTGGAAGCCGTCCGCCAGGACCCTGACTATCAAGGCGGCAACTACAGCGCGCAGCCGCGCGGCATGAAGATGGCGGCCCAGTTCTTCAATTTCGCCACCAACGGCGGCACACAGTGGTACTACAAGGCCGCGCCTTCACGCGAAGCGGCCGACAAGTTGGTGGATGAACGCTTGAGTGCGCCCTTCACCGCCGACGCCAATGATTTCGTGTACCAGTGGGACGCATCACGCGACTACAACGCGGCGCCGGGTCTTGAGCGCATCCGCGCGGCCTTGCTGGCCATCAACGCCGCCGACGATGAACGCAACCCGCCGGAGCTGGGCACCATGGAACGCGACATGGTGCGCGTGAAGGGCAGCGCGCTGCACCTCATTCCCGCCAGCGCCGACACGCGCGGCCATGGCACCACGGGCATGGCGCGCTTCTGGAAAGAGCGCCTTGCGCAGTTTCTGCAGGCGGCGCCGCGCAGCGCACCTTGATCGGCAGCCTGACGCAGATCAGCCAATGCTCTCAACCTGCCGGCTCTGCTGGTAGGCCATGCCGAAGCGGTTGGCCAGGAAGGCCGGCAGCGCGACCTGTTCCTGGCGCACAAAACCGCGTTGCGGCAACTGCCCTTCGCGGAACAGGTCCACCGCCGCGCAAATGCCGGCTGCGGTGGTGATCTGGATCGCCGACAGTGGCGCGGCCTCGCTGCGGTCAGCGAATATCTTGCGCGCAAACACTTCCTGCACCAGGCTGCCGTCGCGCAGGCCGCTGACGGTGACGAACACCAGCACCACATCCTGCATCGTGCTGGGAATGCTCTTCCTCATGATGGCCTTCAGCGTCTCGGTGTCCTGGTTCAGCTGCAGCTCTTCCAGCAGCAGTTTCATCAGGTCGCGGTGGCCGGGATAACGCACGCTTTTGTAGTCGAGCGTCTGCACGCGGCCAGCCAGGGTTTCGCACAGCGTGCCCAGGCCGCCGCTGGTGTTGAAGGCTTCGTATTCGGTGCCGTCGAGGCTGAAGTGTTCCAGCCCTTCCAGCGCCTGCACTTCGATGTTGCGGCCACCGCGAATCGCTTCACAGGGGTGGCAGTACTCGTTGATCAGGCCGTCCACGCTCCAGGTCAGGTTGTATTTCAGGCTGTTGGTGGGGAAGGCCGGCAAGGCACCCACGCGCATCTTCACTTCATGCAACGTGTCGAAGCCTTCGGCCAGGTGGTGCGCCACGATGCCGATGAAGCCCGGCGCCAGGCCGCACTGCGGCATGAAGGCCGTGGGTGCACCGTCGGCTAACGCTTTGATGGTGCGGGTGGCGGCCACGTCCTCGGTCAAGTCGAAGTAGTGCACGCCGGCTTTGCGCGCCGCCGTGGCGGCGGTGGTGGCCAAGTGGTAGGGCAGTGCGTTGATGACGGCCTGTTGGCCGCGCAGAACCGTGAGCAAGGTGGCAGGGTCTGCCGTTTCGGCGACGCGGGTCTGCACCGGTTGCCCGGCCAGCTTGTCCAGCGCCGCCGCGCTGCGGTCCACCACGGTCACTTCATAGTCGCCGCTGTGGGCCAAGAGGCGGGCAATGGTCTGGCCGATGTGGCCGGCGCCAAGCAGGGTGATGCGCATGATGAGCTTTCGTCGTGAACCAGGGTGCCCGCCAGTCTAGGCAGCGTTCACGTCGAAAGAAAGCTGACATCCGTCGAAACGGATTCGAGTTCCGTCGAATCGACAAGTCGATTCGACGAAACAGCCGTCAGGCGTTCAGCCCGCAGCAGCCTTGAGCTGCTTCTTGTGCTCGCGCGCTTGGGCGCGCTTGTCTTTGGTGCTGTCGCGTTCGTAGGCCGCGACGGCTTCAGAGCGCATTTCGATGGCCCTTGCCAGCGCCGCCTTGAAACGTGCCACGGTGTAGGTGTTTTCGGTGCCGATGTAGATGCTGCGGCGCTGCGGTTTTTCACCAAAGCGCGGAATCAGCACCGCCAGGCTGCAGTCGCGCAGTGCGCTGCCGCGGCGCTGGCGCACGACGGGGCCAGAAATGCCCACCGGCAAGTCACTGCTCTTGTTGGCGCTGGGGCCCCGCTGCAGCAGCGAAGGCGCGGGCAACGACGCCATGCGCTTGAGCAATTCCTTGGTGGCCAGGCGCATGGACTCTGCAGCGCCGCTGCCATCAGGGGTGTGGTCGGAATAGAGTTTGGTGCCGCCGTAACGCAACTGCCAACCGTGCGTGGCCCGGTGGTCGATGCGCTGGATGCTTTGCGGCACCTCAAAGGTGTGGCCGCTGAAAATGGTGACTGTGCGGAATTTCATGCGTCGCCTCATGGATTCGGACGTCGCTCCCTGCTCGAACCGTGTTGCGGCACTCTGTGGTGACTTCGGTTTCAGACCCGACTGTAGTGCAATCGCGGGCCAGTGCTGACGCCGATGTTGCCGTGCAGGTGTGAAGGTGACAATCGCCCGTTTCGCGGAATGGCGAAACTCCGCCAAACCCCCACCCGATTTCGCCCCCAACCCATGCTGCTTGACGACCTGGACCGCCGCCTGATTGCCCTGCTGCAGGCCGATGCCCGCACCAGCGCTGCCGACCTGGCGCGCCGGCTGGGCGTGGCCCGCACCACCGTGCTGGCGCGGCTGACGCGGCTGGAGAAACAGTCGGTCATCGTCGGCTACACGGTGCGGCTGGGGCAAGGCGAAAGCGAGCGCGGCGTGGAGGCTTACGTCGGCATCACCACCGAGCCCAAATCGGCGCTGCTGGTGACACAGCGCCTGGCGACGCTGCCTGAACTGCGGCAGCTCTGTTCCGTCAGCGGCGAGTTCGACTACCTGGCACTGCTGCGCGCCGAATCGACGGCGCGGCTGGACGCGCTGCTGGACGAGATCGGGGCGTTTGCCGGCGTGCTGAAGACGACGACGAGCGTGGTGCTGGCGAGGCGGATTGACAGGGTCAGCTGAGCTCGCGCCGCATCGCGTCAATCACGGACCGGTAGTCGGCAGCCCCGAAGATCGCGCTGCCCGCCACGAAGGTGTCGGCACCCGCATCGGCCACGCGGCGGATGTTGTCTACCTTGATGCCGCCGTCCACTTCCAGCCGGATGTCGCGCCCCGTGGCGTCGATGCGTTTGCGCGCCGCTTCCACCTTGCGCAGCGCGCTGTCGATGAAGCTCTGGCCGCCGAAGCCGGGGTTGACGCTCATGATCAGGATCAGGTCCACCTTGTCGATGACCCAGTCCAGCACGTCCAGGGGCGCTGCCGGGTTGAACACGAGGCCAGCCTTGCAGCCTTCGGCCTTGATGACTTGCAGCGTGCGGTCCACATGCAGGCTGGCGTCGGGGTGGAAGCTCACCAGGTCGGCACCGGCCCTGGCGAAGGCTTGAGCCAGCGCGTCCACGGGCTGCACCATCAGGTGCACGTCGATGGGCACGCTGCTGTGCTTGCGCAGTGCCTGGCAGACCATCGGGCCGAAGCTCAGGTTGGGCACGTAATGGTTGTCCATGACGTCGAAATGGATCCAGTCGGCGCCGGCTTCGATGACGCTCTTCACCTCTTCGCCCAGACGGGCAAAGTCAGCGGAAAGGATGCTGGGGGCGATGCGGTAGATGCTCATCTACTTATTCTAGGATCGGGGCAGTTCAAGGTGCGAACCTAGAATGGCAGGCATGGCCAAGCCCGAATTCACCTGTGAAGTGCGCGTGCAGTATCTGCCCGACCAGTCGCAACCGCCCGAAGGCCCTTTTGCCTTTGCCTACACCGTCAGCATCCGCAACACCGGCGACATCACGGCGCAACTGGTGGCGCGCCACTGGGTGGTGACCAACGCCGAAGGTGCACGGGAAGACGTGCGTGGCCTGGCGGTTGTAGGCCACCAGCCGCTGCTGAAGCCGGGTGACCACTTTGAATATTCCAGCTGGACACGCATCGACACACCCACTGGCGAAATGCAAGGTACCTTCTTCTGCATGACAGAAGACGCCCGCCCCTTTGATGCGCCAGTGCCGGAATTTGCGCTGGTCTACCCGGGCGCATTGCACTGAACGCAAGCCCACGCGCAGGGGCGCGTGACGCGGTGGCGCCGGGCACCGACTGCGCACCCTGATGCGCGCACCCTGATGCGCACCCCTTGATGCGTACCCCCTGGGACCTTACCGCGCTGATCAACGCGGCCGACCCGAAGTCCAGCCAGGCCGAACGCCACCTGTGGCTGGTGCGGCTGGTGGAGTGGCTGCGCCACGCGCCGCGGGCATCGGTAGCGGCCGAAGGCCTTGTCGAGACTGAAGACCGCACGCCGCTGCCCGCTCTGCGCCTGCGCCATTTGCTGAATCAGCTGCAACGCCAGGACGGCCTGCGCGGCCGCGTGCAAGCCCTGGCGCAGGCCTTCTGGCGCGACATCGACGCCGCGTCGCTCTACGCCGATCTGGGCTTCGGCGCGCGCCTGTCCTTCGCCAGCGAACTGGTGACGCGGCTGCAGACCCGGCTGCTGCCCGGCACGCCCGACACACGCGATCTGGCGGCCCTCTTCGTGCTGCTGTTCGAGCCCGAAGATGCCACCTGGCTGGAGGCCATTGACACGCCCACCCTGGCGCGTGCGGCGGCGCTCGTGGGCCCGGGCGCGGAAGCGACACGCAACATCCAGCTCGACGCCATCACCATCCTCATCAGCGGCCTGCACGCGGCGGGCTACACACCGGCGCTGCGCCAGCGCATGGACGCCGAACTGCTGCAGTCCGAACCCTTCCGCCAGATCACACCGGCCGCTGCCGCCGTGCGGCAGGCTGTGCTGGACGGCCGCGGCGACGACGCCTTGCGCGAGGCCGCCTACCTGCGCGCACTGCTGGACGCCTGCCGCCGCGCTGCCGCCAGCGTCCTGCCGCACCTGGAGGCCTACGGCGTGTCGGTCAACATCGTGTTCGAACTCGACCAGCTTGAAGGCCGCACGCAGCGCATCGAAGCGCTGCTGGACTGCGTGCTGGCGCCAGACCCGATCAGCGAGGGCCAGCGCCTGCTGATCGCCCTGGTGCGCAGGCTCGCTGACCTGGGCAGCGTGCGGGCGCTGTTTGCGCGCCACTACTCGCTGCTGGCGCGCCAGGTGACCGAGCGCAACGCCGAGAGCGGCGAGCACTACATCACCACCACCCGCGACGAGTACCGCGACATGCTGCGCAGGGCCGCCGGCGGCGGGTTGGTGATCGCCGGCACGACCTTTGTCAAGGTCGCCATCGCCGCACTGGGCCTGTCGGCCTTCTGGGGCGGCTTCTGGGCCGGCGCCAACTACGCCGCCAGCTTCCTGCTGATCATGCTGCTGCACTGGACGATGGCCACCAAGCAGCCGGCGATGACGGCGCCGTCGCTGGCCGCCACGCTGCCGGCCGGGCGCAGCAGCAGCGACGAAGAGATCGAGCGCGTCGTCGACCGCGTGGCGCAGCTGATCCGTTCGCAGGTGGCGGCCATCGTCGGCAACGTGGCCGTTTGCGGGCCCCTGGTGCTGGCCGCGCAGTGGCTGACTATTGCCCTCTTCGGCCAGCCGCTGGTGGGCGCCGCCGACGCCCGCCACACGCTGGACTCCATCACGCTGCTGGGGCCGACGGTGCTGTTCGCGGCCTTCACCGGCGTGCTGCTGTTCGCCAGCAGCTTGATTGCAGGCTGGACTGAGAACTGGTTTGTCTTTCACCGCCTGGACAGCGCCATCGCCTGGAACCCGCGCTTCGTGGCCACACTGGGCGCAGCACGCGCACGGCGCTGGGCGGCGTGGTGGCGCTGCAATGTGTCGGGCGTGGCGGCCAACGTGTCGCTGGGCATGATGCTGGGCCTGGTGCCGGCGCTGGCAGCGTTCATGGGGCTGCCGCTGGAGGTGAGGCACGTGACGCTGTCCACCGGGCAGCTGGGCGCGGCGCTCGGCGCCCTGGGCTCAAGCCTGCTGGCGCAGCCGCCTTTCTGGTGGTGCGTGGCCGGCATTGCGGCCATCGGCGTGTTGAACGTGTCGGTGAGCTTCTTGCTGGCTTTCAAGGTGGCGCTGCGTTCGCGCGGCGTGCGCGTGCAGGACCGGTCCCGCATCTACCGCGCCATTCGTGCGCGGCTGTGGCAACGGCCGATGAGCTTCCTTTGGCCACCGCAGTTCTGAGCGCAGTTCTGAGCGCAGTTCTGAATTCAGGTCCGGAATTACGACGCTTCGTCGTCGCGGTCAGGGTCCTTGGGTCGGCCTGAAAACATCGTCCACCAGACGATGAAAGCCAGCACCGCCAAGGCACCCAACGCTTCAAGGATCAGCAGCCACATCGTCTATTCACTTTCGTTGCGGCCAGAACAGGTTCAGCGCCAGGCCGGCCATCACCAGCGCTGCCGCAGCCAGCTTCCACAGCGGCAGCGCCTCGGACAAGATCAGCGCCGATGCGGCCATGCCGAAGACCGGCACCAGCAGTGCCATGGGCACCACGGTGGCGGCCGGGTGCCGCGCCAGCAACCAGCCCCAGGCGGCATAACCGAAGAGCGTGTTGCCCAGCGCCTGCCACACCACCGCAGTCCACACCGCCGCATCGGCCGCTGCGAGGCCCTGCGCCATGCGCGACGGTCCTTCAAACCACAGTGACAGCGCCAGCAAGGGCGGCAGCGCGAAGGCGCTGGACCACACCACCACGCCCAGCATCTGCACCCGCCCCATCGAGCGCGCCACCTGGTTGCCGCAGGCCCAGGACAGCGCCGCCACCAGCACCAGCGCCAGGCCGGTGAGTGTGGTGTCGCCACCGGTGTTGACCGCGATCAGCACCACGCCGGCAGCCGCCGTCGCCAACGCCAGCCACTGGAAAGGCCGCACACGTTCACCGTCAGCCACCATCGCCAGGCCGATGGTGAAAAACACCTGGGTCTGGATCACCAGCGACGCCAGCCCCGGCGAAATGCTGCCGTTCATCGCCAGGTACAGCAGCCCGAACTGGCCGGCGCCGATCAGCGCCCCGTAAGCGGCCAGCTTGCGCCACGGCACCGCCGGGCGCGGGATGAAAAACACGGCGGGCAGCAGCGCCAGCGCAAAGCGCAGCACGCCCAGCAACAGCGGCGGCAGCGCGTGCAGTGCAACCTTGATGATGACGAAGTTGGTGCCCCACACGGCCACCACCGCCAGCGCGAGCAGGAAATGTCGCGCAGGCAGGCCGGTCCGGTGGCCCGTCAAGTGATCTCCGCCCATGCCACCACCTTCACGACGCCACCCTCACGACGCCACCACCACACGGTCGCGCCCCTGCGCCTTGGCCTCTTGCAGCGCGCGTTCGGCGCGCTCCAGCGTTTGCGCCACGGTCTCGCCGGCATGGTGTTCAGCCAAACCCGCCGACAGCGTGATGCCCACCGCCGCCGTGCCGTGCAGGATGCGCAGAGCACCCACTTTCTGGTGCAGCCTTTCCAGCCCGCCGCGGGCCAGCGCGGCGCGGGTGTCACTCATCATCAACACAAATTCCTCGCCGCCCCAGCGGCACAACATGTCCGACAAGCGCACGTGGCGCAGCGCTTCTTGCGCCACCGCGCGCAGCACCGCGTCACCCACGGTGTAGCCATGCGCTTCATTCACGGGCTTGAAGCGGTCGATGTCCATCACCGCCAGGCAGAAGCTCTGGCCGCTGCGGATGCAGCGCTGGTGCTCCTGCTCCATCAGCTCTTGCATATGGCGCTTGTTGACCAGGCCGGTGAGGTCGTCGCGCGTGGTGTGCTCGCGCAGGCGCGCCAAGGCCTGCGCCAGTTCAGCCCGCTGCAGGCGGGACCGGTGACGCATGCGGCTTAAACGGGCGGCCAGCATCGACATCGCCGGCATCATCGTGGCCACCAGCAGGAAGTGGCCGAATTCGATGGCCAGCGGGTAGGCGCGCGGGTTGTTCACCGCCATGAAGAGCATCGCCGCGCCAAACAGCAGCACGGCATACAGGCTGAGCCAACGCATCTGCCCCGGCGTGACGACGAACATGCCGAACATCAGGATCACCATCACGACCGGAAACACCGCGCCGCGTCCTGCCCCCAGCAGCATGTAGGCGACCGCGCCACTGGTCAGCGCAAACAGCATTTGCGGCACGGTCAAGGACGGTTCAGACCAGAAGCGAGAACCGCCGCTGCGGATGAGCACAAAGAATCCCGCCATGCCCATCAGCGTGACCGCCGACCACAGCGCCACCGGCCCCGCAGGCGCTGCACCGACCCAGACGAAATAGTGCATGGCGGCAACCCCTGCGGCCATCACCAGCATCGCCAGGCCGGCCTGCACCAGGCGCACGCGTTGCACTGGGTCGGTGGTCAGCAGGGCATCAACGACACGGCTCATCGGCAGCGGGGATTCAACGGGTTCGGCTAGACACGGGGCGCCGAGCGTAGCACCCACTGAGCGGCTTTCAACCGGCGCCCGACCGGCGCCTAACCGGCGCCTAACCGGCATTCAACCACCCGCTTCAGCGCCCGGCATTCGCGGGCCCCAGGTGCTGCAAGGGCAGCATGCCACCGGCCTTGACTTCGCCGAGCGAGAAGCTGGTGTGCAAGTCTTTCACGTTGGGCAGCTTGAAAAGCACGTCCATGGCCAGGCGTGAAAACGCGTCAAGGTCGGTGGCCACCACGTGCAGCTCAAAGGTGCCGGCGCCGCTGATGTAGTGGCAGGCAATGACCTCGGGCCGCGCGCGGATGGCGTCCTCAAGCGCGCGGGTGCTTTCTGCGTTGTTGCGCTCGGCGTCCAGGCGCACAAAGGCCAGCACGCCGAGGCCGATCTTGCGGCGGTCCAGTTCCGCCCGGTACCCGGTGATGTAGCCCTGCTCTTCCAGCCACTTCACACGCCGCCAGGTGGGTGCGGCCGACAGGCCAATGCGCGACGCCAGCTCGGCGTTGGACAGCCGCGCGTCGGACTGCAGTTCACGCAGGATGAGCAGGTCGTAGCGGTCGAGCGCACCGCCATGCACCTCGGCGCTTTCAGCTGGCGCAAGGGACGCAAGGGGCGCGGCGGTTGTCGTTTTGGCGACGGCTTTCCCCTGCTTGGACTTTTTTGGCAACATCACCGTGATTCTGGCCGAAGGCCAGCAAGATTCTTGCGCCAAGGGTGCCAGAACGGGCACTGAAAGAAAAGACATGCAGCGCCGCTTTGCCTAAACTGCCGCGCTGCACCCCGCTTGCGCCTCAGGAGAACTCACCGCATGAACGCCCCTTTGCCCGAGTCGATTCGCAAGGCGCTGGAAACCGTCACCCTTGACGACAAGTACAGCCTGTCCGCTGGCCGCGCCTTCATGAGCGGCGTGCAAGCCCTGGTGCGCTTGCCCATGCTGCAGCGCCAGCGCGACGCGCGCGCCGGGCTGAACACCGGCGGCTTCATCAGCGGGTACAGGGGAAGCCCACTCGGTGGTTACGACCAGGCACTGTGGGCGGCCAAAAAACACCTGGCAGACAACCACATCGTCTTCCAGCCCGGCGTCAATGAAGAGCTGGGCGCCACCGCCGTCTGGGGCACTCAGCAGCTGGACCTGTACCCCGAGGCCAAGAAGTACGACGGCGTCTTTGGCATCTGGTACGGCAAGGGCCCGGGGGTTGATCGCTGCAGCGATGTCTTCAAACACGCCAACATGGCCGGCACGTCCAAGCACGGCGGCGTGATCGCGATTGCCGGTGACGACCACGTCAGCAAGAGCAGCACCGCCGCGCACCAGAGCGACCACATCTTCAAGGCCTGCGGCCTGCCCGTCTTTTTTCCCAGCAACGTGCAGGACATCCTGGACATGGGGCTGCATGCATTCGCCATGAGCCGCTTCAGCGGCGTGTGGAGCGGCATGAAGACGATCCAGGAAGTGGTGGAGTCTTCGGCCAGCGTGTCGGTGGACCCCGACCGCGTGAAGATCATCGTGCCCGAAGACTTCCAGATGCCGCCCGGCGGCCTGCACATCCGCTGGCCCGACGCGCCGCTGGAACAGGAAGCGCGGCTGATGGACTACAAGTGGTACGCGGCGCTGGCTTATGTGCGCGCCAACAAGCTCAACCACAACGTCATCGAAAGCACGCACGACCGCTTCGGCATCATCGCCAGCGGCAAGGCTTTCAACGACACGCGGCAGGCGCTGGCCGATCTGGGGCTGGACGATGACACCTGCCGAGCGCTCGGTATCCGCCTGCACAAGGTCAACGTGGTGTGGCCGCTGGAAGCCACCATCACGCGCGACTTTGCGCAGGGGCTGCAAGAGATTCTGGTCGTTGAAGAGAAGCGCCAGGTCATCGAATACCAGTTGAAGGAAGAACTCTACAACTGGCGCGCCGATGTGCGGCCGAACGTGCTTGGAAAGTTCGACGAACCCGAAGGTCCGAATGGGGAAGATCGCACGGGTGGCGAATGGAGCATGCCCAACCCCAGCGAAAACTGGCTGCTGCGCGCCAAGGCCGACCTGACGCCCGCCATCATCGCCAAG
>JANMKK010000188.1:0-6257 GCA_031372005.1 Rubrivivax sp.
CACTTCGCTCGCTGCGCTCACTTCGTTCAAACAGTCGGCGGTAAATCAGAGGTTGAAGCGCGCGGTGCGCGCCGACTCAAGACCTCCGTTCCTCGCCGCCACAGAGTGGGCCGCTGCCGGGCACCGCCCGCCGCTCACCCACCAGCGGGGACTTTCCGGAAAAACGGCACTGCTGTTGCAGCAAAGGCGGGCCCGGGCAGGATTGGGCGCAGCGCTGTGGCGCTGAGGAGCGGAGGTTTCTTGGCCGCGCGAAGCGCATCAACATCTAACTTGGCGCGGCTGTTTGAGCGCAGTGAGCGTAGCGAACGCAGCGAGTTCCGCGCCTGGGCCAAGGAACTGAGCACCGCAAGGGAGCCGTAGCGCAGCGAAGGCCGCCACAGCGAAGCGCTCAAGCCTGCCCGGGCACGCCTTTGCAGCCTCCAAAGCTGACACGCCCTGATGCAGCACGCCCAGCCTCAAGCCCCAGCGCTGGGCGCCCGGCTCATCTCATTGTTGGCATTTACCAGCACCCGCAGCATCCGCATGAATTCCGCCCGTTCAGCTCGGGGCAGGGGCGCAAGAATTCGTTGCTGCGCCTGCCGCATGCACGGCTCCACCGTGTGAAGCAGCGCCGTGCCGTCGCCCGTCAGCGTCAGCAGACGCACGCGTTTGTCCTGCGGCGACGCGTTGCGCTGCAGCAGCGCGCGGGCTTCCAGCCGGTCCACCACGCCGGCCACGGTGGAGGTGTCCAGGCCGATGCGACTGGCCAGCGTGCGCTGGTCGATGCCGGGTGCGTTGGCGACAGTCTGCAGCGCCGCGTACTGCACAGGCGTCAGGCCGTGGCTTTCGGTTTCTTGCAGAAAGATGGCGACGGCAATCTGGTGCAGGCGCCGGATGTGGTGGCCCGGCAGCGATTCCAGGTCCACGGATGGGGGTACGGCTTTTCTGCTCATTGTCTTGATCTGGGGGGCTTGTACTGGCGTGCTGGTGACGATGTTATCCTTACACTTATCATCAGCATACTGATAATTAGCCAGCAACTGCAAGTACCTTCTGAGTCCGGAGAAAGCCATGGCCACTTCAAACCTTCAAGCCCCGGTGCTGGTTGCCGGCGCCGGCATCGGCGGCCTGGCTGTTGCGCTGGCGCTTGCGCGGCAGGGCTACACCGTGAAGGTGCTGGAACAAGTGGCCGAGCTGGGTGAGATCGGCGCCGGCATCCAGCTGGGGCCGAATGCTTTCTCGGCCTTTGATGCGCTGGGCATTGGCGGGCTGGCGCGCAGCCGTGCCGTCTACACCGACGAGATGGTGATGCACGACGCCCTCGACGAAACACTGGTGGGCCGCATCCCCACCGGCGCTGCTTTCCGCGTCCGCTTCGGCAACCCCTACGCCGTGATCCACCGCGCCGACGTGCACGGTTCGCTGCTGGAAGGCGCGCTGGCGACAGGGCGTGTCGAAGTGGCCACGTCCACTGCCGTGCAACGGGTTGAACAGGGCGTTGATGGCGTGACCGTCTTCGATGCCAAGGGTGGCCAGCACTGCGGCATCGCGCTCATCGGCGCTGATGGCGTGAAGTCGGCGGTGCGGCGCCAATACGTGGGCGACGAAGCGCGGGTCTCGGGCCATGTGGTTTATCGCGCCGTGGTGGACAAGGCCGACTTTCCGCGAGACCTGCAGTGGAACGCCGCCGCCATTTGGGTTGGGCCCGACTGCCACCTGGTGCACTACCCGCTGCGCGGTGGCGAGCAGTACAACGTGGTCGTTACGTTTCACAGTCGGCAGGCCGAAGAGTGGAGCGTGCGTGAAGGCAGCTTTGAGGAAGTGCAAAGCTACTTCGACGGCATCTGCCCGCGCGCGCGCCAGCTGATTGACCTGCCCAAGAGCTGGAAACGCTGGGCCACCGCCGACCGTGACCCGATCGCGCAGTGGACCTACGGCAAGATCACTTTGTTGGGCGACGCCGCCCACCCCACGCTGCAGTACCTGGCGCAGGGCGCCTGCATGGCGATGGAAGACGCGGTGACGCTGGGTGAAGCGCTGCGCGTGCACGGCGGCCACATCGACAAGGCCTTTGCGCATTACCAGCGGTCACGCGTGGCACGCACCGCGCGCATCGTGTTGTCGGCGCGCGAAATGGGCCGCATCTTCCACGCCAAGGGTGTCGAGCGGCTGGTGCGCAATGACCTGTGGAAAGGCCGCACGCCGGAACGCTTCTACGATGCCATGGAATGGCTCTACAGCTGGACCGTGGACAACTGCCTGGCCCCCTGAACAAGGAGATCGCTTGTGAACACCCCCGACCAAGAACTGGGCCGCCTGGAAGACCTGCCAGCCAGCTACCTGGCTGCACTCAAGGCACTCAACCTGGTGCCGCTGTGGCCCAGCCTGCGCGCGCTGCTGCCACCGCTGAAACCGCGGCCGAACACGCGCGCCACGCACTGGGCCTATGCCGACATCAGGCCGTTGCTGATGCAGGCCGGCGAGCTGACACCGATCGAAAAAGCCGAGCGCCGCGTGCTGGTGCTGGCCAACCCCGGCCATGGCCTGGACAAGATGCAGGCCAGCGCCGCCATGTACCTTGGCATGCAGCTGCTGCTGCCGGGCGAATGGGCGCCGTCGCACCGCCACACGCCCAATGCCGTGCGCATGGTGGTGGAAGGCGAGGGTGCCTGGACCACGGTGGACGGCGAGAAGTGCCCCATGCGCCGCGGCGACTTGATCCTGACGCCCACGGGCCTGTGGCACGAACACGGCCACGACGGCACGGAGCCTGTCGTCTGGCTCGACGTGCTGGACCTGCCGCTGGTGCACTACCTGGAAGCCAGCTACCACGTCAACGGTGACCGCCAGGCCGTGGTTGCCGGCCGTGGTGACCGCGCCTATACCCGCAGCGGCCTGTTGCCGACGCCGGTTTTTGAGCGTTCGCGCAAGGCCTACCCGATGCTGCGCTACCCGTGGGCCGATGCGCGCGCGGCGCTCTTGGCGTTGGCCGAAGACAGGCCCGACCAGGAAGCGGTGCAGATCACCTACGCCAACCCCGAAACCGGCGCGCATGCAGAAAACATTCTTGGCTTCTATGCGCTGATGCTGCGGCCCGGGCAGACCCTGACGCTGCCGGTGCGGTCGCCGGCGGTTGTGTTTCACGTCATCGAAGGTGGCGTCCTTGTGGCCGTAGCAGACGAGCGCTTCAGCCTGGCTGAAGCCGACACCTGCTGCGCCCCCGGCTACACCCCCGTCACGGTGCGCAACGCGTCAACCGCCGCGCCAGCTTTCATCTTCATGGCCGACGAAACCCCGCTGCACCAGAAGCTGGGCGTGTTTGAAGTGCGAGGCTAACTGCGCAAATGCCTGTACACGGTGGTGCGTGAGATGCCCAGTGCCCGCGCCGTGCGGCTGACGCTGCCGCCGCTGCGCCCATGTTCGGCGCGCACCAGTTCGGCCGCGCTGCGCTGCAGCTGCGAATTTGAAGAGCCAGGGTCAGCGCTGACCGCAGCGGGCAAGACCGCGTGCATGTCGGCCACGCCGAGCGGGGTTGGGCGGGCAGCCGGTGGCTGCTGCAGCAGCGCGCGTGTCAGCACCGAACGCAGCTCGCGAAAATTGCCGGGCCAGCTGTGCGCCGACAGCAGCGTGATGGCGTCGTCGGCAATCGCCACGCGGCGGTCAATGCCGTGCAGCACCCAGCGCACGGCGGCGCTGAAGTCGCGCCGCAGGCGCAGCGCGGGCAGCGTGACCCGCACGGTGTTCAGGCGGTAGAGCAGATCGGCGCGAAAGGTTTTTGCCAGCACGTCGGCATCCAGATCAGCGTGGGTGGCGGCCAGCAATTGCACGTCAACGCGACGGCTCAGCATGCCGCCCACCGGGCGCACGGTCTGGTCGTCCAGAAAGCGCAGCAGCGCAGCTTGCAGCTGCAGCGGCAGCTCACGCACTTCATCCAGCAGCAGCGTGCCGCCGTCGGCCGCCACGATCAGGCCCTGACTGCCTTCGCGCCGGGCGCCGGTGAAGGCGCCGCCGACGTGGCCGAAGAGTTCGGCTTCAAAAAGTTCAGCGGGCAATGCCGCGCAGTTGACGGCGACAAAGGCGCCCGTGCGAGCGCTGCTGCGGTGGGCGTGGCGTGCCAGGAGTTCTTTGCCGGTGCCGGTCTCGCCACACAGCAGAATCGGCACGCCCATGCGCACGGCCGCGTCCACCAGACGGCAGGCTTCGGCAACTTGGGGGTCGTCGGCCAGAAAGGTATCTGGCGGCGACGCCGACGGCGGCGCGGGTGGGCGCATGGTGGCCAGGTCCGCGCAGTGGGTGCGCCCGCGCTCCGGCACTTCCCGCGCAGGGCGTTGCAGCCGCAGCGCGCTGCCCGCACGGCCCGCCGTGGCACAAGATGGGCTCATCATGCGCACCACCAGCGCGCTGCCCAGCGCGTCGCGCAGCCGGACGTCGCCGCCTTTGTGCAGGCGCGCTTGCACATGCTCGAGTGGTTCGCCAAACAGCTCTTCAAAACGGGAGCCTGGGTTGGCTTGCAGGCCTGTGAGCAGGCTGCGCGCGGGCGCATTGACGGACTCCAGCCGGCCTTCATCGTCAAAGGCCAGGAGGCCGGCGCTCGGTGTGCCCAGGAATTCCGCGTGCGCGTGCACGGCCAGCACCAGGTGGCCGTGCATCTGGTGCGCGAACAGGCCGTTTTCAATGTGCGTGGCGGCCATCTGCACCAGCGCCTGGGTGTGGCGCTGGCGCGATTCGTAGTACGACGATGCGTTCAGCACACCGACGATGTGGCCCTGCCCGTCGCGCACCGGTGCAGCCGTGCAGGACACGTCACCCAGCGTCAGGAAGTAGTGCTCCATGCCAGCGACAGCCACGGCACTGCCGGTTGCCAGCGCGGTGCCCAGGCCGTTGGTGCCGGCCACGCCTTCGTGCCAGCAGCTGCCCGCCACGATGCCGGCGTCATTGCTGCTCATGCTGAAGCGGTTGTCGGCATACAGGTCCAGGATGACGCCTTCGGTGTCGGCAAAGGCCAGCAAAAAATTGGACCCTGCGATCTGGCGCGACAGCGTGTCCAGTTCAGCTTGCGCCAGCCGGCGCACAAAGCCGGCTCGGTCGCGGCGGCGCGCCAAGTCGGCGGCTTCAACCACGGGCACGGGCAGGGTCTGTTCGGGTGTGAGGCCCACGTCCATGCAGCGCGCCCAGCTGTCCAGGATCACCCCTGGCGGCAGGTCGTCCGGGGGCAGCGCGACGCCACGCGCACGAATGGCGCGTGCGTGCTCAAAGCTTCGCTCTTGATGGTCGTTCATGGGGTCATCGCTGTTGCCGGTCGCCGCCGGCTGGGTCTGGTCAAGTACAAATTCGTCCAATGCCCGCTGAGCTTACCGCCGCAACCGTCGTCAGCAAGTGAACTGTTTCTGGACAGTGTTTGCACGGATTGCAGCAAGACTGAACAGAGGCATCGTCCACACTGTGTGATCGTTTTACGGGGTGGACTTCAACCCGGCATGCGGGTGTTCCCCAGATGGAACGCGCATTGCACAAGAGACTGGCGCGGCCGCCGAGCGCCGCACGTTCGCAACGATTCAAACAGGAGATGACGATATGACCGGGTTCCCCTTGCTGCGCCTGAAACCGCTGGCGGCTGTCGCTGTTGTTGCCACTTTGGCCGCCTTGCCCGCCGCCGCGCAGAATCTTGAAACGCTGAAGCAAATGAAGGTCGCCACCACCGACCTCAATATTCCCGTGGTGCCGCAGACCGGCCGCAACGCTGACGCCATCAAGGCCAACCTGAAGCGGGTCAAGTTGCCGCCCGGCTTTTCCATCGACCTGTATGCCGTGGTGCCCGACGCGCGCCACATGGCCGTCGCGCCCAACACCAACATGCTTTTCGTCGGCACGCGCAAAACGACGGTCTGGGCCGTCACCGACCGCAACAGCGGCGGCGTTGCAACCGAAGTGAAGTCCTTCGCCCCGAGCCTGAAGTTCACCAACCCGAACGGCGTGTGCTGGACCAAGGACGGCTTCCTGATCGTGGCCGAGCACAACCGAGTGCTCAACTTCCCGGCCGCAGAATTTTTCTATGAAGGCCCGGACGTGGCGGTGATCGAAGTCGTCAAACAGGGCGGACTGATCCCGGTGGAGGAAGAAAGCTACAACCACGGTGCGCGCACCTGCCGCGTCGGGCCCGATGGCCAGCTCTACATCACGCTGGGCCAGCCGCACAACGTGCAGCCGCGCGACAAGTTGAAGCTCTACACCGACGTCGGCATTGGCGGCAT
Organism: Rubrivivax sp.; assembly: GCA_031372005.1. Lineage (GTDB taxonomy): Bacteria > Pseudomonadota > Gammaproteobacteria > Burkholderiales > Burkholderiaceae_C > Rubrivivax. The sequence continues at coordinate 6,231 of JANMKK010000188.1, forward strand.
CGTGCGCATGAACGCCTTTGACGGCAG
>JANMKK010000204.1:0-5825 GCA_031372005.1 Rubrivivax sp.
GCTCGGGCGCGAGTTCGACCTGGGCGTTCAGCTTGCGGCCGAAGCGCTTTTCCAGCGTGCACACCAGCTCGGCCAGCGCCGCGCCTTCGATGGGAAAGGCGCTTTGGATCAGCGCGTCAGAGATGCCCGAACTGCCATTGACCAGCGCCTGGAACTGCGTCGCGACTTCGGGCAGGGCGGCCAGGCGGCCGTTGTCCAGCACCGTGCGCAGCAGGTTGCCGAGCTTGGTGTCGATCTGCAGGCCCTGGCCCGCGGCCACGGTGGCTATCAGGTCGAAGACCTGGGTGGCGGCCACCTTGGGGTCGTCGGCGAAGCGGCGCAGGCCCTCGTCGCGGGCCAGCGCGGCCAGCGCGTTCAGTTGCGACTTCAGCGCCTGGGCGTCAGCGCCACCCACGGCCTTGAACAAAGCCTCGGCGTAGGGACGCGCGATGGTCGCCAGCTCGGCCATGTCAGAGCTCCGCCTTCAGGCGACCCAGCAGGTCGGCGTGAACGCCTGCGTTCACTTCGCGACGCAAGATCTGCTCTGCGCCCTTGACCGCGAGGCCCGCGACTTGCTCGCGCAAGACCTCGCGCGCCTTCACCGAGGCCTGCTCGGCTTCGGCGTGGGCGGCGGCGACGATCTTGGCGGCTTCCTCGGACGCGCGGCCCTTGGCTTCCTCGACCATCTGCTGCGCCAGGCGCTCGGCGTCGGCCAGGCGCTTCTGGGCGTCGTCGCGGGCCGCCGACAGCTGGGCTTCGACGCGCTTGTTGGCCACGGCCAGCTCGCTCTTGGCCTTGTCGGCGGCGGACAGGCCGTCGGCGATCTTCTTGGCGCGTTCGTCGAGCGCGGCCGTGATCGGCGGCCACACGAATTTCATCGTGAACCCGACCAGGATCAGGAACACGATCATCTGGACGATGAGGGTACCGGTGATGCTCATGTCATTCCTCCGCCCCCACAGCGGCTTTGTCGTTCCCCGTCAAGGGACCGACATCCGCGGCCCGGCAAGGCCGATTCCGCAGCGTCCGCTTGGGGCAAATAGTCACTTGGGCAGATTGGCGATCTGGGCGAGGAACGGGTTCACCGTGGCAAACCACAGCGCGATGCCGGTGCCGATGATGAAGGCCGCGTCGATCAGGCCGGCCAGCAGGAACATCTTGGTCTGCAGTTCGCCCATCAGCTCGGGCTGACGCGCAGCGGATTCGAGGTACTTGCTGCCCATGATGCCGATGCCGATGCAAGCACCGACGGCGCCCAGACCAATGATCAAGCCGACGGCGATGGCGGTGAAGCTGATGACTTCCATGATGACTCCTAGTGAGTGAAGTGGTGATGTTGAAAAGGAAAACCGGAAAGAGGAAAACCCAAGGAAAAGAAAGACTGCACTCAGTGCGAGTCGTGCGCCTGGCCGATGTAAACCAGCGTCAACATCATGAACACGAAGGCTTGCAGCGTGATGATGAGGATGTGGAAGATGGCCCAGGCCGAGCCCGCAATGATGTGCAGCAGCGCCAGGCTCACGCCAGTGGCGGACAGGGTCCACGCGCCGCCCAGCAGCGCGATCAGCAAGAAGATCAGTTCGCCGGCGTACATGTTGCCGAACAGCCGCATGCCGTGCGAGACCGTCTTGGCGACGAACTCGATGACCTGCATCAGGAAGTTGAAGGGGTACAGCAGCGGGTGGTTGCCGAAGGGCGCCGCGATCAGTTCATGCCCCCAGCCACCCAGGCCCTTGATCTTGATGTTGTAGGCGATGCAGGTGATGAGCACACCCAGCGACAGGCCCATAGTCACCGACAGGTCGGCAGTGGGCACGCTGCGCAGGTAGGCATGGTGCGGATCGCCACCCGTGGCGCCGACGATCTTTTCCCAGATGAAGGGCAGCAGATCGACCGGCAGCAAGTCCATCGCGTTGAGCAGGAAGATCCACACGAACACGGTCAACGCGAGCGGCGCCACCAGTTTGCGGCTGTTGGCGTTGTGCACGATGCCCTTGGCCTGCGATTCAACCATCTCGACCAGAATTTCCACCGCCGCCTGGAAGCGGCCCGGCACGCCCGAGGTGGCCTTGCTGGCCGCCTTCCAGAGCAGGAAACAGCCGACGACACCGATGACAAAGGAAAACAGCACAGAGTCGATGTGAAAGACCGACAAGTCGAAGGGGCTGCCTGCCGCCATCTCCTTGTTCTTCAGGTGCGTGAGGTGGTGGCCGATGTACTCACCGGCGGTCGGTCCGTGCTCGGGCGCTTGCTCTGTTGCTGCCATGCTGGTCGTCGTTTCGTGTGTTCAGTTCTTGCGACGGCCGCGCCACAAGAGCGCAACCCAATACACCTTCATGCATACCACCAGGCCCACCAGCAGTGCCGGCCAGACCAGGGGTTGCACAAACTTCGGCGCCAGCGCGAGCATGGCAACCGAAACCGCTATCTTGACCATCTCCCACAACATGAAGCTGACAGCGCTGCTGCCGGGCGACATGCTGGAAAGTTTGCTGGTCATGCCACGTGCCATCAAGGCACCCGGCACCACCACCGTGGCCGCGCCGTACAGCAGCGACCACACCACCTCCATCCTCTGCATGGCAAGCCCCGCAAGCAGAGCCGCCACCACCCCCACTGCCCCCTGCACCGCCAGCACACGCCACGGTGACAGCGGCGGGTCCTTCAAGCGCAGGGCCAGCGCTTCTTCCGCCGTCAGTGGCTTGAAGGCCTGAGCCTTCGTGCCGTCTTTCTGACTGTCGTTCTGACTGTCGTTACGGCCGCCAATCCCAACTTCTTCATCCCAGGCCTGAATGGTGCCGGTCTTCAATTGCCGTTCAATCGCCATTCGGAGTCCCAAGTGTCTGGGTGTGTGCAGCAAAGCCAATCGATTATACGAAGAAACCCGAAGGCTCCAGCACCCGCAAAAGCCGCTTGTGGTGCGTTCGCACCAACCCTCCATGCACAAGCCCCACCGCCGCAAGGGGATGCAGGGCACTGGGATCATGCTTTCGATGTTTTCAATCTTCAGATCTTTCACGGCGCGCTGCCTGGTCTTGTGGTCGGTGTGCGGGCTGGTCGCCGCAGCTGACCCACCCGCCCATCACCGCAACGGCGCCTTCCAGAACAACTACATGGACTTCGCCCCTCGCGGAATGGCCGACTTCCTGCGTTGGCGCTGGAATGCCCTGCGTGAAGGCCTGCCCCCTGCGCCGGCGAGGCCCACGCCCCGCGTGCAGCCCGACCTGGATTTCATTCACGCCAACGCCCGCGCTGGCGCAGCGATGCAACCTGCCGTGACCTGGATCGGCCACGCCACGGTGCTGGCACAGTTGGGCGGCTTGAGCGCGCTGACCGACCCGATCTTTTCTGAACGGGCGTCGCCCGTGTCCTTTGCCGGGCCGAAGCGCGCCCATGCGCCGGGCCTGACGCTGCAGCAACTGCCGCACATCGACCTGGTGGTGGTCTCGCACAACCACTACGACCACTGCGATGCGCCGTCGTTGCAGGCGCTGAACGCCCAGCCTGGCGGGCCGCCGCTGTTTCTGGTGCCCCGGGGTCTGAAGGCCTGGCTGGCCGACCTGGACATCACGAATGCCGTCGAGCTGGACTGGTGGCAGTCGCATCGGCTGGGCAGCGTGGACGTGGTGATGACGCCCGTGCAGCACTGGTCGGGCCGCGGTCTCACCGACCGCATGCAGACACTGTGGGGCGGCTGGGCTGTCTTCGCACCCGACGCGCACCTGTTCCATGCCGGCGACACCGGCTACAGCCCCGACTTCCAGGACATCGCCCGCCGCTTTGCAAGCCGCCAAAAGGATGGCGGCTTCGACATCGCGCTGATCCCGGTGGGCGCCTACGCGCCACGCTGGTTCATGAAAGAACAGCATGTGGACGCCGACGAAGCCGTGCGCATGCACCTGGATCTGCGCAGCAAGAAGTCGCTGGGCGTCCACTGGGGCACCTTTGAGCTGACCGACGAGCCGCTGGACGAACCGCCGCAAAGCCTGGCCCGCGCGCGCACCAAGGCCAAGGTGGCCGATGACGATTTTTTCCTGCTCGCACTGGGACAGACGCGCAAACTGCCACGGCGCAGCGCTCCACAATGACGCGCCCATAGAAACCCCGCCTGCTCCGCCCTGTTGACTCCACACCTCGACGATGTCCCTCTTTCGCGCTTCCCTCCTCACCTTGAGTCTCTGGCCTGTGCTGGCCTTGGCCGCGCCAGGTGCGGTCGTCACCACGCCGCAGGTTCGCGCTGAACTGGTGGCGCATGCACCCGATGGCGTGGCGGCGGGCAAGCCGCTGTGGCTGGCGCTGAAGATCGACCACCAGCCGCACTGGCACACCTACTGGAAGAACCCGGGCGATTCCGGCCTGCCCACCACGCTGCAGTGGACGTTGCCGGCGGGCGTGGTGGCAGGCAGCATCCAGTGGCCCACGCCAGGCCGGCTGCCGATCGGCCCGCTGATGAACTACGGCTACGAAGGCACGCTGCTGCTGCCGGTGGCCGTGGCGGTGCCTGCTGGCTTCAACGCCGAAACCCTGGCGGTGAAACTGCGCGCCGAATGGCTGGTGTGCAAGGACGTCTGCATTCCTGAAAGCGGTGACTTTGAGCTGCAACTGCCCGCGCAGGCGGCCACTGCCGGCCACGCAGCGCTGTTTGAAGCCACGCGCGCCGCCCTGCCGCGGCCAGTGGCCGGTGTGCAAGGCAGCGCGGTTGTCGACGGCCAGGCATTGGTGGTGCGCGTGGCGGGTTTGCCGGCGGCCTGGCAAGGCAGAACGCTCGGCTTCCTGCCCGAAACCGCGGGCGTCATCCACAACGCCGCCGTGCCAACCAGCAGTTGGAAAGACGGCGTCTGGACCGCACGTGTTGCGCTCGACCCGCAGCGCAGTGAATCGCCATCGGCCATGCCTGTGGTGCTGACAAGCGCTGGCCAGCCCGCCGGCCTGCAGGTGCAAGTCGCGGTGACCACGCCCTGGCCGGCCGCAGCGCCGCCGCCCGCGCCGCTGCCTGCACTGGGCGATGCGCAAGTGGTCGCGCCACCCACCTCGCCACCCACCTCGCCGCCCGCTGCCGACCTGAGCCTGAGTCTGGGCTTGGCACTCGTGCTGGCGTTGGCCGGCGGCGCACTGCTCAACCTGATGCCCTGTGTCTTCCCGGTGCTGTCGCTGAAGGTGCTGGGCTTTGCCGCGCACGCGCATGACCGGCGTGGCCTGCTGGCGGGCGGCCTGGCCTACACCGCAGGCGTCGTGTTGTCTTTCGTCGCGCTGGCGGCGTTGCTGCTGGCGCTGCGCGCAGGCGGTGAACAGCTGGGCTGGGGCTTCCAGCTGCAGTCGCCCGCGGTCGTGGCGGCGCTGGCGGCGCTGTTCACGCTGATCGGCCTGAACCTGGCGGGTGTGTTCGAGTTCGGCTCGGTTTTGCCCAGCGCCTGGGCTGCGGCGCGTGCGCGGCACCCGGTGGTCGATTCTTTCCTGACCGGCGTGCTGGCCGTGGCCGTTGCCTCCCCCTGCACCGCGCCTTTCATGGGCGCGTCACTGGGCGCGGCGGTGGCGCTGCCTTCCGCTCAAGGTCTGGCGGTGTTTGCGGCACTGGGCCTGGGCATGGCGCTGCCCTATCTGCTGGCCAGCGCATGGCCGGCGGTGGCGCGGGTGTTGCCGCGGCCAGGGGTATGGATGGCGCACTTCAAGACGGCTATGGCCTTCCCGATGTTTGCCACCGTCGTCTGGCTCGTCTGGGTGCTGGGCGTGCAGGTGGGTGTGGACGGTGTGGCGGCGCTGCTCGCGCTGCTGGTGGCGTTGGCCTTCGCCGCTTGGGCGCTGGGTTCGCCCGCGCTGGGGCCGCGCGCGCGCAGCGGTTTTGGTGC
>JANMKK010000251.1:0-5134 GCA_031372005.1 Rubrivivax sp.
GCGATGGAGCCGGTGGCTTCGGGCTTCTACGACGAGATCGAACCGGCGGAATCGGCGCGCTGAACGCTTTTCAGCCCAACAGGGCCTGCGCAAATTCGCGCGCATCAAAGGTCTGCAGGTCTTCCAGCTTTTCACCGATGCCGATGAAGTAGACCGGCACGGGGCCTTTGTCAGCGTGACGCTCGGCACCCCAGCGCGCAATGGCCGCCAGCACGCCACCCTTGGCCGTGCCATCGAGCTTGGTGACGATCAAGCCCGTCAGGCCCACCGCAGCATCAAAGGACTTGACCTGCGCCAGTGCGTTCTGGCCCGTGTTGCCGTCCACCACCAGCAGCACTTCATGCGGCGCGCCGCTGTGTGCCTTGCCGATCACGCGGTGGATCTTCTTCAATTCATCCATCAGGTGCGTTTGTGTCGGCAAGCGGCCGGCGGTGTCGGCAATCACCACGTCGCAGCCGCGCGCGCGGCCGGCAGTGACGGCGTCGAAGGTCACGGCAGAAGGGTCGCCGCCTTCCTGGCTGACGATCTCGACCTGGTTGCGGCCGGCCCACACCGCCAGCTGTTCGCGCGCCGCAGCGCGGAAGGTGTCGGCCGCAGCCAGCAGAACTTTGCAGTTGGCTTCAGCCAGATGGCGCGTGAGCTTGCCGAGGCTGGCGGTCTTGCCGGCGCCATTCACGCCCACCACCATGATGACAGTCGGGCGCGCCACACCCACGGTCAAGCCGCGCTGCAGCGGCAAGAGCAGATCGGTCAGCGCGTCGGCCAGCAAGGCCTTCACCGCCGCCGGCTCCGTCGCCTTGGTGTCTTTGACGCGGCGGCGCAAGTCATTGAGCAAAAATTCCGTGGCAGAAACGCCCGCATCGGCCATCAGCAAGGCCGACTCCAGGTCCTCGTACAAGGCTTCGTCAATGCGCGTGCCGGTGAAGACCTGGGCGATGCCGGAACCTGTCTTGCGCAAGCCTTGCGACAGGCGGCCGAGCCAGCCGCTGCGCGGTGGCTCGACCGGCAACACCGGCACGGGACTTGGCTCGGGCGGCGTGTCCGCCGGGGCAGCGGCGGGCGGCTTCTTCTTGAAGAAACTGAACATCGATAGAGACTGCGGGTGGGGAAGAGCCGGGCCGATGGGTGGGCTTGAACCCACGGGTGCGAACGCGCGATTGGGCTCGCTATAATCTCGGGCTCAGGCGCTTTAGCTCAGCTGGTTAGAGCGACGGAATCATAATCCGCAGGTCCGGGGTTCAAATCCCTGAAGCGCCACCAGGATTCCTGCGGCCCGAGTTCACCAGGACTCGGGCCGCTGTCTTTTCCACAGCCCCATTTCCACAGCCCCATTTCCACAGCCCCTGGATCTACACCATGCTTCGCTGTGCCTTGATTGCCGCCACGCTCGCTGTGTGCGTTTCCGCTGCCGTGGCCCAGGTCCCGCGCAACTTCCCGGCCACGGCCTTGCGCGGCGAAGTCGTCGTCACCGCGCCGCCCGAGTTGCTGCTCAACAGGCAGCCCGCACGCTTGGCACCGGGTGCGCGCATCCGCGCGATGGACAACATGCTTGTGATGTCCGGCGCAGCCGTGAACCAGCGCCTGGTGGTGAACTACACGCTGGATGTGCAAGGCCAGTTGCTGGACGTGTGGATCCTCAACCCCGCTGAACTCGCCCGCAAGCCCTGGCCCACCACGCCGCAGGAAGCCGCAACGTGGCGCTTCAACGCCGACACGCAGAGCTGGAGCAAGCCATGAGCGATGAAGCAACCCCGGTCAAGAAAGTCTTCATCCGCACCTTCGGCTGCCAGATGAACGACTACGACTCCGGCAAGATGGCCGACGTGTTGCATGCAGCAGAAGGCTATGAGCCCACGACCGATGTCGAAGAGGCGGACCTGATCCTCTTCAACACCTGCTCGGTGCGCGAAAAGGCGCAGGAAAAAGTCTTCTCCGACCTGGGCCGCGTCAAGCACCTGAAGAAAAAGGGCGTGTTGATCGGCGTGGGCGGCTGTGTCGCCAGCCAGGAAGGTGCAGCGATCATCGACCGCGCGCCCTACGTCGATCTGGTCTTCGGCCCGCAAACACTGCACCGGCTGCCGCAGATGATCAAAGCGCGTCTGCAACAGCGCAGGCCGCAGGTGGACATCAGCTTCCCCGAGATCGAGAAGTTCGACCACCTGCCGCCCGCGCGGGTGGACGGCGCGTCGGCCTTCGTGTCGATCATGGAAGGTTGCTCCAAGTACTGCTCTTACTGCGTCGTGCCCTACACCCGCGGTGAAGAGGTGAGCCGGCCGTTTGAGGATGTGCTGGCCGAAGTCGCGGGCCTGGCCGACCAGGGCGTCAAAGAGGTGACGCTGCTGGGCCAGAACGTCAATGCCTACCGCGGCACGATGGGCGGGAAGTTGGGCAGACCCGCCGAGATCGCCGACTTCGCGCTGCTGATCGAATACGTGGCCGAGATCCCCGGCATCGAGCGCATCCGCTACACCACCAGCCACCCGAATGAATTCACGCAGCGGCTGATCGATGTCTACGGCACTTGCCCCAAGCTTGTGAACCACCTGCACCTGCCCGTGCAGCACGGCAGCGACCGCATCCTGATGGCCATGAAGCGCGGCTACACGGCCGTGGAATACAAGAGCACCGTGCGCAAGCTGCGCGCGGTGCGGCCGGGCTTGAGCCTGTCCAGCGACTTCATCGTCGGCTTCCCCGGCGAGACCGAAGAAGACTTCGGCAGGATGATGAAGCTCATCGACGACGTGGGCTTCGACAGCAGCTTCAGCTTCATCTTCAGCAAACGCCCGGGCACGCCCGCTGCCGCTCTGCCCGACGACACGCCGCAAGACCTGAAGCTCAAGCGGCTGCAGCACTTGCAGGCCACGGTGGAGGCCAACGTGCGCCGCATCAGCGCCAGCCGCGCGGGCACGGTGCAGCGCATCCTGGTTGAAGGGCCGTCGCGCCGGCCCGGCAAGGACGGCGCGCAAGAACTGATGGGCCGCACCGAATGCAACCGCATCGTCAACTTCGACGGCGGGCCGCTGTCAGCGCGCCTGAAAGGCCAGATGCTGGACGTGCTGATCACGGAAGCGCTGCCGCATTCGCTGCGCGGCACGCCGGTGTTGCACGACGCGGTGGCCGGTGACGGCCTGGGTGGCACCTCTAACGACGGCCCGGCCCGAAGCCCTGCCACCACAGCGTGAGGGCGCAGGCCAGCACCATGGCGGCGTACGTGGCCATCCGGCCGTCGCGGCCCAGCAGCGCAAGGCCGGCCAATGCGACTGCTGCGCAGGCGGTGCAGGCAGGGCCGGCCAGGCGCTTCCAGGGCACGGCGGCCAGGTCGCGCCGCCACAGCAGCTTGGCCAGCGCAGCGGCCAGCGCGCCGAGTGCCAGTGCGGGCACAAAGAGGTTGGCCAGGTGCCAGAGTGCGTCGAGCGGTCCCATCGTTGCGGGTACTTCCTTGAGGGTGATGCTGGTGCAGCACGCAGCGCTGCGGCCCGCAAACCTACAATTCTGACGTGAGCGTCTTCACCCTCGGCCTCAACCACACCACCGCGCCGCTGGACCTGCGCGGGCGGCTGGCCTTTGCGCCCGAACGCATGGCGCCAGCGCTGCAGGGCTTGCGTGAACGCTTGCAACGCAGCCTGCCCGAAGCGGCCATCGTCTCCACCTGCAACCGCACCGAACTGTACGTGGCTGCACCCACCGTGCAGGCGCAAGAGCTGGTGCGCCCCGCGATGGACTGGCTGGCCGAACAGGGTGGCATCAGCGGCGGCCAGTTGATGTCGCACAGCTACGTGATGGAAGACCGCGCCGCAGCGCGCCATGCCTTCCGCGTGGCGGCTGGCCTGGATTCGATGGTGCTGGGTGAACCGCAGATCCTCGGCCAGATGAAGCAGGCGGTGCGCCTGGCTGACGAGGCAGGCACGCTGGGCACCACGCTGCATCAACTTTTCCAGCGTTCGTTTTCGGTCGCCAAGGAAGTGCGCAGTTCCACCGAGATCGGCGCCCACAGCATCAGCATGGCGGCAGCGGCCGTTCGGCTGGCATCGCAGCTGTTCGAAGACCTCTCCCAGATCAAGGTGCTGTTTGTCGGCGCGGGCGAAATGGTCGAACTCGTGGCGACGCACTTCGCGGCCCGTTCGCCCAAGAGCATGGCGTTGGCCAACCGCACGCTGGAGCGTGGCGAGCGCCTGGCATCGCGCTTTGGCGGCGAGGCGATCCGCTTGTCGGACATGCCCAACCGCTTGCACGAGTTCGACGCCGTCATCTCCTGCACCGCCAGCACACTGCCCATCATCGGCCTGGGTGCGGTCGAACGGGCGCTGAAGGCGCGGCGGCGGAGGCCGATGTTCATGGTCGACCTGGCGGTGCCGCGCGACATCGAACCCGAAGTGGCCAAGCTGTCGGACATCTACCTCTACACGGTGGACGACCTCTCGGCACTGGTGCAGACGGCCAGCGAAAAGCGTCAGGCAGCGGTGCAGCAGGCAGAAGTCATCATCGACGCTGGCGTGCTGAGTTTTTCGCACTGGCTTGACCAGCGCGCTGCGGTGCCGTTGATCCAGGCGCTGAACCGCCAGGCCGACGACTGGGGCGCGCTGGAACTGGTGCGCGCGCGCAAGCTGCTGGCGCGCGGCGAACCCGTGGAGCAGGTGCTGGAAGCGTTGGCCCGTGGCCTCACACACAAGATGCTGCACGGCACGCTGGCCGAGCTGCACGCCGCTGAAGGCGACGAGCGCACGCGGTTGGCCGACACCGTGTCGCGACTCTTCCTGCGCCAGAGCACGCGCCAGCCCGGCGGCGCGGGCGCCCCTGTTGGCACCGACGAACAGGGGCCTTAGCGGCCAAACCAGACACTGCCGCCCCGCCATCCCGCGCGGCGAGTCCACCGCATCCTGTGATGAACCTCACCCTGCGCGAACAGTTCGAACGCCTGGCATTGCGCCTGGGCGAACTCGACGCGACCCTGTCCGACCCGCGGGTGGCGGGCGACATCAAACGTTGGCGCTCGCTGTCGCGCGAACAGGCCGAGGTGCGCGGCATCGTCGAGCGCTTTCGCCGCTACCAGCAGCGTGAATCCGATGCCGAAGCCGCGCGCGGCATGCTGTCGGACCCCGACATGGCGCAGATGGCGCAGGAAGAGATTGCAGAA
>JANMKK010000268.1:0-5309 GCA_031372005.1 Rubrivivax sp.
TGCCCAACGTCGAATTCCACCTGGGTATCAGCGACGCGCAGAAGGCCTGGGCCTTTGCCCACTGCAGCGGCTTCCTGTTCCCGTCGCTGACCGAAGGCTTCGGCCTGCCGCCGATCGAAGCCATGCATTTCGGCAAACCCACCTTCCTGGCGCGCCGCACCTGCCTGCCGGAAATCGGCGGCGATGCCGCCGAGTATTTCGACGACTTCGAGCCCCAGGCGATGAAACGCGTGGTGCAGCGCGGCTTGCAGCGCATGAACGAGCCCGGCCGCGCGGGCGCCATCCGGGCGCACGCCGCGCAGTTCAACTGGGACGATGCGGCTGCGGCCTACCTGGCGCTGTACCGACGGTTGCTGAAGATCCCGGTCGCTTGATTCGCCAGGGCGGCCGACGCGGTCGGTTGACCCCCGCACGGGGGATGTCGAAGGGGGCACCCGCGATGCCCCTTGCCGGGGGAAAGACGGCGCCGGGTGCGCTTTGCAGAATTCATCCCAGCCCACCGCCGAGTGCAACTCACCCAGCAACACACACAGCACCCACGGCGGGCTTCGCAAAGCACCCTCAACCCTTCAAGGAGTCACACCATGATCCGCAATTTTCTCGCCCTGCTGCTGGCCGTCTTCGCCTTCAACGCCTTCGCCGCCATCGACGTCAACCAGGCCAGCCAGGCTCAACTGGAAACCGTCAAGGGCATCGGCCCCGGCTTGTCGGCCAAGATCTTGAAAGCGCGCCAGGCCAACAGCTTCAAGACCTGGGACGACCTGGTCGACCGCGTCAGCGGGGTCGGCCCGGGCAACGCGGCGCGCTTTTCGCAAGCCGGGCTGACAGTGTCGGGCTCTGCCTACAACGGCACCGCCGCCCAACCCACAAAAGCCGCGAAGGCTTCGAAGGCCGCCAAGACCGAGACGGCACCCAAGGCCGCCAAAGCCAAGGCGACGAAGAAGGCCGACAAGACCGACAAGACCGGCGCGTGATCAGAGCCCGAACGGCGCCCGAACGGCGCCCGTCAAGGCAACAGCACGTCGGGGCCGACCGCGCCGTCGCGCCGCCGGCCTGGCGCTGCTTCGTCCCAGCGGAAGAAACGCAGCACCTCGTCCTTGCGCGCCGCCGTGTCGGCCTCACCCAGCGCCATCAATTCGCGCGTGAAAGGCGCTTCAAACAGCAGGTAGCTGGCCAGCGCCGATCCGCGCGCCTGCTCACCCTGCCCGCCCACGCCCACGCCTCGCAGCAGCGCGCGAACTGGCGCGGGCAACGCTGACAAGTGGCGCGCTGCGATGTCGTCCAGCCGCTGCGAAGGTGAGATCACCAGCGCTTCCAGCGGCCTCAATGTCGTGTCGGCCAGCGCCGAGTCCGGCAGCAGCGCCAGCGTGCGGTTGATGCGCTTCATGCGCTCCACGTCCACCGCCAGCGCATCCAGAAAGATGCTGGCCATGGCATGGCCAGCAATCTGCGCCAGGTTGGGGTAGTCCTTGCTGGCGATGACGCGGCCGCTGGGTTCCTGCATGCGGCCGGCGCCAATGATCAAGAGCCGCTGCGCGCCCAGGTGCACGGCCGGTGACAGCGGCGCGGTCTGGCGCATTGACCCGTCGCCGAACCAGCCGTGTTCACCACCCACTTCCAGCGGCGTGGCCGGGAAGACAAAGGGGATCGCCGATGAGGCCAGCAGGTGCGCTTGCAACAGCTGCGTCTGCACCGCCACACGCTGTGAACGCTGCCAGGGTTCAATGGCCTGTGCAGCGTCGAAGAAGGTGAAGTGTTCGCCACTCGTGTAGCTGGACGCGGTGACGGCAAATGCGTGCAGCTGCCGCTGCTTGAACATCATCGGCAGCCGGTCCAGCGGCACCAGGCGCTGCAGCAGTTCCGCCAGTGGTGCGTTGTCCAGCAGCGACCGCGGCCGCGCGCGGCGCCAGCGCGCAATGACCCAGCCCACCGACAGCATCGTCAGCCAGCGCGCGCCGGTGCGGATCACGCCCAGCGAATCGGCGCGGTAGACCTGGTCAGCGCTGAAGTTCTGCCAGACCTTGGCCACCACCTCGACTGCGGCTTCAAAGCGGTCTGCATTGGCTGCCAGGGCCGCCGCATTGATGGCGCCTGCGGATGTGCCGCAGATGATGCCGAAGGGGTTGCGCAGCCGCGCCACGGGCCCCAGCGCTTCGCGCCGGATGCGCACCAGCGCACGCAGCACGCCCACCTGGTAGGCGGCGCGGGCGCCGCCGCCGCTCAGAACCAGGGCCGTCAGCGGCGTTTCATACATCGGCCCGACTGTATCGACGGGCCCGCTGCATCAATCGTCGTGTTTGCCCTTGCCCTTGCCCTTGCCGTGGTCCTTGTCCTTGTCCTTGTGCTTGTCCTTGCCATGGCCCTGCACGTGTTCGCCGTACCACTGGTCCTGCACAAAATACACCGGCACGCCGCAGGCGTTGTACTGCCCGCAGTGTTTGCGCCAGTTTTGGCGGTGGCCGGGCGGCACCCACATGTACACGGGCTGCGGCGGCGCCTGCTGCACCATCACCGGCCGGACGATGATGACCGGTTGCGCCACCACCACCTGGGGCTGCGGGAAGCGGCCGATGTCGATGCGGCCATAGACACCGGGTTGGCTGACCTGCACCGACACGCCCACGTCGGCGGCGGCGGCACCGCCGGCATGTGCCAACGCCAGCGCGGCAAGGGCGCAGGACAGTGCGGTTGAAACGATCGTCTTCATGGTTTCTCCATCAGTTGCGTGGGCATTGAACGTCGGCGCTGCGGGTTTCGATGTCAGACACAGCCGCAGTTTTTCATTCGTACACGATTTGCGCCTGCCCAGCGTGCGCAATGCCACGCCAGCGGCCCAGCGCTTCGTCGCAGGGCCAGAAGCGCGCGGCGTCGCCCAGGTCGAGTTCGGCGGTGGCCTCCATGCGGCGCAAGCGGAAGCGAACCGACAGGCCCTGATGCACCGTGCCCTCGTCGCTGTCCACGCGCTTGGCCGGCCACAGTTTCAGCACGTCGGCCACCGGTGGTGTGCCGCCGTTCAGGTCCACTGCCAGATACCGGCCAAAGCGGGCCCGCGCCGCCGCCAGGCCCCACACCTGCAGCACATTGAGCCGCAGGCCGCCACTGAAGCGGTCGGGCTGCAGCTTGCCCTGGATGATGATGAGCTGGTCTTCCTGCATCAGCTCTCTCTGCGCTGCAAACATCTCGTCATTGGCCACCGCTTCGATCGCGTCCGTGCCGTCGTCAAGCTTGAAGATCACGACGCGCCCACGCTGGCCGTTGACGGTGCGCGGGTCGGTGACGATGCCGGCCAGCAATTGCGGTTCACGGCTGTCCACCAGGTTGTCGATGGACTGGCGGGCGAAGCGGCGGACTTCGTCCTTCCAGGCGTCGAAGAGATGGCCGGACAAGTAGAAGCCGAGCGCGGCCTTCTCTTGCACCAGGCGCTCACGGATGTCCCAGGCGGGCACGGCAAGAAGCGCGGGTTCTTGGGTGCTGCTGCCATGCGTTTCGCCAGCGTCCCCCATGTCGAAAAGGCCACCCTGCAACGCGTTGGCCTGCTGCGTCTCGGCCCAGTCCATCGCCAGGCCCACGCTGGCCAGCAGCGCGGCGCGGCCGGCCTGGCCATCCGGATTCAGGGCGTCGAATGCGCCAGCCTTGACCAGGGCTTCCACCGCGCGCTTGTTCACCGCCTTGCGGTCCACACGCGCGCAGAAATCGAAGAGGCTGTGGAAGGGTCCGCCGCCTTCGCCCTGATGCGAACCCTGGCCTTCACGCGCCGCGACGATAGCTTCGATGGCGCCTTGCCCCGTGCCCTTTACGGCGCCCAGGCCGTAGCGCACGGTCTTGTCGTCGATGGGCTCGAAGCGGTGCGTGCCGCGGTTGACGTCCGGCGGGTCGAAGCGCACGCCGAAGACCTTGGCATCAGTCAGCAGCACCTTCAGCTTGTCGGTGTTGTCGGCTTCCACCGTCATGTTGGCGGCATAGAACTCCGCCGTGCAGTGCACCTTGATCCAGGCCGTGTGGTACGCCAGCAGTGAATAGGCAGCAGCATGGCTCTTGTTGAAGCCGTAGCCCGCAAACTTCTCCATCAAATCAAAAATCTCGTTGGCCTTGTCGGCCGTCAGCCCCTTGGCCGCCGCGCCTTCAAGGAACACAACGCGCTGCTTGACCATCTCTTCGGGCTTCTTCTTGCCCATGGCCTTGCGCAGGTTGTCGGCGCTGCCCAGTGAATAACCGGCCAGCACTTGCGCGGCCAGCATCACCTGTTCTTGATACACAAAGATGCCGTAGGTCTCGGCCAGCACCGGCTCCAGCAGCTTGTGCGGGTACTTGATCTCCTCCTTGCCGTTCTTGCGCGCGCAGAAGCTGGGGATGTTTTCCATCGGCCCCGGGCGAAACATGGCGTTCAGCGCAAACAGGTCTTCGATGCGCCCCGGCCGCGCTTCTCGCAGCATGCCCTGCATGCCGCGGCTTTCAAACTGGAACACGGCTTCGGTCAGGCCGTCGGCAAAGAGTTTGTAAACCTTGGCGTCGTTGAGCGGCAGGTTCTCGTAGGCAAAGTCGGCCCGGCCCGGGCGGCGCGCGCGGATGGTGTTCTTGGCCTGCTCCAGGATCGTCAGCGTGGCCAGACCCAGAAAGTCGAACTTGACGAGACCGATGGCTTCAACGTCGTCCTTGTCAAACTGACTCACCGCGCTGTCGCTGCCGGGCTGTTGATAGAGCGGGCAAAAATCGGTGATCTTGCCGGGCGCAATCAGCACACCCCCGGCGTGCATGCCGATGTTGCGCACGAGCCCCTCAACACGCGTGGCCAGAGCCAGCAGTTCGGCCACTTCTTCTTCGGCCTTTTCGCGTTGCTCCAGTTCTGGCACCTCCTTGCGCACATAGATCACGCCAGGGTCGGGTTCCGCAGGGGGTTTTGGAACAGGTGCCAGGGTGTAGGTCTTGCCCGGCAAACCGGGCACGAGCTTGGCGACGCTGTCCACGTGCCCATAGCCCATGCCCAGCACGCGGCCCACGTCGCGCAGCGCGGCCTTGCTGGCCATGGTGCCGAAGGTGGCGATCTGGCTCACCGCGTCGCGGCCGTACTTGTCCTTGACGTAGTCGATGACGCGGTCACGGTTGGCCTGGCAGAAGTCGATGTCGAAGTCGGGCATCGACTTGCGTTCGGGGTTCAGGAAACGCTCGAACAGCAGGTTGTAGAGCAGCGGGTCAAGGTCGGTGATGAAGAGCGAATAGGCCACCAGGGACCCCGCGCCAGACCCCCGTCCCGGTCCGACCGGGCAGCCGTGGCTCTTGGCCCAGACGATGAAGTCCGAGACGATCAGGAA
>JANMKK010000276.1:0-3349 GCA_031372005.1 Rubrivivax sp.
CATCGGCGCCGTCACCACGCCGATGCTGTACTACGTGGCGGCCACACGCGGCAGATTCGGCTGCAGCAGCGGCATCCAGGTCACGGGCAGCCACAACCCGAAGGACTACAACGGCTTCAAGATGGTGATGAGCGGCCGCGCGATTTATGGCGACGACATCCAGAAATTGCGCCGGCGCATCGAGACCGAAACCTACACCGCGAAGCGCGGCCGCAGCGCCAGGATGGATGTCGTGGCCGAGTACAGCCGCCGCATCACCAGCGACTGCAAGCTGGCGCGGCCGATGAAGATCGTGGTGGACAGCGGGAATGGCATTCCAGGCGCTACTGCGCCGGCCATCCTGCGCGCGCTGGGCTGTGAAGTGATCGATCTGTACAGCAAGGTGGACGGCGACTTTCCCAACCACCACCCCGACCCCAGCAAGCCTGAAAACCTGGCCGACCTGATCAAGGTCGTGCACGCGACAGGCGCTGAACTGGGCCTGGCTTTTGATGGCGATGGCGACCGCCTGGGCGTGGTCACGGCGCAGGGCCACATCATCTACCCCGACCGCCAGATCATGCTGTTTGCGCGCGACATCCTGAAGCGCCACAAGGGTGGCACGGTCATCTTCGACGTCAAGTGCAGCCAGCGCCTGCCGGTGGCCATTCGCAAGGCCGGTGGCAAGCCGCTGATGTGGAAGACGGGGCATTCACTCATCAAGGCCAAGCTGAAGGAAACGGGCGCGCCCTTTGCGGGCGAGATGAGCGGCCACCTCTTCTTCGGTGAACGCTGGTATGGCTTTGACGATGCGATGTACACGGCCGGGCGGCTCCTGGAAATCCTGAGCCGCGAGAAGAACCCGAGCGCCTTCCTGGACGCGCTGCCGACGAGCTTTTCCACGCCCGAGCTCAACGTCACCTGCGCCGAAGGCGAACACCACACGGTGGTGGCTGAACTGCTGGCGCGCGCGGCCGATGGCCGCTTGAAATTCGAAGGTGGTGAAGTCGGCACCATCGACGGCCTGCGGGTGGACTTTGCCGACGGCTTTGGCCTCATCCGCGCCAGCAACACCACGCCGGTGCTGGTGCTGCGCTTTGAAGGCCACACGCAGGAAGCGCTGCACCGCATCGAAGCGCAGTTCATGGACGTGCTGCGCAGCGTGAAGCCTGATGCGCAGGTGGGCGCTTCGGCACATTGAAGCCCCATTGACTGGCGCACGGACAACCCGCATGCGCGAGGGGCTGGCACGCAGCGCCTACACGCTGCTGCTGCGGTTGGCCACGCCGCTGGTGCTTGCGCGGCTGTGGTGGCGCGGGCGGCCGGGTCAACGAGAACCGGCCTACCGGCAGTGGTGGCCCGAGCGGCTGGGCTTCAGCCGCGTGGATGTCCAGCCCGGCCGCTTGTGGCTGCACGCGGTGTCGCTGGGCGAAACGCGCGCTGCGGCACCGTTGATTGAGTCCTTGCGCGCGCAGCGGCCCGGGCTGCGGCTGCTGCTGACCCACGGCACGGCGACAGGCCGCGAAGCAGGCGCCGCGCTGCTGCGCGAAGGCGATGCACAGGCCTGGTTGCCTTACGACACCCCCGGCGCTGTGCGCCGCTTCCTGCGCCACCATCGGCCCGCCGCCGGTGTGTTGATGGAAACCGAGGTCTGGCCCAACCTGCTGTTTGAAGCGCGCTCGCTGGGTGTGCCGATGGTGCTGGCCAATGCACGCCTGTCTGAACGCAGCGCGCGCAAGGGCCAGCGGCTGGCGGCGTTGATGCACCCGGCGGTGGCCTGCTTCACGCAGGTGCTGGCGCAGACCGAGGGCGACGCAACGCGGTTGCGGTTGTCGGGCGCAGCTAACGTTGAAGTGCTGGGCAACCTGAAGTTCGACATCACGCCCCAGCCCGAGCTGCTGGCGCGTGGCAGGGCTTGGCGAACCCTGCTGGCGCGGCCGGTGGTTCTTGGGGCGGTCACGCGGGACGGGGAAGAAGCGTTGCTGCTCGATGCCTGGTGCGCGTTGCCGGCGCCGCGACCGCTGCTGTGCCTGGTGCCGCGCCATCCGCAGCGGTTTGACGAAGTCGCCGCGCGGGTCACGCAGGCCGGCCTCACGTTGGTGCGGCGCAGTGCCTGGGCCGCCGCGCCATCGCCCGAAACCGTGCGCGCAGACGCGGACGCAGACGCAGACGCGGACGTCTGGCTCGGCGACAGCATGGGTGAAATGCCGGCCTACTACGCGGCTGCAGACGTGGCACTGCTGGGCGGCAGTTTTGCGCCGCTGGGCGGGCAAAACCTGATCGAGGCGGCGGCCTGCGGCTGCCCCGTCGTGATGGGGCCGCACACCTTCAATTTTGCGCAAGCGGCAGAACAGGCGCTGACCGCCGGCGCCGCGCTGCGCGAGCCTGACATGGCCGCCGCAGTGTTGCGTGCCGTGGCGCTGGGCCACGGCGCCGAGCGCGAACGGATGTCTGCGCAGGCACTGGCCTTTGCAGCCCGGCATCGCGGCGCGGCGCAGCGCATGGCGCGCCAGGTGCTCATGCTGTTGCCGGTGCGCAGATGAGGGCCGTCTGAAATCGGGCTGACGGGGTCGATACTGGCGGTTCGCCAGCAAACGAAAGCAGCACCATGAACATCGAATCCTTCGACGCCATCGTGGTCGGCGCGGGCCAGGCCGGCCCGGCCATCGCGGCGCGCTGCAGCCAGGAGGGCTTGCGCACCGCGCTGATCGAACGCGGCCACTTGGGCGGCACCTGCGTCAACGTCGGCTGCGTGCCGACGAAGACGCTGGTGGCCAGTGCACGTGCGATCCACATGGCGCGCCGCGGCGACGAATACGGTTTTTCGGCCGGCGACATCCGCGTCGACATGGCGCGGGTCATGGCGCGCAAGGACACCATCGTCCAGCATTCACGCCACGGCTTGGGGGAGTGGATGAAAGGCTTGAAGCAGACCGAAGTGATAAGCGGCGACGCCCGCTTCGTCGCACCCGCCACCTTGGAAGTCGCGGGCCGGCGCCTCACCGCGCCGCGCATCTTCCTGAACGTCGGCGGACGTTCGGTGCGCCCCGATCTGCCGGGCATCGACAGCGTGGCGACGCTGGACAACGTGTCGGTGATGGACCTGCGCGAAGTGCCCGAACACCTGGCGATCATCGGCGGCAGCTACATCGGCCTGGAATTCGCGCAGATGATGCGGCGCTTCGGCGCCGAGGTGACGGTGGTGGAGCGCTCTGCACGCCTGCTGCCGCGTGAAGACGAAGACGTGTCCGACGGCATTCGCGCCATCCTGCAAGCCGAAGGTGTGCGCTTTGCGCTGGCGTCGGAATGCATTTCGCTGGCGCGGGAAGGTGATCGCATCGTGGTCGGCGCAGCCTGCGCAAGCGAGCAG
>JANMKK010000277.1:0-1872 GCA_031372005.1 Rubrivivax sp.
TGGGCCGGCTGCTGGAAGAACTGGTGCGACCGCTTGCAGGCCGCCACCGGCGCGGGCCGGAACTGGCGGCCATCGTGTCGCGCGCCACGGCGCCTGCCGCCGAGCAGCGCTACGACTCGGCCGCTGCACTGCAACGCGACCTGCAGCGCCTGCTGTCGCACCAGCCCGTCTCGGCCATGATCGGTGGCACCTACCGGTTGCGCAAGAGCCTGCGCCGCTACTGGCCCTGGGTGCTGACCGGCATGGTGGCGCTGGTGCTGATGTCGGCGGTGACCGCCCGGCTGGCCTGGCAACTGGACCGTGCGCAAGAGGCCGAAAGGCAGGCGCGCCAGGCCGAGGCTGAAGCACGACAGCTTGCCGCGAAAGCTCAACAGGCTGAACATGCGGCCTTGCGGCAACTGGAGTCCACCGGCAAGGCGGCAGCGCCAGACACTGCAAGGCCTGACAAGCCGTAGCGATGGGCTTGCCGGTGTGCAGGCCGGCGGCAGCGGGCTGCGGTCAGCCCGCTATCTGCAGGCAAGCAGCATCGCCATCCTGCCCCGCGCCTCGCCGCCCAGCGCGCGGATGCGGGCCAGCAGCGCGCGGTTTTCTGTGTCGGACTCTGGCACGCTGCGGGCCACGGCGCTGAAGCTGTCCAGGCGCGACGCCACGAGCCACTTCGCCAGGCCTTCGTCGCGCATCCAGCGGTGCTGGTTGGCCATGTTGGCGGCCAACAGTTCCAGCCACATCAGGCCTGGGCCCGGCAGCGGCACCACGGTGCAAAGTTCGTTCTTGCGCGCTTCTTCGGCGCTGCTGGATTCGACCTTGGCGATGAGCGCGGCGCTGAACACCGGCTGGCAGCCCCGCACGGTCTGCAGGGTGATCTGCGGGCCTTCAAACACCGGCACTGCGGGCTTGGGTTCGATGGCGCTGGCGCTGCAGTCGATGTGCAGCACGCTGGCGTCAGTGGGGATGCTGCCGTGCTGCAGCACGATGCGGTCGGGCTCGATGTGCTGCACGCGGCCCAGTCGCACCACGTTCTGGATGCGCCGCAGCTGCGCCAGTTCAGCCTGCGACACGGTGGCGCAGTGGTACATGGTGGGCTCCACCTTCGGGTCGATGCGCAGCAACTGGCCGGCGGCTTCCAGGCGGTGGTAAAGGTCGGGCATCGATGTCGCGTCCACCACCGCCTGCAGTTGCGCGGCGACGCTGCCGAAACTCTGGCTGAAAAATTCGGCCACAGGTTGCATGTTGGCGCGGTCCACCAGCCAGGAATCGCGCGGCATGATCCAGCGCACGCTGTCGGGCTGCACACCCTGGCCCAGCAGCCACAGCACCGCGTCCATCGCCGTCTTGCCGGCGCCGACCACCACATAGCCAGAGGGTGGCGCCTGGATGCGCGGCAACTCGTTGGGTGGCACGCAACGCATGCCCGGCGCCACGCTGTACTGGGGCGGGTGCGTCGCCGGCACGCGGGTGCTGAGGCGGTTGGCCAGCACCAGCTTGCGCTTCACGCGCACGCGGTGCAGCTGGCCCGAGGTGATCGACCGGAATCGCGCTTCGCCGCCTTCACCGCCTTCGCTGCCTTCGCTGCCTTCGCTGCCTTCGCTGGATTCGCTGGATTCGAAGCCTTCAAAGCTGCACATCGGAAAGTGCTGCACGCGGCCACTGGGCAGAAACTGCTGGTTCATGACCTGGTCAAAGTAGTGCAGCACCTCAGCGCCCGACGCCAGCTCGAAGAGGCCCTGGTTCAAGCCGACGCGGTCCTTGTTGGCCTGGCCCAGCGCGCGTGAATTGACGCCGTAGGTTACCGACGGCTGATGCAGCCGCACGAAGGAATAGGCGTTGTTCCAGTGGCCGCCGGGGCGGTGGTGGTGGTCCACCAGCATCACG
>JANMKK010000314.1:0-12071 GCA_031372005.1 Rubrivivax sp.
ACCACCATCAGCAGCATGTCGCGGCCAAAGCTCAGCTGTGGGTGGACCACTTCGCGCACGATGTCCAACCAGTCCAGGTGCAGCGTGAACACCACCGCCACGTACGACAACAGCGCCAGCGTCAACCACTTCAGCCAGCGCACATAGGTCTGGTAAGGCAGAAACACCTGCAGCGCCAGGCACAGCAGGCCGAAGGTCACCGCATAGACGTGGGCCGAGCCGCCCACCAGCAGGCGCAACGCCTCGGCCATGGCGGCGATGTCGGCGGCCACGTTGAGCGTGTTGGCCACCAGCAGCATGCCCACGACAGCCAGCACCACACCGCGCGGAAAAGCCACCTTGATGTTGGCCGCCAAGCCGCGCCGCGTGACGTAGCCGATGCGCGCGCTGACGATCTGGATCGCCGCCATCAGCGGCAGCGTGAAGACCATCGTCCACAGCATCGAATAGCCAAACTGCGCACCGGCCTGCGAATAGGTGGCGATGCCGCTGGGGTCGTCGTCGGCCGCGCCGGTGATCAGCCCCGGGCCGAGTTGGCGCAGCCGGCTTTCAAGCCCGGACTTCGGGGCGTTCTTCATGTGGCGACCGTTCCTGGTTTGTTTTCGTCGATGCGCGTGCAGGAATGCGCCAGCGTCTCGCTGTATGGTGCCTGCGTTCGCAACCCTCGCAACCCTCCGGCGCCTTGCGCAAAGCCATGCTCATTTTCCACAACCCTCACCACCACGGTCACAGAGGCCGCCAAGAGCTGTTCCGTGGCCGTCTCGTGCCCTGCCATGAGAGCCCGGCCCGGCTGGACTTTGTACTGGCCGAATTGCAAGACCACCCGGTGGGTGAACTGCTGACGCCGGGCGCGCCCGACATGGCGCTGCTGTCACGCATCCACAGCCCGCGCTACCTGGACTTTCTGCAGCACGCTTGGGGCGACTGGTTGGCACTGGACCCGGCCAATGCGGACATCGATGTGCTGCCGTCGGTATGGCCCGTGCGCGGCTTTCGCCATGATGTGTCGCCCACCAATTTTGCAGCCCGCGTCGGCCTCTTTTCTTTCGACGCCGGCAGCCCGCTGACGGCCGGCACCTGGGACGCCGCCCGCGTGGGCGCGGCCTGCGCCATCGACGCCGCGCGCGCCGTCACGGCCGCCGGCGGCCCGCGCTCTGCGTTTGCCCTGACACGCCCACCCGGCCACCACGCCGGTGCCGACTTCTTCGGCGGATACTGCTTCGTCAACAATGCCGCACTCGCCGCGCAAGCACTGCGCGAAGCGGGTGCCACACGAGTGGCCGTGCTGGACATCGACTACCACCACGGCAACGGCACGCAGGACATTTTCTACAGCCGCGCCGACGTGCTGACGGTGTCGCTGCACGGCGACCCGCTCACCGAATACCCCTTCTACCTGGGCTATGCCGATGAACGTGGCAGCGCGGCCGGCACCGGCTGCAACCTGAACCTGCCAATGCCCGCCGGCACTGGCTTTGCCGATTGGGCGCAGGCGCTGCAGCAAGGGCTGGACGCCGTGCGCCGCTTTGGCGCCGACGCGCTGGTGGTGGCACTCGGGGTGGACACTTTTGAAGGCGACCCGATCTCGCGTTTCACGCTGCGCAGCGACGACTACCTGCAGGTGGGCCGCATGCTGGCCGGCGCAGGCCTGCCGACCGTGTTCACGATGGAAGGTGGCTACGCGGTGGCCGAGGTCGGCGTCCATGTCGTCAAGGTGCTGAAGGGCTTTCAGGACACAGCGCCTGCCTGAGTGCCGCTGCGGCCAGCCAGCCCGCCAGGGCCGCGTCTTCACGCGCCCGTCTTCACGCGCCCGTCGGCATGGCGCGCAAAGCGCATGCGTTCTTGCCCGCGCACCGGAGAGCCCGGCACCGTGCTGCCGTGGTGCATGCGACAACCGTCTTTGCCGGCAAGTCGACGCCGATGTGGCGGCCTGTCCCAGCGCGACTGCCATCCCGCGTCAAAAGCTGGTCTTGGTCTTGACCAGAAGCTGCAGCCTCTTCACGCTGTGGTCGGCGTTGAGCGGAAGCGCAACGTCCACGTGCAGCACGTTGCTGAAGGCCGCGCGGGCGCTGACAATGCGCAGGCCGAATCCGCCATTGCCGAGCCAGCCGGGGTTCACGGTGTTGAGGTTGTCGCCGCCCCAGGCGCGGCCGGCGTCCAGGAACGCCGCACCACCGACGCGAAAGAGGCGCCAGACATACAGGTCGGTGTAGAAACGTTCCTCAACCGTGAACAGCGCGCGCCGCGTCCCGCTCTGGTAGCGCAGCGGGTAACCGCGCAGGCCGTTGTCGCCGCCCAGCAGCAAGGTGTCGGCCAGGTCAGGGTGGCTCAGCACGTCGCCAGCAGCCGATGCGTAAAAGAGCCAGCTGCTGCCCTGCGGTGCGTAGTACTGGGCCCGCGTCCCCGTGCTCTGGCGCCGCACCTGGCCTGCCCAGACCTGGCCGGCGACGCTGGCCGATGCGATCAAGGTCTGCCCGACCACGGGCTCAAAACCGCGGCTGAGCCAGGCCGCGTACGACCAGGCGTTGCGGCTGGACCCGAGGCCCGTTGTCGCCCAGCCAAGTTGCACGGTGGACGCGAGGCCGAGCGCGAAGAACTCCGGCCGGCCGATCAGGTTGCGGTTCAGTTCGCGGTCGAAACGGTCTTCGATGAGCGCGTAGCGCAAGAACGGCCCTACCCGCCTGGCGTCCGTCGGCAGGCGAGCCGGTGCCGCCAGCCCGGGCTCAGTCGCGAAGCGGTCGTCCTGGTGGCTGACCCCAAGCGAATAGCGGTGCACCCAGCCGCTGACGAGGCCTGGTGACCAGCCCGCAAAGACTTCACCCAGTTCTTGCCGGTGGCGGTACTGGCGGGTGAGGGTGCCGGCGTTGTAGACCGCTTCGATGCGGTTGTCTTTTGCGGCTGACAAGCCGGCCGACCAACGCGCGTCAAGCGCATAAAACGGCCGCACGACGGCCACCGCGTCGCGGCTGCCGTCGCTGTTGGTGGCATGGCCGACGCTGATCGCAGTCCAGCTGCCGAACGCACGGTCATTGGAAAACTGCAGCGCGTTGCTGGTGCGATCGACGTTCTTTGAATAGCCCACACTGAGCGCAGTGCCGGTGCCGAAGAGGTTGTATTCACCAAGGTGGATGCCGCTGGAATTGGCCCCGCCCGAGCGGCCTGCACTGACGCCAGGGTCGAGTGACCACGTGTCGCGCGTCAGCACGTCGATATCGACCACGCCGTCGTGATACGCCACCGCGCGAAACTGCACGTCGTAGAGGTAGCGGTTGCTGCGCAAGAGGCGCTCTGTCTCGTCGAGCAGGCGCACAGAAAAAGGGTCACCACGCTTGAAGAGCAGTGCGCGCTGGATGACGCCAGGCCGAGTCTGGATGTGCAGCGCATTGGCCCAGCGGAAGAGCCACTTGTCTTCCCTGGGGTCTGCGGTGTCAAAGATGTCCTGCGCGACGACACGAATCTCGCCGAAGGTGGCGCCCGCAGCCTCCAGCGCTGCGAAGGCAGGCAGGGGCGGTTGAGGCACGTCCTGCGCGGCGGCCAGACCCTGCAGGCAGGCCAGCAGCAAGAGCCGCAGCCACTGCCGCCAGCCTGGACGGCTTGCTAGGAAATTTGGCACATCAACATCCCATTCAATCCGCGCTGAGCCGCTCAGCCTGCGCGATCAGCAACAGCACGGCCTGTGCGTCGGGCTGGCGCGCCAGCAGACCGAGCGCCAGCGTCGCCAGCAGCAGCGGCGCCTTGTCGGCGCCGACCTGGCCCAACGCCTCGCTCAACCTGGTGTAGCAGCGCTCGAGATCATCGTCGCTCATCAAAAGCTGCCCTCGGGCCCCGGCCCGTGCCGCTGGAAAGGCGCCAGCGCGGCCCGCAGCGTGTCGGCCTGCGGCCGCGCCCAAGAGGCCAACAAATAACCATCCGGCCGCACCAGAAACACGTCGCCTTCGGCCGCGCCATAACGCAACCAGGCTTCGGCGTGTGCGTCGAACAGCGTGCCAGCCTCGTCACTGGCGCGCTGGCTGACGCGCAGCACCGTCAAACCCGAAAGGCCTGCTGATTGACTGTCTGATCCAGGTGCACCGCACAGCGCGGCCAGTGGATCTGAAAGCAGCGCCACATTGCAGAACCACAGTGCCACAAAACCGCTGCCGAAATGCTGAGTCAGGTGCTGTGTCGGGTGACTCAAGGCGTCACGGCCCCGAACCCTCGCGTCCGGTGCGGGCTCGCCGGGCCGCAAGGAATGCCGCGTTTCGCAGACTCCGTTCAACGGTGATTCGGGATAGCTGATGGGCGTGCTCTGGCGCGGATTGATCAAGGGACGCACGGCCTCGCATTCTGTCGCCAGACGCAACGCCGCTTCACGCATGAGCTTGAAGCCGTGGTGTGGCGGCGCCATGAATTCGGTGCTCTTTGCGCCGTAAGCGATGTTCTGCCGCGCAGCATGAACACGCTCGTCGGAATACGAGTCCAGCAGGTTGCCTGCGGCCTCGCCCCGGACCACGAGCGCCAGCTTCCACGCCAGGTTGCCGGCATCGTCCAGGCCCGAATTCAAACCGCGCACGCCAAAGATCGGCACCAGGTGCGCGGCGTCACCGGCAAAGAGCACGCGGCCGTGGCGGTAGGCGTCCAGCGTCAGGCACTTGGCGTTGTAGATCGATATCCACAGCGGTTTCCACGGTGCGGTTTCACCCATCATCTGCAGGTGGCTTTGCACGCGCGGCAACACGTTTTCGGGCTTCACGGCCTCGGCCGGGTCTTCGCCATCGCGCAGTTGGTAGTCGATGCGCCAGACGTTGTCGGGCTGGCGGTGCATCAGCAAGGTCGAACCCGGGTTTGACGGCGGGTCAAACCAGGCCAGGCGCTCGACGCTGCGCTGGGAGGCCTGTTCAATATCGACGATGACGTAGCGGCCTTCGTACTGCATGCCGTCGAACTTCAGGCCGAGCGATTCGCGCACCGTGCTGCGTCCGCCGTCGCAGGCCACGAGCCAACCGGCACGCACAGTGTGGCAAACGCCGTCGGCGCACTGCACATCGACCTCGGCACCGTCGGCCCGTGATCGCACCGCCACCACCTGGCTGGACCAGCGCACATCCACAAGACCCGGTGTCAACAAGGCGCTGCGGTGCACAAACTCTTCGATGTAGAACTGCTGCAGGTTGACCATCGGCGCAAAGCGCTCGGCGGCTTGGCTGGGCATGCTGAAGTGCAGCACTTCGGCATCGCGGAAATAGCTGCGTCCGCCGGTCCATGGCAGGCCCTTGCCTACCACCGCGTGGTCAGCGCCAACCCAGCCCAGGATTTCTTGCGAACGGCGCGAGATGCAGATGGCGCGGCTGCCGCTGCAGTAGCTGCAGTCGGCTTCAATGACCAGCGAAGGCACGCCGTAGCGGCCCAGCAGGGCTGCCAGTGTCAGGCCCACCGGCCCACCGCCGGCGATGAGCACGGGCACAGACGACGGCCAGGACGGTGGTGTTGACTCGGTGGCTGGCACTTGGGGGATGGCAAGAGGATCACGAATTTAAGGGCGGGACAGCCCACCGATGGCCGGCACAAACCCGGGCCGCTTGCCTCCAGTCTGGGAGTCAAACTGTCACGGCACGCCGAGTTGAAAGCGCCGCCGAGCATGAACATTGCCGGCTTGAGAACAGGCCAAGCGCTGCAGCCACCGTGTGGAAGATGGTGCACAGGCCGCCCACCGACGTCAGGCAGGCCGCCTCGCTGGTGAAGAGGCAAAGGGTGTGGGAGATGGCCTGCTTCAGTGGCTCTCTGATGGGCCGTGAGGCAGCCAAGGTGATGCAGCCAAGGTGATGCTGCCGCGCCAGCGCGGCACGATCATCTTCACAGGGGCTACCGCCAGCCTGCGCGGCCGCGAAGGCTTTGCGGCTTTTGCAGGCGCCAAACATGCGTTTGCGGGCCTTGGCACAACGCATGGCCCGCGAACTGGGGCCCAAGGGCATTCACCTTGCGCACCCGGTGATTGACTGTGCGATTGACACCGATTTCATCCGCAGCAATTTCCCCGACCGCTACCCCACGAAGGAACAAGGCGGCGTTGAAGCAGCGGGCAAGCCGTGGCGGGGTTCGGCGGAGACCGATTCGTGCGCCTGGATCAACGTGCAGTGCTAAGCCGAAGCAGCAGCCGCAGCAGCGTCGGCACCTGCCGCCGCCTCACCGCGCAGCCGGTTGATCATCACGGCGGCCGCCTGCGTGATGTGCTGGCGCGCCAGCGCTTCGGCCGCTGCGCCATCGCCCGCCATCACCGCATCGAGCATCGCTTCGTGCTGGTCCCAGATGTCGCGTGGCAGTTCGTCACGCATCAGCACCTCGCCCATCACGCGCTGGGTGTAGGTCCACTGCGCTTCCATCGTCGGCGCGATCAGCGGGTTGCCCGACAGCCCGTAGATGAAGTCGTGAAGCTTTACATCGGCAGCGATCATTGCCGCCACCGAACTGCCGGCGGCCGCCTTGCGCCCGTTCTGGATCAGCGCGGGGCCTTGCTTCTTCGCCCGCTCTGCATTGCTTTCCGCCGCCTTTCGGAAGGCCAGCCCTTCCATCACCGCGCGGATGTCGTACAGGTTGCTGACTTGGTCCAGGTCGAGCGAAGCAACGATCAGCCCGCGCCCCGGTGCGTCGCGCAGCACACCCTGGTTGCGCAGCAGCAGCAGCGCCTGCTGCACAGGCTGGCGCGAGACACCCAGCACCTGCGCGATCTGCTCCTGGATGATGCGTTCACCCGGCTTGAGCTTGCCCGCCGAGATCTCGGACACGATGGCTTCGTGGACCTGCTCGACGAGCTTGGGCTGGGCGGCCAGAACTTTCATGCGACGAGCGCAGGGTCGAGGATCGAAACGAAATTCACGATGCCGATTTCAGTATCCAGTCGCTTTGGCATCACTGTCCCCGCCATTTGCGCTCGGCGTCGTCCCAGGCGGCCAGCGGCTGCAGGTCGGGCACCCAGGCCAGGCCCGACTTGGCGTCAGACGACACCGCTTCTGGCGTGACCAGCACGTCCAGCAACGCCGGCAGGCCACTGGCGACGATGTCCAGCGCGCGGTCGATCGCGGCTGCAAGGTCCTCGGCGCGTTCGACACGTTCGCCGTGCAGTTTGAAAGCGCGCGCCATCGCGGCGTGGTCGGCAAATTGCAGCCGCGTGCCGACGACCTTGCCATGCGTTTCCTGCTGGTCGCGCACTTCGATTGCCCAGCTGCCGTTGTTGGCCACGACGATCAGCAGCGGCGCCTTGTGGCGCACCGCCGTGTCGATCTCCATGGCGTTGAAGCCGAAGGAGCCGTCGCCGGTGACGACGGCGACGGTGCGGCCCGGCAGCGCGAGGCTGGCCGCGATGCCGAACGGCGTGCCGACGCCAATGCAGCCCAGCGAGCCGGGGTCGAGGTAGGTGGTTGCAGGAAGTCCCACACGCGCGAAGCTGAGAAAGTCGCCACCGTCGGCGACGATCACGGCGTCGCGCGGCAGCTTTTCGCGCAACGCGGCAAGCAGCTTGTTCGGGTGCATCAGGCCGTCGCTGCCGGGCTGTGCGGTGTTCATCGCCGCCAGCAGTTTGTCGGCACGCTCCAGGTGTTTGGCGCGCACGCCGCGCGCCCATTCGGTGTCGGTGGCGGGTACCCGGTTGACGGCGGCCGCGAGGATCGCTTCCAGCGCGTCACCCACCGTCGCCAGGATCTCGACCGCGCCGCGCCGGTTGTCGCGCAGCTCGGGCGCACAGTCGGCAATGCGCAGCAGCTTCGCGTCGCCAAACACTGCGGGTGAGCCGTAGGCCAGCTGAAAATCGAGCCGGCGGCCAACCGTGATGACGAGGTCGGCCTGGCTCATCACCGAGCCGCGCATCGCGGCGACGACCGAAGGATGCTCGTCGGGCACCAGGCCGCGGCTTTCACCCGTGTCAAGGTACAGCGCACCGAGCTGGTCGAGCAGCTTCGTCAGCGGCGCCGCCGCGCCGCGCGCGCCGCGGCCGGAGATGAACAGCGGCCGCTTTGCCGACCACAGCAGCAGGGCTGCGGCCTGCACCGCGTCGGGGTCGGGCAGCATGCGCGCCCTCGCCTTCGGCGCCAGTTGCTCGGGCAGTTGCAGCGCGCGCGGCACTTCGGCACGCAGCGTATCGACCGGGAAGTCCAGGTACACCGGTCCCGGCTCCCCGCCCTGGCCGAAAGCGCGCGACACCGCTTCGTCCAGTTCCTGCAGCACGAGCGAGGGTTCGCGCACCGTGCGTGCGTAACGTGTGATCGAGCGCACGAAGTCGGTGTGCACCATGTCCTGCAGAGCGCCGCGGTTTTCCTGTGCCCGCGGCGGCGTGCCCGACAGCACCAGCACCGGAACGCGCGACACATGCGCGTTGGCAATGCCGGTCATGGCGTTGGTGACGCCAGGGCCGGCGGTGACCATTGCAACCCCCAGGCCACCGGTGAGTTCTGCATGCGCGTGCGCCATGTAGACCGCTGCACGCTCGTCGCGCACATCGACGATGCGGATGCCCTCGGCGTCCAGCCGCATCCACATCGGCATGATGTGGCCACCGCAGAGCGCGAACACCCGGTCCACACCCCGCGCCTTCAGGAACCGCGCAATCAACGCGGCGGCGGAGTTTTCATGGATGGTCGGCGTGGTCATGGTGGACTTCGGAACGGATGGATAAATAGTATTCTGAATTCAGACCTTCTCAAGACCCGGCGGTATCCGGATTTACCCCGATTGGACTCTGAATTCAGAGTTCTAAAGTGCAACGCATCCCGAGACATCACGAAAGCCCCATGAGCCACCTGCTCACCGTGTCCGATGCGATCGCGTCGCATGCCCGCCTGCAGCCCCAGAAAATCGGCACCCGCGACTCGAAACGAAGCTTGAGCTTTGCCGCGTGGGATGACCGCGCCAGCCGACTGGCCAACGCCCTGCTCGGGCTAGGGCTTGTCAAGGGCGACCGCGTGGTGGTGCTGGCCTACAACTGCGTCGAATGGATGGAGATCTACGTCGCGCTGGCACGCGCCGGCCTGGTCGCCGTGCCCGTCAACTTTCGCCTGCTGGCGCCCGAGATCGCCTACATCGCGGCGCACAGCGAAGCGCGCGCGGTCATCGTCCAGGACGACCTGCTCGACCGCGTTGAATCGCTGTGCACCGGTGCGTCAATTGGCGCGCACGGCTGGATCCACTTCGGTGCCGCCACGCCGACCGGATGGCAGGGCTACGAAGCACTGATCGACCGGGCGCCAGCCGCCGCGCCGACGTTGGAAGTGAGACCGCAGGACCCGTTTGCGTTGATGTACACATCAGGCACCACGGGGCGGCCCAAAGGTGCCATCCGCAGCCACGAAGGCAACGCGCTGCTGGCGCTGGCCACGGCGCTGGAGTTCGGCTTTTCGCGCAACGACACCGGCCTCTTGGTGATGCCGATGTGCCATGCCAATTCGCTGTACTTCGGCATGACCTTCATGCACCTCGGCGCAACCGTCGTCATCGACGACCGCAAGAGCTTCGACCCCGAGGGCCTGCTCGAGACGCTGGCGCGCGACAAGGTCACCTTCACCTCGCTGGTGCCCACGCACTACATCATGATGCTGGCGCTGCCCGACGCGGTGAAGGCGAAACACGACGTCAGCGCTGTCGGCAAGCTGCTGGTCTCTTCTGCGCCGGCGCGCAAGGACACCAAGCTCGCGATGCTGGCGCACTTCGCCAACTCGCGGCTCTTCGAGCTTTATGGCGCCACCGAAACCGGCTGGGTCACGCTGTTGCGGCCCGAAGAGCAGATCGACAGGCTCGGCTCGGTGGGCCGCGAATGGGCCGGCTCTGGCGCGATCCGCATCCTCGACCCCAATGGCCTGGAGATGCCCGACGGCGAAGTCGGCGAGTTGTTCTCTCGCACCGCCTACGTCTTCGACGGCTACTGGAAGAACCCGGAGAAGACCGCAGAGGCCTTCCGCGGCGAGTGGTGCTCGGTGGGCGACATGGCGCGGCGCGATGCCGACGGCTACATCCACCTTGTCGACCGCAAGAGCAACCTCATCATCAGCGGCGGCGAGAACATCTACCCGTCCGAGGTCGAGGGCGTGCTGGGCGCCCACCCAAAGGTCAAGGACGTTGCAGTGATCGGCGTTCCCGATGCCAAGTGGGGCGAGACGGTGATGGCGGTAGTGGTGCTGCACGACGGCCAGCAGGCCACCGAGGCCGAGTTGCAGGACTGGTGCCGCGAGCGCGTGGCCGGCTTCAAGCGGCCGCGTTGCATCGTCTTCATTGCCGACGCCGAAATGCCACGCACGGCCACCGGCAAGATCCTCCACCGCACGCTGCGCGAACGCGTCGTCGGCGCTGCGGCGCATTGACGCGCCAGACGTCGCCAGCACCGCATGCAGCAGATCCTGCTCGTCACCGTTCCCTTCTTTGCACTGGTGCTGTGCGGCTGGGCGGTCGCGCGCGCGCGGCTGCTGCCGCTGGAGGCGATCCCCGGCCTGAACGCCTTCGTGCTGTTCTTCGCCCTGCCCTGCATGCTGTACCGCTTTGCTGCGACGACGCCCATCGTGCGTCTGCTGGACCCTACGGTATCGACGGTCTACCTGCTGTGCGCGCTGCTGATGGTGGCACTGACGGTGCTGACCACGCGCCGCGGCGCTGTGGGCTGGAACGACGCGTCTTTCGGTGCCCTGGTGGCGGCGTTTCCGAACTCGGGCTTCATGGGCGTGCCACTGCTGGTGGCGCTGCTGGGCCAACGCGCCGCCGGTCCGGCCATCCTGGCCCTGGCCATCGACCTGATCGTGACCTCGTCGCTGTGCATCGCGCTGTCGCGGCTGGACGGCGCCAACGATCACGGCGTCTCACGTGCGGTCGGCAATGCGCTCAAGGGCATGCTGAAGAATCCGCTGCCTTGGGCGATAGGCCTGGGCTGCCTGACGACAGCCACTGGCTTGCAGCTGTGGGAACCCGTGCGCATCACGGTTGGCATGCTGGCCGACGGGGCATCGCCGGTCGCGCTGTACACGAGCGGCGCGGTGCTCGCGCGCCCCCCGCCTGCAGCGGCGGCCGCCCGCGGCCTGGGTGACGTGCCGCTGGTCGTGTTCTACAAGCTCGTCGTGCACCCAGCACTGGTGCTGGGCACGGGCAAGCTGGCGCAGGCCGTCGGCGTGCCACTGGACGGTTTCGCACTCACCGTGCTCGTGCTCATCGCGGCACTGCCCAGCGCAAGCAGCATTCCGATGCTCGCCGAGCGCTTCGGCGCCGATGCCGGCCGCATCGCACGCATCGTCCTTTTCGCTACGGCTGCTTCCTTCGTCAGCTTCTCGGCGGCGGTGGCGCTGCTGGTTTGAACCACACGCCACCACGACCCAGCACGCGTATGCCCACGCCTATGCCCACCCCCATGCCCACCCCCATGCCCATGCCCTTGCCCGTGCCCGTGCCCTCACCCACGCCCTCACCCACGCCATCACCCGCGCCCAGACCGTTCTCCCTGCACGTTGAAGACCGTGTGCTTGACGACTTGCGCCACCGCCTGGCGCGCACGCGCTGGCCCGACGAGCCACCCGGCGAGCCGTGGTCCACCGGCAGCAGCCTGGCCTACATGCAGGCGCTTGCCGAATACTGGCGCACCGGATTCGACTGGCGCGAGCACGAGGCCGCGCTGAACCGCTTCCGGCAGTTCACCGTGCCGCTGGCCGGCATCGAACTGCACTACATCCACGAGTTAGGCCAGGGGCCGGCGCCGCTGCCGCTGCTGCTGTCGCACGGCTGGCCGGGCTCGGTGTTCGAGTTCCGCCGGTTGATCCCGCTGCTCACCGACCCCGGGCGCTATGGCGGCGACCCGGCCGATGCCTTCACCGTCGTCGCGCCGTCGCTGCCGGGCTTCACGCTGTCGTTCAAGCCGGGGCAGCCGCGCTTCGGCGTCGAGGAGATGGCCGACGCCTTCGCCACGCTGATGACGGACGTGCTCGGCTACCCGCGCTTCGCCGCGCAGGGCGGCGACTGGGGCTCGTTCATCAGCTCGCGCCTGGGCTACAGCCACGCCGAAAAGGTGATCGGCATCCACCTCAACCTGCTGGCGGTGCGGCGTGACCCGCAGATGCTGCAGAACCCGACCG
>JANMKK010000322.1:0-5817 GCA_031372005.1 Rubrivivax sp.
CAGGCGCTGGCCTTCGCGCTTTGGGCTGCGTTTGTGGTGGCCAGCGCGCGCGGGGCTTCAAAGGGTCTTGCGGTGCTTCACGCCGCACTGGGTGTGCTGGGTGCTGCGGCCTTGGGGGCCTGGCTGCACGGCGCGCTGCCGGCGAGCCTGGCGCTGTCGTCCGTCGGCACGCTGGCCGCAGCGGCGCTGCTGGCCGCAGGCGGCTCGTCGCCGCAGCAGGGGCCGGACACGGAATCGGTCTTCGCAGCCTTTTGCTGGGGTTGGATCGTGGCCGGGGCGCTGAACGTGGCCGTTGCCTTGCTGCAGGTCTTCACCCCCGGCCTCCCCGACGGCAACTGGATCGCCATCTCCGGCATCGCCGGCCGCGCCGTCGGCAACCTGCGCCAGCCCAACCACCTCAGCAGCCTGCTGCTGTGGTCGTGCATCGCCGTCATCGCGCTGCTGGACCTGCGTCGTCTCTCACAGCGCGTTGCGGCGTGTGCGATGGCGGCGTTTGTGTTTGCCGTCGTGCTGACCGCATCGCGCACCGGCCTTGTCAGCGTGCTGGTGCTCGCGCTGTGGGGGCTGCTGGACAGGCGCCTTTCGCGCACGCCTCGGGTGCTGCTGGTGGCGGCGCCCGTCATCTATGCCGTGGGCTGGTGGGCGATGGCGCAATGGGCCGCTGCATCCGCGCACAACTTCGGCGGCACCGCGCGCCTGGCCGAGAGCGACATTTCGGGTTCGCGCTTTGGCATCTGGAAGAACACGCTGGCGTTGATTCAGGCCAACCCTTGGACCGGTGTCGGCTTCGGCGAATTCAACATCGCGTGGACGCTCACACCCTTCCCCGGCAGGCCGACGGCCTTCTTCGACCACACGCACAACCTGCCACTGCAGCTGGCGGTGGAACTGGGCCTGCCGCTGGCTGCGCTGGTGGTGGGCCTGCTGCTCTGGGCCCTGACGCGCGCTGGGTTGCAGGCCTGGCACGCGCCGGGCGACGCCAGCACGGCACGGCGCTGCGCCGTGATGATGGTGCTGATGATCGGCCTGCACAGCCTGCTGGAATATCCACTCTGGTACGCCTACTTCCTGCTGCCCACGGCCTGGGCCTTCGGCTTTGCGTTGCGCGGTGCTGCCGTCACCACCACACCGCCAACAAAGCCGGCACTGCCCCTGCTGCGCTGGGCTGGTTTCGCCCTGCTGGCCGGCAGCGTGTTCTCGGTGTGGGACTACGGCCGCGTGGTGGCCATCTTCAGTTCTGAGGCGGGCTCACCGCCGCTGGAGCAGCGCATCGCCACGGGGCAAAAGAGCGTCTTCTTCGCCCACCATGCCGACTACGCGGCGGTCACGTCGGGGATCGTTTCAGCCGACCCTGCCCATGCCTTCGACCGCACCGCGCATTACCTACTGGACACGCGGTTGATGATGGCCTGGGCAAAGTCCCTGGCCGAACGCGGGGACCTGGACGCTGCACGCACCCTGGCAGCAAGGCTGCGCGAATTCGACAAGACCGATGCCGAAGACTTCTTCGACGCCTGCCCCGACGCAGCGTTGCCCGCTGCCGCAGGGTTATCGTTCCAATGCGAACTGCCGACGGTGGTGTCGGGCTGGCGGGACTTCTTGCCGCACAAGTGAGCGCGCCTGCAGCGCGAGCCTGAAGCCGCGCGTCCGCATTGGCACCTGTCGGGGCGACAAAGTGCTGATGCTCGCAACTGAACATCCATGCATTTCGATCACTCAATGATCGAATGCAATGCTGGCTAAGCAATTGCAACCTGCGGCCTACGCCGCCTTCCAGTGCCCCGACTTGCCGCCGCTCTTCTCAAGCACCCGGATGCCGCCCATCACCATGCCGCGGTCGGCTGCCTTGCACATGTCGTACACAGTCAGCAAAGCCACCTGCACGGCAGTCAACGCTTCCATTTCCACGCCGGTGCGGCCGAAGCTTTCCACCTGCGCGGTGCAGTGCACTTCATTCACGTCGCGCTTCAACTCAAAGTCCACCGTGACGCGGGTGATCGGCAGCGGATGGCACAGCGGCACCAGGTCTGCCGTGCGCTTGGCGCCCTGGATGGCGGCGATGCGCGCGATGCCAATCACATCGCCCTTCTTCGCCTGCCCGCCGGCGATGAGATCAAAGGTGGGCGGCAGCATGCGGATGTGGCCGGTGGCGCGCGCCACGCGGTGGGTTTCGGCCTTGGCCGACACGTCCACCATGTGGGCCTGGCCCTGGCTGTCGAAGTGGGTCAGTGGGGAAGTCGGTTGGGAAGTCGATGGGGGAGTCGATGGAACAGTCATTGGCGGTTCACACTCAGCAACATGGCGGTGCCATCATAGTGATGCATCGGCCAAGGGAACGCAGTGACTTGGCCGCGCTCCAACCTGGCCCGCCAGCAACCAGAGACTCGATTGACGCGCATGCACCCTCTCTTTTGGCGCCGCTTGTTGGCAAAGTTCGTGGCCACCTTGCTCAGCGCATCCGTCACCCTCACTGCCCCAGCCTTGGCCCAGGTCCGCCTGCCGGCGCTGGGCGAATCGGCCTCCGATGACTTGAGCGTCGGCGCCGAAAAGCGCCTTGGCGAGCAGATCATGCGCGAAGGCCGGCGTGACCCGCAGTACCTGGACGACCCCGTGCTGCTCGAATACCTGCAGCAGCTGTGGAACCCGCTGGTGGCCGCCGCCCGCGCACGCGGCGACATCAATGCCGAGACCGACCAGGCCTTCGCCTGGGAAGCCTTCCTGGTGCGCGACCGCAGCGTGAATGCCTTTGCGCTGCCTGGCGGCTATGTGGGCGTGCACCTGGGCCTGATGGCGCTGACCAGCGCCGGCGACCAGCTGGCGTCGGTGCTGGCGCACGAGCTCACGCATGTCACGCAGCGCCACATCGCACGCAGCATCGCGCCGCAGCAGCGGGCTTCGATGGTGGCGATTGCAGCCTTCCTGCTGGGCATCATCGCGGCCAGCCGCAGCAGCAACATCGACGCCGCCAATGCCGCCATCGTGGGCGGGCAGGCGGCGGCCATCCAGGGCCAGTTGAACTTTTCGCGCGATGTCGAACGCGAGGCCGACCGCATCGGCTACGGCGTGCTGACCGACGCCGGCTATTCGCCTGCGGGCATGGCGGCGATGTTTGAAAAACTCGACATCGCCACGCGCCTGAATGACAACGGCGGCTTCCCCTACCTGCGCAGCCATCCGCTGACGGTGGACCGCATTGCCGAAGCACGCAACCGCGCGCTGCTTGGGGGTGGCGCAATGCCTGCGCCCACCGTGCAGCACGCCGTGATGCAGATGCGCGCGCGGGTGCTGATGGACGACAGCGCGCAGTCGTTGCAGCGCTTCAGTGGCGGCACCTCGTCGCCGCTCCTGGCCGACCGCGTGGCCGCGCTGTACGGCGGCGCGCTGGCGGCGTCCCTGCTGCGCGACCCGGCTCGCGCGGAAAGCCGCGCCGCCGAGGCCTTGAGCCTGGCCGCCACAGCCACGCGGCGTGAACCGCTGGCCGAACGCGCAGTCACGCTGCTGCAAGCGCAGTTGCGCCTGGCGCGCGGCGATGCAACGGGCGCGCTTGGGGCGCTCGACAGCCTGCGCAGCAGCCCCACAGAAAGGCCGCCGCTGCTGCTGCGCGCGCAGGCCTTACTGGAACTGCAGCGCGCAGCCCCTGGCAGCCAGGCTGTGCCTTTGCGTGAAAGCACCGAAGCGCTGCAGACCTGGGTTGCAGAACATCCGCAGGATCCTGCCGCCTGGGAAGAACTGGCCGCCACCAGTGACGCACTGGGCCTGAAGCTGCGGGCCATGCGCGCCGCAGCCGAAGCGCGCTGGGTGGTGGGCGACCTCACCGGTGCCATCGACCGCCTGCGCGCCGCCCAACAGGCTTCACGCGGTGCCACGGGGCAGGACTTCATCGAAGGCTCGGTGATTGATTCGCGGCTGCGCCATATCACGGCGCAGCGGCGCCAGCTGCAGCTTGAATCCCGCGAAGGACGCGGCGGCCGCAGCGGCGGGGCTGAAGAACCCCCACCGCAGTAAACAAAGCACCCCGCAGCAACCCGCAAAGCAGCGATAGCCGCAAGCCCGTTCGCACGCCAGAATCCGCCACCCGGGGAGGTGGCTCATGCAGGTGGTGTGGACAACGCGCAGCAGCGCACAGCGCGCGGCCTGCTCGATTTTTTTGGCCGCGCAGGTCGCGGCTGCGGCACTCATCGGCACGGTTCTTTCAGTCAATGCCCACGCGGCCCGCGTTTCGCAGGTGTCGCCACAGGGTGAAGTGGCCGAGGTGCGCCAAGTCGTCGTGCGCTTCGACGCCGGTGTAGTGCGCGCTGGCGACCCTCGGCAGCCCGCGCCCTACACGCT
This sequence comes from Rubrivivax sp., assembly GCA_031372005.1. Classification (GTDB taxonomy): domain Bacteria; phylum Pseudomonadota; class Gammaproteobacteria; order Burkholderiales; family Burkholderiaceae_C; genus Rubrivivax. The sequence continues at coordinate 4,330 of JANMKK010000322.1, forward strand.
GCAATGCAACGGCAGCACGCCGCCCGGCGACGCGCGCTGGCTGAACGACCGCCAGTGGGTCTATGACCTGCGCGAACCGCTGGCCGCCGGCCAGCGCTGCACGCTCAAACCGGTGGCTGCGTTTGCGCCGCTCGGCAGTGCCGCGAATGCGATCACCGGCCCGAACGTCTTCGCCGACTTCGCCTTCAGCACCGGCGCGCCGACGGTGATCTCGCTCACGCCATACCCCGGCGCGCGCATCGAAGAAGACCAGCACTTCATCGTCCGCCTGAACGGCGCACCCGACCTGGCCAGCGTGCGCGCATCGGCCTGGTGCGAGGTCGAAGGCTTGGGCGAACGCATCCCCGTCAAGCTCATCGAAGGTGCGGCGCGCACCGACGCACTGCGCCAGATGCAGCGCGACATCGGCCCCGGCAGCCTTGTGCTGCTGGCGTGCCAGCGCCCCTTTCCGGCCGACGCCGGTGTGCGCTTGGTGTGGGGCGCGGGCATCGCGGCAGCCGGGCAGCCACAAGTCGTGTCGCGGCGTGTGCAGCGCTACCAGTGGAAGGTACGCCCGCGCTTCTTGGCCGAATTCACCTGCGAACGCGAAAACGCGCGCGCGCCGTGCATGCCGCTGCGGCCGCTGACGGTGCGCTTCAATGCGCCGGTGCCGCGTGCGTTGGCGCTGGCGGCACGGCTGCAACCCGTGCACGGCGCAAACCCAGGCGCAAACCCGGGCCCGGCCCTCACCCCGACCATCGACAGCGATGAGCGCAGCGCCATGGTCAGTGACGTGCGCTTTGCCGCACCGTTGCCCGAAAACACACGATTCAAGCTCACGCTGCCACCGCAGTTCCAGGACGAAACCGGCCGCGCGCTGTCCAACGCCGCCAGCTTCCCGGTCGATGTGGCCACGGGCGCGCTGCCGCCGCTGGCCAAGTTTGCAGGCGCGCCGTTTGGCATCGTCGAAGCCGACAGTTCGGCCGCAGAGCCCGGCATGCTGCCGATGACGCTGCGCCATGTGCAGTCCGACCTGCAGGGCGCCAGCACCGGCGGCAAGGTGGCCATCAAACGCCTGGACAGCAGCCTCAGCGACGAAGCGCTCCTGCGCTGGTTTGCGCGCTTGAAGCGCGACCACGACGACCAGACCAAGACCCGCAGCCAATCGCTGCTGGGCACCGAGCCCGACACCCGCCGCGCCGATTTGCCGCAGTTGAAAACCACCGAACCGCGCGCCACCGAAGTCATCGGCATCCCGCTGCCGCAGCGCGGTTACCACGTGGTGGAAGTGGAGTCGCGCATCCTGGGCAACGCGCTGCTCGCCACCCGGGCGCCGATGTACGCGCGCACCGGCGCACTCGTCACCAACCTGGGCGTGCACTTCAAGCGCGGCCGCAGTTCCAGCCTGGTGTGGGTGACCACACTGGACCGCGGCCGTCCCGTGGCCGCTGCGCGCGTGGCGGTGAACGACTGCAACGGCAAGCCGCTGTGGAATGGCACCACGGACGC
>JANMKK010000386.1:0-6919 GCA_031372005.1 Rubrivivax sp.
TGCGCGCTGATGGCCTGCAGCGGGCCTTGCGCCAGCACGCGGCCGGCGTCCAGCAGCACCAGATGGTCGGCCAGCCGCGTGGCCTCGGCCACGGCATGGGTGACATAGACGATCGGGATCGACAGCGCGCCGGCAAGCCGCTCCAGCACCGGCAGGATGTCGGCCTTGCGGCGGGCGTCCAGGGCGGCGAGCGGCTCATCCATCAGCAGCAACTGCGGGCTCAGCGCCAGCGCACGGGCCATGGCCACGCGTTGGCGTTCGCCGCCCGACAGGCCGTCAGGCCGGCGTTGCAGCAGCGCGCCGATGTCCAGCAGCGCGACGACTTCTGTCAGTGCCATTCGGCGGTCAGCCAGCGGCGTGCGCTGCAGGCCGTAGTCGAGGTTGCCCTGCACCGTGAGGTGCGGAAACAGGCTGGCTTCCTGGAACACAAGGCCCACCGCGCGCCGGTGCGTGGGCACGAAGACGCCGTCATCCTGCCAGACCTGGCCCGCGACGAGCAGGCGGCCTTGCGGCGCGCGCTGCAAGCCCGCCAGACAGCGCAGCAGCGTGGTCTTGCCGCAGCCGGAGGGCCCAAACAGCACCGTCACGCCCGAGGCCGGCAACTGCAGGTCCACGTCCAGCGTGAAGGCGCCCTGCGTGATGGCGAAGCGGGCTTCGATCACGGGGCCTCCGCGGCGACTGCGGCGCGGCGGCGCTGCGTCAGGTTCAGCACCAGGAGCGCCGCAAAGGACGTCAGCAGCAGGCCGCCGGCCAGCGCATGCGCGGCGCCGTGGTTGAAGCTTTCGGCGTGGTCATAGATGGCGATCGACAGCACGCGCGTGGCACCGGGGATGTTGCCGCCCACCATCAGCACCACACCGAATTCGCCCACCGTGTGGGCAAAGGTGAGCGTGATGGCCGACAGGAAACCGCGCCGCGCCAACGGCACCGCGACGCTGAAAAACGCATCCAGCGGTGACGCGCGCAGCGTGGCCGCCGCTTCCGTCAAACGCGGGGCCACGGCGGCAAAGGCGTCGCGCAGGGGCTGCACCATGAAGGGCATGGAACTGATCACCAACGCCAGCACCAGGCCCCAGAAACTGAACACCAAGGCTGGCAGGCCCAGCGCGGCCAGTGCAGCCCCCACCGCGCCTTGCGGGCCCATCCACACCAGCAGGTAAAAGCCCAGCACGGTGGGCGGCAGCACCAGCGGCAAGGCAACGGCGGAATCGACCCACGCCGCAGCGCGCGACCGCGTGCGCGCCAGCCACCACGCCAGCGGCGTGCCCAGCAGCAGCAGCAACGCGGTGGTGATGGCCGCCAGCCGCAGCGTGACCGACAAGGCTTGCAGGTCGCCTGCGGTCATGCGCAGGTCAGCGTGATCACGGACGCGCGGCCACCGCAAAGCCGTAGCGCTGCAACAGGGCCTGCGACGCGGGCAGACCCAGGTGGCGCACAAAGTCTGCCGCCACGGGCAGCGCGGCGGCGCGCTTGGTGACGACAAAGGCCTGCTCCAGGGGTGTGTGCCAGGCTTGCGGCAGCAAGGTCCAGGCACCCTGCCCGGCCAGGCCAGGCGACAGCACGAGCGAATAGGCCACGATGCCGGCCTGCGCCGCGCCTGTCTGCACAAACTGCGCCGCCTGGTTGATGTTGTCGCCCAGCACCAGCTTGGTGGCCACGGTGTCGTACAGGCCGCGTGTGCGCAGCGCTTCCACCGCACGCTGTCCGTAAGGCGCGTGTTCGGGGTTGGCAATGGCAAAGCGCTTCACGCTGGGGTGGCGCACCAGATCGTCCAGGCTCAGGCGGCCGAGCGCGGCATCGGCGCTCCAGGCCACCAGGCGCCCCGTGCCATACAGCCTGGGCCCGCCGGCCGTGAAGCCTGCAGCTGCCAGCTCTTGTGCATAAGCGCGGTCGGCGGAGAAGAAGATGTCAAAAGGCGCGCCGTTGCGAATCTGCGTGCTGAGCTTGCCCGACGAGCCATAGACCACATCCACATCCACGCCAGGCCGCGTGGCGCGGAAGGCCTGCAACAGGTCGTCAAGCGCAAAGCGCAGGTCCGACGCTGCAGCAACGGTCAGCTTGGTGGGCTGCGCCAATGCTGACCGCGGCGCAGTGACGAGCACAAGCGCGAAAGGCAGTCCGAGAAGGGAGCGGCGTTGAAGATGCATGGCCGGACATCGTAGCTGCGGCGGCACAACCCGGGTGACCCCCCGGGGGAACGCGGCTGCGGTCCGCCGATACTTCTGCGCTGGGTTGGGACTGAGGAGCATCGTGATGAAGACTTACCAAATAGCCACCATCCCCGGCGACGGCATCGGCCAGGAAGTGGTGCCGGCCGGGCAAGAAGTGCTGCAGCTCATCTCGAACGCCAGCGACAGCTTCCGCTTCGAATTCGAAACCTTCGGCTGGGGCGGCGACTGGTACCGCGCACATGGCGAGATGATGCCCGCCAACGGCCTGGACGCATTGCGCCACAAGGACGCCATCCTCTTCGGCTCCGCCGGTGACCCGCACATCCCCGACCACATCACGCTGTGGGGCCTGCGGCTGAAGATCTGCCAGGGCTTCGACCAGTACGCCAACGTGCGGCCAACGCGCATCCTGAGTGGCATCGACGCGCCGCTGAAGCGCTGCCGCCCGCAAGACCTGGACTGGGTCATCGTGCGCGAAAACTCCGAAGGCGAATACGCCGGCGTCGGGGGCCGCGCGCACCAGGGGCACCCGATCGAGGTGGCCACCGACCTGAGCATCATGACCCGCGCCGGGGTCGAACGCATCATGCGGTTTGCGTTCCGATTGGCGCAGGGCCGGCCGCGCAAGCTGCTGACGGTGGTGACCAAGAGCAACGCGCAGCGCCATGCGATGGTGATGTGGGACGAGATCGCAGCGCAAATCGCGAAGGAATTTGCCGACGTGCGCTGGGACAAGGAACTGGTGGACGCCTGCACCGCGCGCATGGTCAACCGCCCGGCCACGCTGGACACGCTGGTGGCGACCAACCTGCACGCCGACATCCTGAGCGACCTGGCTGCCGCGCTGGCCGGCAGCCTCGGCATTGCGGCCACCGCCAACATCGACCCCGAACGCCGCTACCCCAGCATGTTCGAGCCCATCCACGGTTCGGCCTTCGACATCATGGGCCAGGGGCTGGCCAACCCGATCGGCACCTTCTGGTCGTGCGTGATGCTGCTGGACCACCTGGGCGAAACGGCGGCAGCGCAGCGCCTGATGGCGGCCATCGAAGCCGTCACCGCCAACCCGGCGCTGCACACGCGCGACCTGGGCGGCACGGCGCGCACGGCGGACGTGACGCGGGCGGTTTGCGACTGTCTGAAACTGCCCTGAACCGCTGACTTTCCGTTCCCTTCAACCCTCCGTCGGGGCCTGCGCCAAAGCCAGCGCCTCCACCACATCCCGGTGCCAAGGGATCACGCTGCGCACCCGGCCGCGCACCTCGGCATCGGCAAAGCCGGCAAGCCGGCGGTCCAGCTCCGTGCTGGCAAGTGCAAGCTGCGAAGCCGCTGCCGGGTCGCCTGCGCGCTGCAACACACGCCACGCCGCCACGCGTGCCGGCAGGCCGAACTTGACGCCAGCCAGCGCGTGTGGCGACTGGAGCGCCGGCAGTTCGGCCTGCACGGCCTGCAGGGCTGCGGCGGCTTGTGCGGGCACCTCAGACACCGCATCGGCAGCGCGCACGCGCGCTGCCCGCGCTGCGTTTTCCTGACCCAGTTCGCGCCACACGGATGCCGCGTCCGCAAAGACCTGCGCTGCCTGGGCCCGGTGGCCGCCGCGCCACAACGCGTCGGCCTGCGTGTCCAGGCACTGCGCCACCGATCCCATCGCGGCAATCGCACGGTACGCCAGCACAGCGGCCGCGGCGCTGCGCGCGGCAGCACCCCAGTCGCGCGATAAAAGCAGGGCCTGCGCGCGCAGTTGCAGCGCCGTGGCGGCATGCAGGGTCAAGCCGAACTCTGCTGCCAACCGGGCCTCGGCGTCGATGTGCGGGCCGGCCCGATCCGGCTCGCCACGGTCCAGTGCCCACTTGGCGCTGGCTTCGCGGCAAGACGCTGCCAGGCGCGGCTCGCGCAGGTTCTGGGTCAACGCCAGCGCCTGGTCCAGCGCCATACCTGCAGACGCCTCGTCGAATTCGTTCTTGTGCAGTTCAGCGCGGATCAGCAGCAGTTGCACTTCATAGATGTTGTCTTTGGTGGCCACCATGCGCTGGCGTGCCAGCGCCGCCCAGTGCATGGCCACATCCAGGTGGTGGCGCGCCAGGCTCAGCGCCTGGCGCTGGATCAACAGCCAGGCCAGGTTGCCGTGGCACAAGGCCCCCGCAGAAGCCAGGTCAATCGCCTCGGCAGCGGTGGCGCCGCGGTGCGCCAGCGCTTCGGCCAGGTCCGACTGGCCCAGGCGGTCGGCCAGCAAGGCCTTCTGCGTCAGCGCCTCGGCAATCCAGAACTGGCTGCTGTGCGATTCGGCCAGCACCAGCAGCGTGTCCAGGGCCTGCGTCTGCTGGTCTCGCAGGGCCAGCGTGTCGCAGGCCAGCGCGCGTGAAAAAAGGAACTTGGCGCGCCGCTCGAATGGCATGGGCTCCGGGCCAAGCAGGGCCTGCGACTCAGCGCGTTCCATGTACTGCAGATCAGCGCGCGTGGCGTGGCGCTTGCGGGCCATGACTGCGGCGCGCTCGTACCAGTCAGCCGCCAGCGCATGCGCGCCGGCTCGTTCGTGGTGTTCGGCGGTGACGGCCAGGTATTCGTCGCTGCGGGCACCGACACGCTCGGTCAACCAGGCCGCGGCTCGGGCATGCGCCGCACGGCGCTCGGACTTGAGCACCGTCTCGTAGCTGACCTGGTGCAGCAGGTGGTGATGAAACGACTCTTCGGCCGTGCCGTCAAAGGTGCTGGCCGGGCGCAGCTGCACCATGGACTTGCGCTGCAGCGCCGGCAGGGCGCTGGGGCCCAGGCTGTCCAGCGCACCGAGTGCGGCGTCCCAGAACACCGGGCCGATGACGCTGGCCATCTGCAGCGCACGCCGCTCGCTGTTTGACAGCGTGTCCAGCCGCGCCTGCAGCACACCGGTCAACGTGGTGGGCAGGCGGCCGGGGTGCAGGCGGTCGGCATGAAAGGTCCACTCGCCGCCGGCGCTTTCAATCACCTGCTGGTCCAGCAGCATCTTCACAAGCTCTTCGGCATAGAAGGGGTTGCCTTCGGCCTGGTGCTGGACCATGTCGACCAGGCTTTGCGGCACCGGGCTCAGGCGCTGCAAGAGCGACTGCGTCAACTCTGCCCGCTGGGTGTCGTTCAGCGGCTCCAACTTCAGCTGCTGGTGCGCGGGCAGGGCATCGCCCCAGGCCGGGCGCCTTTCCAGCAGCCCGGGCCGCGCACACAGCAAGGCCAGCAGGGGGCTGCGCACGTCTTTGAGGATCGACTCCAGCGCGTCGAGCGACGCGTCGTCACTCCAGTGCAAGTCGTCCAGCAGCAGCACCACGGGCGAGCCGTCGCTGGCCGCCAGGCGCGCCCACCACAGGCGCAGCGCGGTCAGCGCGCGTTCACGCAGCAAGCGGGCGTCGTTGCCCAGGCTCTGCACGGACGCTGCGGCCGAGAAGTCCAGGCCGATGAGTTGGCCGACGAGTTCGGGCGCCGGGTCACCGGGCTCGGACAGCCACGGTGCCAGGCCCTGCACGAGCTTGGCGCGTGCCACGTCGGCGCTGTCGCTGTCGGCAATTTCCAGCCGCCGCGCCAGCATGTCGCGCAGCAGGCCATAAGGTTGCAATGCGCTGGACGGCTGCGAACGCGCGGGCAGCAACCACCACGACGACGCATGCGCTGCCAGGTGGTGCTGCAGTTCATGCAGCAGGCGGCTCTTGCCCAGGCCTGCATCGGCCAGCAGCGTCAGCGCACGGGGCTGCCGGCTGGCCAGCAGGGCGGCCAGCGCAGCCGTCATCAGCGCCAGTTCGGCAGCGCGGCCGACCAGCGGCGTCTCCAGCCCTTCAATGCCGCGCGCCGGCAGCAAAAAGGCGCGCGGCTTTTCGCCCTGCACCAGCCAGCTGGCAATGGGCTCGTCATGACCTTTGACGGTGATGGGCGCTTGCGCTTCGGCATCAAAGAGCCCGCGCACCTGCGACCAGGTGTCCTGGCTGATGCGCAAGCGGCCGGGGTTGGAGGCCTGTTCCATGCGCGCGGCGATGTTCACGGCCAGGCCGCGCAGGCTGTTGCCATCATCGACACCGCCACCGCGCAACACCGACCCGGTGTGGATGCCGACACGGGCGTTGAAGCCTTCGTGGCCATGTTGCTGCAGCACGGCCTTGCCATGCTGTGCGGCCGCCTGCAGCAGCGCAAGGCCGCAGCGCACGGCGCGTTCGGCGTCGTCTTCGCGCGCGCCATTGGCGCCAAAGGCGGCCAGCAGGTTGTCGCCAGCGTACTGCAACACCTCGCCGCCATGGTGCTGGACGATGGTGGTGAAGGCGGCCAGCGCACCATCCACCACGAGCAGGATCTCCTCAGGGTCCAGGTGCTGGCTGAGCTGGGTCGAACCGACGATGTCGAGAAACATCACGCTGACCTGGCGCAGCCGGCGTTCAGCAGACGGCACGGGTGCCGCTGCGGCGTCCAGCGCGGCCAGTTTGTCGCGCAAGGGGCCAAGGGCTGCTTCCACCACCGCGTCGCTGAGGATGGCGCGCTGGGCGTTCAACACCGCAATGGCGTCGGCAATGGTTTCGCGAGAGGCTGGGCTGTCGGGCATGGCGGCATTGTGGCGGCGCACTGAAACAGACAGCGAGTTCACAATCCGCTGCACCCAATCTTGCGGAGACCTGCCATGCTGAAGTTCTATTACTCGCTAGCGCCCAACCCGATGAAGGTCGCGCTGTTTCTGGAAGAAGCCGGCCTGCCCTTCGAGGCCATTCCGGTGGAGACGCGCAAGGGCGAACAGCACGCAC
>JANMKK010000397.1:0-1640 GCA_031372005.1 Rubrivivax sp.
GCCGATGGGCAGGACCCGGGCCCGGGCGAGAGCCGGTCCGACACGGTGCTGAGCACGGCCATCGTCGGCGGGCTGAACCAGAACATCGGCCGCCAGCGCGTGTTCGGCAACTTGACGTTGCGCGACAACCGCTTTGCGCAGAACAGCAAGTACAACAACCAGAGCTACAACGGCGCGCTGGGGCTGGACTGGTCCACCATCAACAGGGTGTCGGGCACGCTGTCGTTCAGCGCGGCGCGCAACCTGTCCACCTTCAACGCCGAAGGCGTCGGCCTGCTGCCTGAGAAAAATCTGGAAAGCACGCAAGCCTTGAGCGCCAGCGTGAGCGTTGGCCTCGTTACTGAATACAGCCTGGAGATAGGTGTCAGCCACCGGCAGGTGCGCAATTCGGTGCAGGATGAACGCGTGCTGTCGCGCGATGTGAATCTGGACACCGTGTCGATTGGCCTTGCCTGGAGGCCCACGGCCGGGTTGAGCCTGAGCGGTGCGCTGCGCAACGTGAAGGCCCTGTACCCCACGTTCCGCCTCGTCACGAGCACGGGCACCAACCCCGGCGGCTACGAGTCCGACCGCTACAAGCAGCAGCAGTTCGACCTGGTCGCCGCGCTGCAGCCCAGCGGCGCCAGCACGCTGGACCTGCGGCTGACCTTCGGCGACACCCGCTACGTCATCAACGAAGAGCGCAACTTCTCCAGCATCAACGGCTCGGTCGGCTGGCTGTGGCAAGCCACCGGCAAGCTGCGGCTGACGACGCGCCTGGCACGCGACAAGGGGCAGGACAACTACCCGTCAAGCGTGCCGTTCTTCTTCAGCCGCATCCCCGTCACGCTGAGCGACAGCCGCGTGATCAGCACCGTGCGGGTGCAGGCCGACCTGGACGTGTCGGCCAAGGTCGCCTTGAGCACCAGCTTGCAGCACGCCCGGCGCACGCTGGACCGCGACACGCTGGCCGTGTCCAACACCCTGTCGCTGGGCAACAGCAGCGGCAAGGACGGCACCACCGTGTTCACACTGGGCGCGCGCTGGGCGCCCTTGCGCAATGCACTCGTGGGCTGCGACGCCAGCCACGAAAGGCGCCGCGCCCGCGGCGATCTCACGTCCAACCTCAATGGCGCCACCTTCGGCTGCTACGGCCAGATCTCCTTGCAATGACGTCCACCGCCAAACCCACCATCCTGCTCACCGGCGCTGCCGGCTACATCGCGTCGCACACCTGGCTGGCCCTGTGGGCTGCGGGTTTCGACGTGGTGGGCGTAGACGACTTTTCCAACAGCTCACCGCAGGTGCTGCAGCGGCTGCAAACTTTGGGTGGCCGCACACCGGTCTTCGAGAAAACCAATGTCTGCGACGCCGTCGCGATGACCGCCCTGTTCCAGCGACACCGCATCGACGCCACCGTGCACTTTGCTGCACTCAAGGCCGTGGGTGAATCTACTGCGCAGCCGCTGGCCTACTACGCCAACAACCTGGGCGGCTTGCTCACGGTCTGCACGGCCATGCAACAGCACGGCGTCAAGCGCTTCGTCTTCAGCAGCAGCGCCACGGTCTATGGCGACCCGCAGTCGCTGCCCATCACCGAGTCGGCCGCGCTATGCGCCACCAACCCCTACGGCCAGACCAAGCTGATGGGCGAACAGATG
>JANMKK010000061.1:0-5611 GCA_031372005.1 Rubrivivax sp.
GTCAAAGCGGGTGGGGTAGTTGATGAAGGTCAGCATGTCCTCGGGCACGCCCAGATCCTTCATGACGGCGTTGCGCACGCGGCGCACCGGGGCCATGGCCATCAAGCCCTTCTTCACGCTCTTGGGGATGAAACCCATCAGTGCGGCGTTGATGAAGAGGCTCATCTTCGGCGCGTGCGCGGCCTTGCTGAAGATGTCCAGCACGTCACCGACGCGGTAGCCCACCGGGTCCACCAGGTGGAAGCAGCCGCCGCCGGCTTTGACCTGGTGGCTGATGTGGTCGAGAGCAGCGACCACAAAGTCCACCGGCACGATGTTGACGCGCCCGCCCTCCAGGCCGACGGTGGGCATCCACGGCGGCAGGAACTGGCGCATGCGCTGAATCAATTTGAAGAAGTAGTAGGGGCCGTCGATCTTGTCCATCTCGCCGGTCTTGCTGTCGCCCACCACCATGGCCGGGCGGTACACGGTCCAGGGTTGTTTGCATTCCTTGCGCACGATCTTTTCGCTGTCGTGCTTGGTCATGAAATACGGGTGGTCCAGGCCTTCGGCTTCTTCAAACATGTCTTCGCGGAACACGCCTTCGTACAGCCCGGCGGCCGCAATGCTGCTGACGTGGTGCACGTGGCCTGCGTCCACTGCTTTTGCAAACTCGACCATGTGGCGCGTGCCTTCGACATTGACCTCGACTTGGCTCGCTTCGTCGGCGCTCAGGTCGTAGACCGCAGCCAGGTGGTACAGGTGATCAATCTTGCCTTTGAGCGCCTTGACGTCGTCGCTGCTGACGCCCAGCTTCTTGGCCGTCAAGTCACCCGTGACCGGGATCGCCCGCGCCTTGCTGCCTTTGCTCAGGCCCCAGTATTCGTACAGCGCCGCAAGCTTGCCTTCGCTGCCCGGCCGCACCAGGAAGTGCACGGTGGCGCCGCGCCTCGCGAGCAGGGTCTTGACGAGGCGCTTGCCGATGAAGCCAGTGGCGCCGGTGACGAAATAAAGCATGAAAATCTCCTGGTGCAAACGGGACTGGTGGCGGCTTTCAGGGATGCCGATCTTCGTCAAGCATAGAGCCGTCCCCCTAGAGTTTTAGGCTGCGGCCTCCAGGGGGGAACCCTATATTCGCGGCCATGGTGCAGGCTGAAGTGGCCTGCGCCGCCCACATCATCCACACCCCAAGAGGACGAAATCATGGTCAAGAAAATGAAGAGCAGCGCCGAACAAATGGGCGAACAAGTCAAGGGCAAGGCGAGCAAGGCCGCCGCCAGCCTGATGGACAGCCAACTGGCCACTTCAGTGAAGGAATCGGCGCAGCAGATCTGGCTGGCCGGCATGGGCGCCTTCAGCAAGGCGCAGGAAGAGGGCAGCAAGGTCTTCGAAGCGCTGGTCAAGGAAGGCACGAGCCTGCAGAAGAAGACGCAGGGCCTGGCTGAAGACAAGATCAGCGAAGTCACCGGCAAGATGAGCGCCATGGCTGGCACGGTCACGGCCAAGGCCGGCCAGAACTGGGACAAGCTGGAATCGATCTTCGAGCAGCGCACTGCCAAGGCCATGAACAAACTCGGCGTGCCGACGGCCAAAGATGTGGACGCGCTGGTCAAGCGTGTGGACGAGCTGGCCGCTGCGGTGTCCAGGCTGAGCAAGAGTGCACCGAAGGCTTCTGCCAAGGCCGCTGTCAAGGCGGATGTCAAGAGTGCACCCACGCCGTTCACCAAGCCGGTTGCAAAGCGTGCCGCCAAGCCAGTCGTCAAGGCCCCGGTCAAGCGCACGCGCAAAACGGCTGCCATCTGAACTTGAAGCCGCCGCTGATGCGGTGATTGAAGGGCGCTGCGGCGCCCTTCTTGCTGTTCGTTGCCTTCAAACCATGGTGAAGCAAATGCCTTCAAAAGCGGCCAAGCCCAAGGTCGGCCTGGCGCTGGCCGGCGGCGGCCCGTTGGGCGCCATCTATGAGATCGGCGCCCTGTGCGCGCTGGAAGAAGCGGTGCCGGGGCTGGACCTGAATGCGCTGGACGGCTACGTCGGTGTCTCGGCCGGCGGTTTTGTCGCCGCCGGCCTGGCCAACGGCATGACACCACGCCAGCTGTGCGCCGCTTTCATCGAAAACAACGGCCCGCGCAGCGACATCGTGCGGCCGAACCTTTTCATCCGCCCGGCGTTGGCCGAATACGCACGCCGTATGGCGGCATTGCCGGGCCTGCTTGCGATGGCTGGTTTCGGCTTTGCCTTCAAGGGCCGTTCGCTGCTGGCGTCGCTGGAGCACCTGGGCCGTGCGCTGCCCACGGGCCTGTTCAGCAGCGCCCCGCTGGAACGCCAGATGCGCAGCCTGCTGTCGGCGCCCGGGCGCAGCAACGACTTCCGCCAATTGATGGGCGCGCGTGGCCGCCGCCTGGTGCTGGTGGCCACCGACCTGGACAGCGGCGAGACCGCGCCCTTCGGCCTGCCCGGCTGGGACCACGTGCCGATCTCCGAAGCCGTGGCCGCAAGCGCCGCGTTGCCGGGCCTCTTTCCGCCGGTGCCGATCAACGGCCGCTGGTACGTGGACGGCGCCTTGAAGAAGACGCTGCATGCCCGCGTGCTGCTTGATATGGGCCTGGACCTGGTGCTGTGCCTGAACCCGCTGGTTCCTTTTGACGCCACCCACGCCGCGCGCGTCGGAGGCCACCGCGTGCTGGGCGAAGCCGACGATCACATCCCGCGCCTGGTGGACGGCGGCCTGCCGGTGGTGCTGAGCCAGACCTTCCGTTCGCTGATCCATTCTCGGCTTGAACTGGGCATGCAGGGCTACGACAGCAGCCACCCGCGCGCTGACATCCTGCTCTTCGAGCCTGACCACCGCGACCCCGCGATGTTCCTGGCCAACACCTTCGGCTACGGCCAGCGCCGCCGCCTGGCTGAACACGCCTACCAGCGCACACGGGCTGACCTGCGATCACGCTGCGGCGTGCTGTCCGCCACACTGGCGCGCCACGGTTTGGTGCTGGACGATGCGGCGCTTGACGACAGCCAGCGCACGCTCATCAAGCAGCGCGGCGCCGCCACCGGCACGCGCGCGGCCCGGGCGCTGCGCCGGCTCGACGAGGTGCTGGATGACTTGCAGCGCCGCCTGGCTGCCAGCCCCTGAAGGCATTGCGGCGAGTACTGCAACCAATGGTGCAATCAGCCATTGCCACCGGCGTTTGCAGCCAGCATTGCACCGCGTGTTCACGCGGGGGATTGCAATGGCAAGGCCACCGAGGCCTCAAGGGCGCCCCCATAGTCACCGATAACGGGGAGTGACTCCCGTTCCTGTTACCCCGCCTTCAACCGTTGCTGCCACTGCCGACGACGCGTCGCCGGTTGACCGGCTCCGCGGCCGCTTGATGGCGCAGTCGCTGGGTCTGCTGCTGGACCGTGCCCCGGGCGCGCGGGAAGTGCTGCCGCATCTGGCCGCATTGGAACTCGGCCTGCTGGAGCAAGGTGCCGGCGCCATCGCGCTGGTGCCGCCGCACTGGCTGCAGCGCATCTGTTCGCAGCTGTCGAGCCTGCCCATGCCCGAGCAGGACCCGCCGCTGCAGGACCTGATGCAGCGCTTGCTGAAGGCCGTGGCGCCGCAGCGCGACGATGTGGATTGGGCTGCGGGCAGCGATGCCGAACGCACGGTGGTAATCCGTGAAATCAGCCACTCCCAGTTCCTGGCCGCCGAAGCCGAGCAGGCCACCACGCAGGCGATGGCCGATCTTTGAGGCCGCTCAGCCCTCGCGCGTGAACTCGCGCTCGGGCCGACGCACGCTTCGCAAGCTTTTGACTTGCACGTGCGGGCTCAGCCCAAGTAGCGCGCCAGCAGGTGCGCCTTGAAGTGCGCGGGGTTGAGCGTCTCGCCGCTGGCGCGCAGCGCCAGCTCGTCGGTGGTCCAGCGGCTGGCCTGGGTCCAGATGTTGTCGCGCAGCCAGTCGAAGACCGGCGCCAGGTCGCCCTGGCCGATGCGCGCGTCCAGGTTGGGGACCGTGCGCCGCATGGCGGCAAACCACTGCGCCGCGTACATGGCGCCCAAGGAATAGCAGGGGAAGTAGCCGAAGAGCGCTTCCGGCCAGTGCACGTCCTGCAGCGGGCCGTTGCTGAAGTTGCCGCGTGTGTCCAGGCCCAGCAGTTCCTGCATCTTGGCGTCCCACAGCGCGGGGATGTCTTCGGGCTCGATTTCGCCTTCAATCAGCGGGCGCTCGATTTCATAGCGCAGGATGATGTGCGCGGGGTAGGTCACTTCGTCGGCATCGACACGGATCAAGCCCGGCTTCACGCGCGTCATCAGGCGGTGCAGGTTGGCGGGCTCAAAAGCCGGTTGATTTCCAAAAGCCCGCGCAACCAGTGGCGCCAGTTGCTGCACAAAGCCGGCGTGGCTGCCCAGCTGCATCTCGAAGCTCAGGCTCTGGCTTTCGTGCAGCGCCATCGACCGCGCGTCCGACACCGGCTGGCCCAACCAGTCGCGCGGCAGGTTCTGCTCGTAGCGGCCGTGGCCGGTTTCATGCACGGTGCCCATCAGGCTGCCCAGAAAGTCGTCTTCGCGAAAGCGTGTGGTCATGCGCACGTCCTCGGGCACGCCACCGCAGAAAGGGTGCGTGCTGACGTCGAGCCGGCCGGCTTCAAAGTCGAAGCCCAGCATGCGCATGACCTGCTCGCACAGCACCCGCTGCGCGGGCAGCGGGAAGGGGCCGACGGCGGCCACCACCGGCGCCTGCTCGTCCTGGTGCGCCTGGCGCGCGGTGACCTGCTGGATCAGGCCCGGCAGCCACTGCCGGACCTCTCCAAACACACGGTCCACATGGGCGCAGGTCATGCCCGGTTCGAAGCGGTCCATCATCGCGTCGTACTTGCGCACGCCATTCAGCTGCGACAGCAGTTCGGCTTCTTCGCGGCCGGCGGCCAGCACGTCGCGGAAGTTTTCACAGAAGCCCTTCCAGTCGTTGGCCGGACGCTGCGTGCGCCAGGCGTGTTCGCAGCGCGACGTGGCCATCTGCTGGCGCTGCACCAGGGATTCCGGCAGCGCATTGGATGCACGCCATTGGCGCCGCATTTCGCGCACGTTGGCGCGCTGAAGGTCGGTCAGCGGTTCTTGTTCGGCGCGCGACAGCTGGTCGGGCAGCTTGGCGTCGGTGCGCATGCGGTGCAACAGCGCGGCCATCTCGGTCAGCGCCGCAGCGCGCGCTTCGTTGCCCTTGGGCGGCATGTTGGCGGCCTGGTCCCAGCCGGCAATGGACTGCAGGTGCGACAGGCGGTGCAGCCGCGTCCAGGTGCCGGCCAGATCGTCGTAGCTGGGGGTGTGGGCTGAAGCTTGGCTGGAAGTGGCGGTGTTCATATCGTCCCTGTTCTGCAAATCGCGCAACGGCGCATTCTGCAGCCCGCGCCACCACCCTGCATCAGGGCGAGAACTGCCCCGGGAAGACCCACAACAGCGCCGAAGTCATGGTGACGTAGCGCGCAAACTTGCCAATCGCCATGTACAGCACGCAGGGCCAGAAGGGCATCTTCAAGAGCCCGGCCACGGCGCACAGCGGGTCACCCACCCCCGGCAGCCACGACAGCAGGCAAGCCTTGGGGCCGAAGCGGTTGAGCCACACCAGTGCGCGCGCTTCCAGGCGTTTGTGCT
>JANMKK010000066.1:0-5403 GCA_031372005.1 Rubrivivax sp.
GCGCAGCACGCTGCAAGCGCTGCAGCAAGACCTGCCGCAGCTGGCTGAAGGCGATGCCCGCAAGCGCTGGCGCACGGTGGTTGAGGCACTGGCCGCGCTTCAGCGCACCGACTACCTGCCCGGCCCTGCAGCCGCGCAGGCACAGCAGGACATGGACGTGCTGCGGCTGGCGGTGGAGGCGCGGTATTCAAGAGGCGCCAAAGGCGAACCACGCTCCGGGCCGGCGCTGGCCATCACCCGCCTGAATGCCGCCAAGTACCAGGGCCGGCGCTGGGCCACGCGCGCACGGCCCGGCGTGGACCGCCTGGCCTGCAGCTGGCTGATCCGCCGCTTCATCGATGCCGACGCGCAGTTCGTCTGGCTGCCTGACCCTGCCCAAGGCGCCCCGCAGACGCCGCGCGGCGCGGTCGGTTTCGACTACGACGGCGCAAAGTTCACGCACGCCGGGGTGTTGGTCAGCTTTGAAGTGCTGGCCGCCAGCTTCGGCCTGGACGCCGACCCCGCGCTGGCGCGCCTGGGCCTGGCCGTGCGCTACCTGGACGCAGGTGGCATCCCCGTGCCAGAAGCCGCGGGCCTGGCTGCCGTGTTGTCGGGCCTGCGCGCGGTACACGCCGACGACGATGCGCTGGTGGCCGCCAGCGCAATGATTTTCGATGCGCTGCATGCAGCGCCGGAGCTGGGCGCATGACCGCAACCCCCACAACCCCCACAACCTCCACACGCACGACGACAGCCACCGAAGCACCATCGCCCGTGCCCTTCCGGGACGCCCTGCGCTTCTGGCTCAAGCTCGGCTTCATCAGCTTCGGCGGCCCGGCCGGGCAGATCGCCATCCTGCACAGCGAACTGGTGGAACGCCGCCGCTGGATCAGCGAACAGCGTTTCCTGCATGCGCTGAACTACTGCATGCTGCTGCCGGGGCCCGAGGCGCAGCAGCTCGCCACCTACATCGGCTGGCTCATGCACCGCAGCTGGGGTGGCATCGTGGCGGGTGCGCTTTTTGTGCTGCCGTCGCTCTTCATCCTGATCGGCTTGAGCTGGGTCTACCTGCGCTTTGGCGACGTGCCGGTGGTGGCCGGCATCTTTTACGGCATCAAGCCCGCAGTCACCGCGCTGGTGCTGCACGCGGCGCACCGCATCGGCACGCGGGCGCTGAAGAACCGCTGGATGTGGGCCATTGCCTTTCTCGCTTTCCTCGCCATCTTCGCCTTCGACACACCGTTCCCGGCCATCGTGCTGGCGGCTGCACTCATCGGCATTGCGGGGGCACGCTTCGCGCCGCAGGTCTTTGCGCTGGGCGGTGGCCACGGCGCGGCACTGAAGCACTACGGGCCGGCGTTGATCGACGACCACACGCCGACGCCTGCGCATGCACGCTTTTCGCGCGGCCGGCTGGCCGCTGTGCTGGCCGCGGGACTCGGGTTGTGGCTGGTGGTGGCGGGCGGCTTGTGGGCGGCCTTCGGCTGGCAAGGCCTCTTGACGCAGATGGGCTGGTTTTTCACCAAGGCCGCGATGCTCACCTTCGGCGGCGCCTACGCCGTGCTGCCCTACGTCTACCAAGGCGCAGTCGATCAGCACCACTGGCTCAGCGGCCCGCAGATGATCGACGGCCTGGCCCTGGGTGAAACCACACCGGGGCCGCTGATCATGGTGGTGGCCTTCGTCGGCTTCGTGGGCGCGTGGCTGCAGCCCGTCTTCGGCGCGGATTCGATGCTGCTGTCGGGCGCTGCCGCTGCCAGCGTCGTGACCTTCTTCACCTTCCTGCCGTCCTTTGTCTTCATCCTGGCCGGCGGCCCCCTGGTGGAGGCCACGCACGGCAAGCTGGGCTTCACCGCGCCGCTGTCGGCCATCATGGCGGCCATCGTCGGCGTGATCCTGAACCTGGCGCTGTTCTTTGCGTACCACGTGCTGTGGCCGCAAGGCTTCAGCGGGCGCTTCGACCTTGTGTCCGCCTTCATCGCGCTGGCTGCGGCCCTGGCGCTCTTCCGCTTCAAGCTCGGGGTGCTGCCGCTGTTGGCCGCTTGCGCCGCCTTCGGGCTTGCCATTCGTCTTCTCACTGCAGGAGGTTGACCATGAACCACATCACCGCCCAGGAACTTGCGCTGTGGCAAGCGCAGGGCTTCGACTTTGAACTGCTGGATGTGCGCCGCGCGGGTGTGCGCAGTGAACAGGGCGCGCAGATCGCCAGCGCGCACTGGCACGACCCTGCAGCGTGGCTGGACTGGAAAAACAGCATCGGCAGTCAGCGTCCGGTGGTCGTCTATTGCGCCAAAGGCCACGAGATCGGCCAGGGGCTGACGGCCACGTTGTGCGCACTGGGCGTCGATGCGCGCTACCTGGTGGACGGCATGCAGGGCTGGCTGCAGGAGGGCCTGCCCACGGTGCCCTTGACGGCAGGCGCGTAGCCTGCGGTCAGCCGCAGGCCCCTGGGGTCACCGGCGCTGAGTCAGCGCAGGGTTCGGCTGCGCGCCCACAGCAGGGCCGCGCCGATCAGCATCAGCATTGCCGTCGCCGGCTCGGGCACAACCTGCACGACCTTGCCGGCGTAGTCGACGATGTAGAACTCGCCGCTGGCACCTTGGCCGAAGGAAGAGATGTTGCCGATGGCGCCGCCCTGGCCGGCGTCCAGCACGGCCGTCAGTTCCGTGGCGCCGGCCATGGTCTGCACGCTGCCGTCGGCGGCAATCGAGAAGATGCGGCCGCTGATGAAATCGCCAAATACATAACGGCCGTTCAGCGGTGACGCCGCGTCGCGCACCACGTAACCGACAGTGATGGCGGCGCCGAAGCTGTGGTTGTAGTCCAGCAGCGGGTCGATCAGCCCGGCGGTGGGTGGGTCGCTGATGCCAGGGGTGGCGATGTTGCCTTCGCGCTGCCGCCAACCGAAGTTCTGGCCACCCGCACTGGCGGCGCCGATGAAGTCGATCTCTTCACGCTGGCCTTGGCCGACATCGGCAATCCACAGGTTGCCGGTGGCGCTGTCAAAGCTGTTGCGAAAAGGGTTGCGCAAGCCCAGCGCATAAATCTCGCCGCGTGCGCCGGCCTGGCCGACAAAGGGGTTGTTCAGCGGCACGCCGTAGTTGATGTTGGGGTCGGCGAAGTCATCGCGGTTGATGTCCACGCGCAGCAGCTTGCCCAGCAATTCGGCCTTGTTCTGGGCCCGGTTTTCGGGGTCGTTGCTGGCGCCACCGTCGCCGGTGGCGATGTACAGGTTGTTGGCGTCACCGGGCTTGAAGCCGATCCAGCCGGCCTTGTGGTTGCTGCGGCCATCGGGTTGGTCGATGCGCAGCACCTCGACGCGGCTGCTCGGGTCGGCCAGGCCAGTGGTGGCGTTGCGGCGGTAACTGGCCACCACGGTGTCCAGCGTGGTGGGGTCGATGTAGTCGACAAAGAAGCGGCCGAAGCCGACTGAAGCGGGGTTGCCGAAGCCGGGGTCGAAAGCCAGGCCCAGCAGGCCTTGTTCACCGCCAGATGCCACCGGCACGCTGAGGAAGGTGCTGGCCACGCCGCCCTGCACGACCTTGATGAGGCCACCTTGTTCCACCACGAAGAGCCTGCCGTCGGCCAGCGGGGCGGTGGCAAAGAGCGGCTGGCTCAGGCCGCTGGCCACAAGCCGCGTGTCCAGGGCCTGGGCCGACGCAGCGCCCGTGAACGCCAACTGAGCCAGCAGGGCGGCCGCAGCAAACGCGGCGGGCTGGCGGCGCAGACGGAAAAGCTGGGTCATGGCAGTCTCCTGAGCGTGGCGCCGAGCATAGCCAGTCAAGGGGCGGGCCAGTGTGCGCTGCCGTACATAGCGGGCAATGGTGTGGGGGGGGTTGATACAGCGCCTTCAGGCCGCCACGCCACGCCACAATCCACAGGCCGCGCAAAAACCGCCACCCTGCCATGCACATTGAAGTCGATGACCTCTCCCGGGCCCAGGTGCACGCTCTGCTGGAAGAGCACCTGAGCAACATGCACGAGCTCTCACCGCCGGAACAGGTTTTCGCGCTGGACCTCAACAAGCTTCGAGCACCGGGCATCACCTTCTGGACGGTCTGGGAGGGTGAGCTTCTGCTGGGCTGCGGCGCGCTGAAGGAACTTTCGCCCAGACACGGCGAAGTGAAGTCCATGCGCACCCCAAAGGCCCTGCGGGGCAAAGGTGCAGGCCGTGCAGTGATGGCCCGCATCATTTCGGTGGCCCGAGAACGCGGCTACGACACGATCAGCCTGGAGACGGGTTCGCATGCCGCCTTTCAGCCGGCACAGCGGCTGTATCAGAGTTTTGGTTTCATCTGCAGCGGGCCTTTTGGCAGTTACCTGCCAAACCCCCACAGCGTGTTCATGTCCTTGCGTCTGGACTCCTTGCGTCAAGACTCGACCACCCTTGCGCAGCCAACCCTTCGAGGGACCGTCTGATGAAACCTCTGATGAACCTGGATCAGGTCGCGTTTGACGACGTGGAAGAAAACGGCCTGTACACGTCCAGCCGCGGCGAGATCAGCGACCACATCGGCGCCAAAAAGCTGGGCTACAACCTGTCGGTGCTGCCACCCGGCAAGGCCCAGTGCCCCTTCCATTGCCACCACGGTGAAGAGGAGATGTTCCTGATCCTGGAAGGCGCGGGCGAACTGCGCTTCGGTGATCAGCGCTACCCCATCCGCCAACACGATGTGATCGCCTGCCCACCCGGTGGGCCGGACGTGGCGCACCAGATCATCAACACGGGCACGACGACCATGCGCTACCTGGCGCTGTCGACGCTGGTGGAGGTTGAAGCCTGCGAGTACCCCGATTCGCAGAAGGTGCTGATCGTCGCCGGGGAGCGCGGGAACAGACGCCTGCGGAAGATGGTGCGCGCCGAGAACACGGTCGACTACTACGACCGCGAGAGCACCGACGAACCGCCGCGTTGACCGCTCTCAAGTCGCTGGAGCCCACCCGCATGGCGCAGCGGTCTGCGCTTGCGTCATGCCTAGGTGCCGCAGAAAGTCTGGTACTGCGCGGTGATCTGCGCGGGTGCGGGTTCGGCATAACGCGCAAGTGACGCATCCTCCGCGTACGGCTGCCGCAGTGCGGCCAGCAGGCTTTCAAAGGGGCGCCGGTCGTCGTCTTGCGATGCTGCGGCCAGCGCTTCTTCAACGCGGTGGTTGCGCGGGATGATCCACGGGTTCACTTGGCGCATGCGCGCTGCGCGGGCCTGGCCTGCGCCGCCACCGATGACGCCACCGTCCTCTTGCGCGCAGCGCCTGCGCCAGCGGTCCAGCCAGGGGTTTACGGCAGCCGCTTCGGCAAACAAGGCGCGCAGCGGGTTGGCGTCACCGGCCGCTGCGTCGGCCAGGCGACGCCAGGCCAGCGTGAAGTCCACACCGTGTTGTTGCAGCAACGTCAGCCAGTCTTCAGCCAGCGCAGTGTCACCCGCCT
>JANMKK010000420.1:0-3166 GCA_031372005.1 Rubrivivax sp.
GTGCGCGTGATCGGCGTGCAGACGGTGGATTCAAACGCCATGGTGCAGTCGGTGGCTGCGGGCAAACGTGTGCAGTTGAAGGACGTGGGCCTGTTCTCCGACGGCACGGCGGTGAAGCTCGTCGGTGCGGAAACCTTCCGCATCGCCCGGGCGCTGGTGGACGACTACGTGGTGGTCAACACCGACGCCGTCTGCGCCGCCATCAAGGACGTGTTCCAGGACACCCGCAGCATCCTCGAACCCGCTGGCGCTTTAGGCGTGGCGGCCATCAAGCAGTACGCTGAAAAGCACAAGCTCAAGGGCCAGACCTTTGTGGCCATCACCTGCGGCGCGAACATGAACTTCGACCGCCTGCGCTTCGTCGCTGAACGGGCTGAATTTGGAGAACAGCGCGAGGCGCTGTTTGCGGTGACGATTCCCGAAGCGCGCGGCTCCTTCAAGCGTTTTTGCGAGTTGATCGGGCCGCGGTCTGTCACCGAATTCAACTACCGCATCAGCGACCAGCACCTGGCGCATGTCTTCGTCGGCCTGACTATTCAGCGCCGAGACGAAGCCGGGCGCGTCGCGCGGCAATTCAGCAAGCAGGGCTTCGCCAATGTGGACCTGACCGACGATGAACTGGCCAAGGAACACGTGCGCCACATGGTGGGCGGACGCAGTGAACTGGCACGCGACGAGCGGCTCTTCCGATTCCAGTTTCCCGAGCGGCCGGGCGCGTTGATGCGCTTTCTGGCGGCCATGCATCCGGGCTGGAATATCAGCCTCTTTCACTACCGCAACCAGGGTGCGGATTACGGGCGCATCCTCGTCGGCATCCAGGTGCCGGCGGGTGACGAGCCGGGCTTCGATGAATTCCTGCGTACCCTGGCATACCCCTTCGTGGAAGAGACGCGCAATCCCGTGTACGGGCTGTTTCTGCGTTAGTTTTTCCGCAAGTGCGCGTCGCTACACTTGGTGCACATGGCCACCAACCGTTCCCTCGTCACCCCCACGTCCAGCCCGCCGCTTGAAAAAGCGCTGCGTGACAAGCTGCAGCGCCGCAATGAGGCCGGCGGCAGCCTGGGTGAACTTGAACCGCTGGCGATTCGGCTGGGGTTGATGCAGAACACGCTCAAACCCCATCTGCATGCGCCGCAGATGCTGGTGTTTGCGGCCGACCACGGCCTGGCTGTCGATGGCATCACCGACCCCCAGGCCCGCGCCACGCACGACACCGTGCACATGCTGCTGAGCAACCAGCTGCCGATGACGGTGTTTGCGCGCGCGCAGCAGATGGACGTGACGGTGGTCGACTGCGGCATGGCGCAGAACATGCCGCCGCATGACCGCCTGATGATGCGCAAGATCGCCCACGGCACGCGCAACGCGCGCGCTTCGGCCGCGATGAGCCTGGACCAGGCGCATGCCGGCATGCGCGCCGGCATGGAGATTGGCGACAAGCTCAAAGGCAACGTCACCGTGCTGGCCGGTGTGGGCGTGGGTTCGCACGAGAGCGCGGCGCTGGTGCTGGCGCGGCTGACCGACAGTGCGGTGCGTGACCTCATCGTCACCGGCCCTCAGATGGACGGCGTCTACCTGAATCACCTGCTGACGGTGCTGCATGGTGCCCAGACCCGCCACAAGGACGTGGTCGAACCGGTGGAGGTGCTGGCCGCCTTTGGCGGCTTTGAAGTGGCGGTGATGGTGGGCGTGATCCTGATGGCCGCCAGCAAGCGCCACCTGCTGATGATCGACGGCATGCCGGCCTGCGCCGCGCTGATGCTGGCCGCGCGCATTGCGCAGCCGGTCACTGATTACTGCGTCTTCTGCCGCAGCCATGGCCACCGCGGGCTGGACCAGGCGCTGAACCTGTTCCGCGCGTCCGCGCTGCTGGAACTGGGCATGGAAAGCACCGACGGCACGGGTGCCACGCTGGCGTGGCCGCTCTTGAAGAGTGCTGCCGCGTTGCTGACCGAGGTGGCCGATGGCGAAGACCCGGGCCCGTCGCGTCCGGGCAGCCTGGGGAGTGT
The DNA here is from genome assembly GCA_031372005.1 of Rubrivivax sp. Classification (GTDB taxonomy): domain Bacteria; phylum Pseudomonadota; class Gammaproteobacteria; order Burkholderiales; family Burkholderiaceae_C; genus Rubrivivax. Next base: position 2,010 of record JANMKK010000420.1, read on the forward strand.
GGGTGAGCCGTTCGTCGAGCCGAAACCCGAACCGTCGCCCTTCGGCGCCGCGCTGTACTGACAGCGGACGCTACTTCAGCGGACTCAAATCGCGCGAAAAAGGCGGCTGAATCTGGCCCACGCTAGGCGGTGCAGGCTGTGGCACCGGCGGTGGCGCCAACTGCGGCTGCGCCTGCTGCACAGGCTGCTGCAGCGGTATCGGCGGCATGGTCTGTGGCAGCCCTGGCCGCGTGATGCCGGCACCCGGCACCACTGAGGGCTGATAAGCCGACGGCAACTGGCCCGTGGCGGCCGCGTTCGGCGGCGCAATCCTCAAGGCAATCAACGATGGCCCGTCGCGCGGGCCCAAAGCCGCGCCGCGGGCGTTGACCGACTGCAGCACGTTCTGCCCATCCACCACGGCGCCCACGCGGAAGGCGCGGGCCGGCTTGCCGTCCACCGCAATCAACGCCACACCTTCGCGCACGGCCTGCGCGGCGCGCGGGCTGAGCACGCCGACGAGGTTGAAGCGCGCGTCGGCCGCAGGCTCGGGCGTGGCGGCGGCCACCGGCGCTGGGGCATCCACGCCCAGCAGCCGCGACAGGTCGGTGCCTGCCGCCACCGCGCCGCCGGCCACCTGCACCTGCGGTGGTGCCTGCGGCGCCTTGACCCCCAGCTTCAACGCCCAGACCAGCGCGCTGGCCGCGACGGCGGCCCAGACAAAGAAGGTGAACCAGCGCTGCAACATGCGCGGATTATGATGGACGCACCCCCTGAAGCCGGCTGCGCCAGGCCTTGCCGGGCGATGCTATCGCTGACATGAATCCCAAATGCCCCACCCGCCCCACCCGCCCGCCACGGCCTGCCCGCGGCTTCACGCTGATTGAACTGCTGGTGGTGCTGGTCATCATCGGCGTGCTGGGCGCGCTGATCGTGCCCAACCTCTTTTCCAGCCTGGACGATGCCCGTGTCACCGCCGCGCGCACCGACATCAACACGCTGACGCAGGCGCTCAAGCGCTACAAGCTCGACAACCAGCGCTACCCCAGTGCTGAACAGGGCCTGGACGCGCTGGTGAAGAAGCCCATGGTCGGCGCCGTGCCGCCCAACTGGAAGCCCTACCTCGACAAGCTGCCCGCCGACCCGTGGACGCGGCCCTATCAATACCTCAACCCGGG
>JANMKK010000069.1:0-3163 GCA_031372005.1 Rubrivivax sp.
TCGAAGGGTGGAGCGCCTGCGGCTTGGGGCTGACCGGCAGCGCGTGCATGCAGGTGGTCCAGCTGGTCAGCCAGGATGGCGCGGCTGTCATACAGCAGGCGGCCGATGAGCGTGCTCTTGCCATCGTCCACACTGCCGGCCGTCAAGAAGCGCAGCGCCTTGTGTTGTGGCTCTGTTTGGGGCAAGGCAGACATCAGAAATACCCTTCCTTCTTGCGCCGTTCCATCGATGAATCCGACGTGCGGTCGTCCATGCGCGTGGCACCGCGTTCGCTCACCGTGACGGTTAGCGTTTCAGCCACGATATCGACAGCGGTCGAGGCGTCGCTCTCCACCGGGCAGGTGCAGGTCATGTCACCGACGGTGCGAAAACGCACCGGCAGTGTCTCCACCACATCGCCGGCGGCAGGTGGCGTGACGGCGGTCACCGGCACCAGCAGACCTTTCTTGCGCACCACTTCGCGGCGGTGGCTGAAATACAGGCCGGGCAGCGGGATGCGTTCACGCGCCAGGTACAGCCACACGTCCAGCTCGGTCCAGTTGCTGATGGGGAAGGCGCGGAAGTGTTCACCGGGGCGGATGCGGGTGTTGAAGAGCGTCCACAACTCGGGCCGCTGTTCTTTCGGCTGCCACTGCCCAAAGCTGTCGCGGTGGCTGAAGATGCGTTCCTTGGCGCGCGCCTTTTCTTCGTCGCGCCGCGCTCCGCCAATCAGGCAGTCGTAGCGGCCTTCTTCGATGGCTTCCAGCAGCGCCACGGTCTGGTGGCCGTTGCGCGATTCCAGCGGGTGCGCCAGGCGCACGGTGCCGCGCCGGATGGACTCTTCGACGCTGCCCACTACCAGCCGTTCACCCATCTGCGCCACGCGCTGGTCGCGGAAGGTGATGACTTCGGGGAAGTTGTGGCCGGTGTCCACGTGCAGCAGCGGGAAGGGCAACTGGCCGCTGAAGTCGTCACCCGCAACATGGTTCTTGAAGGCCTTCTCGGCCAGACGCAGCACGACGCAGGAGTCCTTGCCGCCCGAGAACAGCAGGGCCGGGCGTTCGAAGGCGGCGGCCACTTCACGCAGGATGAAGATGGCTTCTTCCTCCAGCGCGTCCAGGTGTGCGTGATCCAGGCCGGGCAGCAGGTGTTCGATGTGGGCGGGGGCGTTCATGCCGATGTCTCCTGGCCTGTGGGCTGAACGGCAGAAAGATGCAGCCCACATTCTTTCGCGCTGTCTTGTTCCCACCACCAGCGGCCGGCACGAAAGTCCTCGCCGAGTGACACCGCGCGGGTGCAGGGTTCGCAACCGATGCTGGGAAAGAACTGGTCGTGCAGCGCGTTGTAGGGCACCTCAAAGAGGGCGATGTAGTGCCACACGTCGTGCAAGCTCCAGTCGGCCAGCGGGTTGAACTTGGTGCGGCCTGCATCGTCATCGTCAAACGGCACTTCTGCGCGCGCGCCAGACTGTTCGCGCCGCAAGCCCGTGACCCAGGCCGTGCGCTTGGCGAGCAGGCGCGACAGCGGCTCCAGCTTGCGGATCTGGCAGCAGGCCTTGCGCAGGTCGATGCTCTGGCGCATGGCCATCTCGCCGTGGGTCCTGACGAAATGGATCGCCTGCTCGGCCACAGGCTGCCAGCGTTCCACCGTCAGGCCGTAGCGGCTTTCGATGGCAGGGATGAGCGCCAGCGTTTCTGCATGCAGCTTGCGGGTGTCCAGTGTGGCCAGCGCAATCCGCACGTTGTGGCGCGCGATGAGGTCAGTCAGCACCATGTCCTCGGCGCCCAGACTCGTGGTCAGCACGATGCGGCCCGGGTGTTGCGCGGCGGCTTGCTGCAGTCGCAACAGCGACTGCGCGACGCGCTGCTCAAAACCTGGCGTGGCACGGGCGTTCAGTTCAATGGCTCGGCTCATCGCCGCGCCCCGCTGTTGACCCGTTCGGGCGGCACGGTCTGGTAGTGGTTGCCGAAGTAACCCAGCGCCCGCTGCGCCGTTTCGAGATTCTGGTCTGCGCGCAGTTGCACGGCGTCGAAGCCGCAGCGTTGCAGCAGCGGCAGCATGTCGGCCAGCACGTCGCCGGTGGCGCGGATCTCACCGGCGTAGCGCAGCCGGCCGCGCAGCAACACGGCCTGCGAATAGGCCCGGCCGTCGGTCCACTTCGGGAACTGCAGCACCACGGCTTTGTGGGCCCGGATTTGTTCGGCTTGCTGCATCACGTCGTCGGTGTTGATCAGCACCAGTGCATTTTCGTGCGCACTCGCGTCCAGGTCGATGAATTGCATGGTCGGCTCCCGGTTCAGGACTGTGTGGCGGTGCTGCGCCGAACGGCGTCCGCCGCATGCCGAAAGGGCAGGGGCCCCAGGCGGCGAGCGGTGTGGATGAAGCGTTCACCGGCCTGGCGTTCACGCAAGTAGATGCCGATGACGGCTTCGATGGCGTCGGGCACTTCGTCGGCCGCAAAGGACGGGCCGATGACCTTGCCCGCCAATGCCGCGCCACTGAGCGTGCTGCCGTCGGCCCCGGCCACGCTGACCTGGTACCACTCCTTGCCGTCCTTGTCGACGCCCAGGATGCCGATGTGCCCGCTGTGGTGGTGCCCGCAGCTGTTGATGCAGCCGCTGATGTGGAGGTCGATGTCGCCGATGTCGTGCAATTCGTCGAGGTCGTCAAACCGTTCGGTGATGGCTGCAGCAATGGGGATGGTGCGCGCGTTGGCCAGCGCGCACAGGTCACCGCCGGGGCAGGCGATCATGTCCGTCAACAGGCCGATGTTGGGCGTGGCGAAGCCGCCTTCCCGCGCGGCTAACCAGAGTGCGCGCAGTTCGCTCTCGCGCACCCAGGGCAGCAGCAGGTTCTGGTCGTGGGTGACCCGCAACTCACCGAGCGAATAGCGGTCGGCCAGCGCGGCGGCACCGTCCATCTGGTCGGCCGTCACGTCACCAGGCGGCAGGCCGGCGCGCTTCAGCGACAGCGTCACCGCGCGGTAGCCCGGCACGCGGTGCGCCTGCACATTGCGTTGCAGCCAGCGGGTGTAGGCAGGCAGCGGCGGGTGGGCGTTTGCAGTGGGCGCGATGTCGGCCAGGGCCGGGGGCAAAGGGAAGCTCTTGGCCACGCGGTCGAGTTCGGCTTGCGGGATCAACGGCGTCGTCGGGTCCGCACGCAGCGCTTCGAACTCCCGGTTCAC
>JANMKK010000071.1:0-2019 GCA_031372005.1 Rubrivivax sp.
GTGAAACGCATGCTCCACGGGCCGTACAGCGCACGGTCGTCAGCCATGTAGCGGTCAAAGAAATTGGGGATCGAAGGGCCGGGGTCGAAGTTGATGGTGCGGGTCACCGTGGCGCCCGTGACCAGGTTCGTCGTCGTGCCCACGCCCGTGGTGCCGGCCAGGCCGTTGGGCGTCACCGAATTGGCGCCGATGCGCAGGAAGTTGCCGGCCCCAAAACCCAGCGAATTCACCGCGCGGTGTTCCAGGTTCATGAAGGGCGTGGTGATGGTGACCGGCGCTGCGAGCGCAGCCGCTGGGGCCAGCCCCGACAGCAGGGCTGCCAGCGCTTTTGAAGTTGAACTTTGGCGATGCATGTCAAACCCTCCTGTGCCGCTGCTTCGCTGCGCCACCAGCGGCGCAGGACGAATCCCGGTTGTGACGAATTGTTTGACCGCGGGCGAAGAAAGGCATCCACCCAAAGGATGATTGCCCCCTCCGACGCCGAGGGCTGAATCAACCCGCGTGGGGTGCGAACACCTGCACGCGGCGGCCGTCAGGGCCCGGCTGCGGCCAGCGCCAGCAGGTGCTGCACCAGTTGCTGCGGCTGGCTGACCATGGGGCAATGGCCGGTCTGCATCTCGATCACCTTGAAGCCCGGCATCGCACGCACCCTTTCGCGCATCGCGGCGATGCTGGGGTAGGCCGGCTGCACACAGTCGATAAAGCTGCGCGGCAGCCGCGCCCAGCGGTCGCCGTTGAAGTGCAGCGGGTCGCGGTAGGGGCCGAAGGGGTGCGGCACCTGGCGGCGTTGCAGCCAGTCGCGGTCAGCGCCGGTGATGCCGAAGTCGATGGGGTCGGGCGGCGGCAGCGCGTGGCCGTTGGCCTGCGCCGCTGCGGTGCGCGCAGCGACGACTTCGGCACTGTGCTTGTCGCCCCAGCCCTCGCCCGGAAGCGGCACCATGGCATCGATGTAGACCAGTTGCCGCACGGCCTGCGGGTCGGTGTCCAGCAACTGGTCTGCCGCGCCGGTGACCACCATGCCGCCGTAACTGTGGCCCACCAGCACCACGCCACTCAGCTCTTCGGCCAGCACCAGTCCGACCACGTCGGCGATGTGCGTGGCGAGCCGGATGCCGGGTTGGCGCAAGTGCGCTCGTTCGCCATCGCCCGTGAGCGTGACGGCATGCACTGCATGGCCAGCCGCGCGCAGTGGCCCGAGCACGCGGCGCCAGATCCAGGCGCCGCCCCAGGCGCCGTGCACCAGCACGATCGGCGCCTGTTTCATGGCCGCTTCATTGTCGGGTTAGCGCAGGCTGGCATTGATGCGCGACAACGCGTCGGCGCCGGGGCACAGATCGCTTTCTGCCAGCATGTTCAGTGGCCGGGCCACGGTGTTGAGCGCACGGTGCAAGTCCTGTGCGTCCGGGTTCACGTACAGCAGGCCGGTGGGAATCTCGCCTTCGTCCTGCATCGCCGCCAGGTGGTTCATCGCGGCGCGGCGCTGCGTGGGGTCGTAGTCGGCGTGCAGCTTGCGCAGGCGCATCGTGCCGCCGCCGGGCTGGGGCAGATCAATGCTGCCGCCGGGTGCGGGTTCTGCGTGCAGTTCGGGTGCGAGGTCGATGAAGTCGATGCGGCTCACCGCTTCGTTGTGCTCGCGCACATGGTCGTAGCTGCGGGTGCTGCCGGGGTGGTTGTTGAAGGCCACGCAAGGGCTGATGACGTCGATGAAGGCCGCGCCGCCGTGGGCGATGGCACCCTTGATAAGCGGCACCAGTTGCCCCTTGTCGCCGCTGAAACCGCGCGCCACGTAGGTGGCACCGAGCTGCAGCGCCAGCGCCACCAGGTCCACCGCCGCTTCGTTGTTGAGTGCGCCCTTCTTGCTCTTGCTGCCGCGGTCTGCGGTGGCGCTGAACTGACCCTTCGTCAGGCCATAGACACCGTTGTTTTCGACGATGTAGACCATGCGCACGCCGCGCCGCATGACGTGCGCGAACTGGCCGAGGCCGATGCTGGCGCTGTCGCCGTCACCGCTCACGCCCA
>JANMKK010000459.1:0-7586 GCA_031372005.1 Rubrivivax sp.
GTGCGCTTTTATCACCAGCTCCTTCGCAACGCTTCGCAAGAAAGGCCAACGCCATGACCAACGCCGTCATCGTCTCCACCGCCCGCACCCCGCTCTGCAAGAGCTGGAAGGGCGCCTTCAACATGACCCACGGCGCCACACTGGGCGGCCACGCCGTCAAAGCTGCCGTCGAAAGGGCGGGCATCGACGCCGCCGAAGTAGACGACGTCATCATGGGTTGTGCCACGCCCGAAGGCGCCACCGGCAGCAACATCGCGCGCCAGGTGGCGTTGCGTGCAGGCCTGCCCGTCACGACCAGCGGCGTCACCGTCAACCGCTTCTGCAGCAGCGGCTTGCAGACCATCGCGATGGCTGCGCAACGCATCATCGCGGGTGAGGGCGACATCTACATCGGCGGCGGTGTCGAAAGCATCAGCTGCGTGCAGAACGAAGCCAACTCACACATGCTGGCCGACCCCTGGCTGGTCAAGAACAAGCCCGAGATTTACTGGAACATGCTGCAGACCGCCGAGCAGGTGGCCAAGCGCTACAAGATCAGCCGCGAACGGATGGACCGCTACGGCGCCGGCAGCCAGCAGCGTGCTGCAGCCGCACTGGAAGCGGGCCTGTTCAAGGACGAGATCGCAGCCATCACGGTGACCATGGGTGTGGCCGACCCGGTGATGGGCCTGCGCAGCAAGGAAGTCACCGTTGCCAACGACGAAGGCATCCGCGCCGGCACCACGTACGAAGGCATCTGCAACCTGCGCTCGGCGCTGCCAGGCGGTTTGATCAGTGCCGGCAACGCGAGCCAGTTTTCTGATGGCGGTGGCGCCTGCGTGCTGATGAACGAGACCGTGGCCGAACGCAAGGGCTTGAAGCCCCTGGGCCGCTTCCTGGGCTTTGCCGTCGCCGGCTGCGAGCCCGATGAGATGGGCATCGGCCCCGTCTTCGCGGTGCCCAAGGTGCTGAAGCGCCTGGGCCTGACGGTGGCTGACATCGACCTGTGGGAACTGAACGAAGCCTTCGCCGTGCAGGTGCTGTACTGCGCTGACACCTTGGGCATCCCGCTGGACCGGCTCAACGTCAACGGCGGCGCCATTGCCGTCGGCCACCCTTACGGCGTCAGCGGCCAGCGGCTCACGGGGCACGCGCTGATCGAAGGCAAGCGGCGCGGCGCCAAGCGTGTGTGCGTGACCATGTGCATCGGTGGCGGCATGGGCGCTGCGGGTATCTTTGAAGTGCTTTGAGGCCGGCCTGATGCAGTTCCTGCGCACCCCCGAAGCGCGCTTTGCGGGGTTGCCTGGTTTCGCACACTTTCCGAGTTATGCTGAATTCGCCGGCCTGCGTGTGCACTATGTGGATGCAGGACCGCAGGACGCCGGGGTTGCGGCGCCGGTGACCGCGCTGTGCCTGCACGGCAACCCGAGCTGGAGCTATCTGTACCGCCACATGATCCCGGTCTTCACGGCCGCCGGCCTGCGTGTGGTGGCACCCGACCTGATCGGCTTTGGCCGCAGCGACAAGCCGGTGGACGAATCGGCGCACAGCTTCGACTTCCACCGCAGCATGCTGCTGGATTTTGTCGACAGGTTGGACTTGAAGAACATCCTGCTCGTCTGCCAGGACTGGGGCGGCCTGTTCGGGCTGACCTTGCCGATGACCAGCCCCGAGCGGTTCACGCGCCTGCTGGTCATGAACACAGGGCTGGGCACGGGTCATCTCACCGAAGGTTTCCGCCAGTGGCGCAGCTACTCCAACAGCCAGCCCGACATGGCGGTGGGCAAACTCTTCAGGCGTGGCAAGCCGAGCATGACCGATGCGGAAGTGGCGGCCTACGACGCACCTTTCCCGGACGCGAGCTACAAGGCCGCGTTGCGCGCCTTCCCGAACCTGGTGCCGGACGGTATGGATGCACCGGGTGCTGCCATCAGCCGCGAAGCCGCCACCTTCTGGCGCGACCGCTGGCAGGGCGACAGCTTCATGGCCATCGGCATGCAAGACCCGGAGCTGGGGCCGCCGGCGATGCACGCGTTGCACCAGATCATCCGCAACTGCCCGCCGCCGCTGGAAGTGCCCGAAGGCGGGCACTTCGTGCAGGAATGGGGCGCCCCCATCGCCGCTGCTGCGTTGTCGCATTTCCATCTCAATTCCAAATTGGGTTGACGATGGACCTGGACACGCTGCGCGGCTTCTTCCGCCTCTCTCCTTTCATGGTCGACCTCGGCGTCGAACCGGTGGCCGTGGCTCAAGGCGGCGTCAGCACCGTGCTGGCCATCGCCGTGCGCCACCAGCAACACACCGGCCAGGTGCACGCCGGCGTGATGGCCGCGATGGCCGACCACAGCATGGGTGCGGCGGCGCAGACGCTGGCGCCCGCCGGGCACTGGGCCATCACCGCCGAACTCAAGACCAGCCAGTTGCGGCCCGGCAAGGGCGAAAGGCTGGTGTGTGAGGCCGTGGTCATCAAGGCCGGCCGCACACTGAGCTTTGTAGAGGCTGAAGTGTTCGCGGAAAACTCGGGCCAGCGCACGCTGGTGATGAAGGCATCGGCAACGATGGCCCTGGTCAAGAGTGACTGAAGCAGCAGCAAATGGGAAGCGACGCCATGAGACAGACCCTGGACTTTCTTCTGCACGACTGGCTGGGCGTCACCACGCTGCTGTCGCGCCCGCGTTTTGCCGACCATTCGGCAGAGACCTTCACGCAGGTGCTGGACACCTGCGAACGCATCGCACGTGAGAAGTTCGCGCCCTTCAACCGACTGTGCGACACGCAGGAGCCGCATTTCGACGGCACCCGGGTGCACCTTCCGCAAGCCACGCACGACGCCTGTGCGGCCTATGTCGAATCCGGCATGCTGGCGGCGGCGCAGGACTATGAACTGGGCGGCATGCAACTGCCCTGCGCCATCGAGATGGCGGCCAACGCCTTCTTCAGCAAGGCCAGTGTGTCGCTGGGCGGCTACGCCATGCTTACCAGCGGCAACGCCAACCTGCTGATGGCGCATGGCACGCCGATGCAGCGTGAGGTCTTCGCCAAGAACGAATTTGCGGGCCGCTGGTTTGGCACCATGTGCTTGAGCGAGCCGCAAGCGGGCTCGTCCCTGAGCGATGTGGCCACGCGTGCCGTGCCCGATGGTGAAGGCGCAGAAGCCGACCCGCTGGGCCCCCGCTATCGGCTGCGCGGCAACAAGATGTGGATCAGTGCCGGCGAACACGACATCACCGAGAACATCGTGCACCTGGTGCTGGCGAAGATTCCGGATGCCGGCGGCAAGCTGCTGCCGGGCACCAAGGGCATTTCGCTCTTCATCGTGCCGAAGCAGCTGGTCAACGTTCGCGGCGAACTCACGGGTGAACGCAACGACGTGGCGCTGGCGGGGTTGAACCACAAGCTGGGTTACCGCGGCACCACCAACACACTGCTGAATTTTGGCGAAGGCAAGTTTGCGGTGCGCGGCGAATCAGGCGGCGGCCTGGACGGCCGCGGGGCAGGTGCCATCGGCTACCTCGTCGGCAAGCCCGGCGAAGGCCTGCGCTGCATGTTCCACATGATGAACGAGGCACGCATTGGCGTCGGCCTGGGCGCGGTGATGCTGGGCTATGCGGGCTATGAATGCAGTCTGGACTACGCCCGCCAGCGGCCGCAGGGCCGACCGATTCAGTCAAGGCCCGCTGCGGGTGCCGTCACAGGCAACGGCAAGGACGCAACACAGCCCCAGGTGCCGCTGATCCAGCACGCCGACATCAAGCGCATGCTGCTGGCGCAGAAGTCGTACGTCGAAGGTGGCCTGGCACTGGCGCTGTACTGTGCGCGGCTGGTGGATGAGCTGCACACGGCCGATGAGGCGGCAGCGCGTGAAGCCGGCCTGCTGCTGGACATGCTGACGCCCATCGCCAAGAGCTGGCCCAGCGAATGGTGCCTGGAAGCCAATTCGCTGGCCATCCAGGTGCTGGGCGGCTATGGCTACACGCGCGACTTCCCGGTGGAGCAGTACTGGCGCGACAACCGCCTGAACATGATCCATGAAGGCACCCACGGCATCCAGGGCCTGGACCTGCTGGGCCGCAAGGTGGTGATGCAGGGCGGGGCGGGGCTGAAGCTGCTGGAAAACCGCGTCCTGGCCACCGTTGAACGTGCTGGGTCGATCCAGGGTTCGCCAGGTTTGTTGCAGCCGGCCGGTCAGTTGGCGGCGGCCTGGCAGCGCCTGCTGGCCGCCACGCAGTCAGCCTGGTCCACCGGCGTGCCCGAAGAAGCATTGGCCAACGCCACGCCGTACTTGCAGGCCTTTGGCCACGTGGTGCTGGCTTGGCTGTGGCTGGATGTGGCCACCGCTGCAAACCCGCCGAACACCGCCTTCAACGCAGGCAAACTCTCGGCCATGCGTTATTTCTACGCTTACGAATTGCCCAAGATTGACGCTTGGCTCGCGGTGGTAGGCCAGCGCGAAGCGGTGTGCCGCCTGATGCCCGATGAGCAGTTTTGAGGATGGATGCCAGGCGCATCGAAAAGTGGACCTGGCTGCTGATCTACGGCGGCCTGCTGCTGGTGAGCCTGGGCGTCTTCGTGCTTCGTGGCAATGGCGGCAGCGTCAGCGGTGTCGGCAGCGCCAGCCTGGGCTGGGTGCTGGTGCTGGCCGGTTTGGCCGGCGTGGTGGCTGGCGTTGTGCTGGTTGTGCTGCGCTCTCGCATGCCCGACGTTCTCAAACCCCCACCGGAGTCCAGCGATGGAAAAACTTGAAATCGGGCGCCGCCCGCTGATGCTGGCCGCAGCAGCCCTGACCGCTGGCTGTGCGGGCCTGGCCACTGCGAAGCCCATGCCGCCCATCCTCTTCGTGCATGGCAATGGCGACACCGCCGCGCTGTGGCTGACGACGCTGTGGCGCTTTGAAACCAACGGCGGGCCGCGTGAGCGGCTGCATGCCATCCACCTGCCGTACCCGCTGGCGCGCGACCGCGACGACACGCCGCAGCCAGGTCGCACGTCCACTGCTGAACACCGCGCCTACCTGGCGGCGGAGATTGACCGCGTGCTGGCCGCTACGGGCGCCCGGCAGGTGGTGCTGTTTGCCAATTCACGCGGGGGCAATCCCATCCGCAGTTTTGCGATGAATGGCGGCGCGGCGAAGATATCGCATGCCATCCTGGGCGGCACACCCAACCACGGTGTGCGCTTTGACGCCGCCACCAACCCGGCCAATGAATTCAACGGCGCCGGCCCTTTCCTGCAGGCACTCAACAACCAGGGCGCGCCGGGTGTGGAAGTCACGCCGGGCCCGCGCTGGATGACGCTGCGGTCCGACAACAACGACAAGTTCGCGCAGCCCGAAGGCACCTGGATCGGCGCACCGGGCAAGCCCACCGGCGTCAACTTCGACGGCCCCGAGTTGCGCGGTGCGTTCAATGTGGTGTTGCCGGGCGTGGATCACCGTGAGACTTCTTTCGGCCCTCAGGCTTTCGCAGCCGCGTTCCAGTTCATCACCGGCCGCGCGCCGGAGACCACGGGCTTCAAGCCCGAAAGTCGTGTCTCTCTAACGTGTCAACTGAGCGGCCAAGTCAGTGGCCTTGGTCTTGACAACGACCCCACCCGCGGGGCCTTCGTCAACAACCTGCCATTGGCCGGCGCGACGGTGGAGGTGTTTGCCACCGATGCCACCAGTGGCGAACGGCGTGGCCCCGCTCGCTGGCTAGGCCAGGTCGGTGCCGACGGCCGCTGGGGCCCTTTTGACGCCGACTGCAGCACGGCCTACGAATTCGTCATCACCGCGCCAGGCTATGCGGTGACGCACATCTACCGCACGCCGTTTCCGCGCTCTTCCGCCATCGTGAACCTGCGCGCCGACCGGCTGCTGGACGCCGACAAGGCCGCTGGCTCTGTTCTCACCTTCACCCGTCCGCGTGGTTACTTCGGCCTGCCGCGCGACCGCGTGGTGTTTGATGGCATCGACCCCGCGCCTGGCATCCCTCGCGGCGTGGCGGGCCTGTCGGTGTCAAAGATCAAACTGCCACCCGGACCGCCGCGCGCAGTGGTGGCTGAATTCAATGGCGAACGCATCGTTGCACGCAGTTGGCCGGCGGCCGACAACCACCTCGTGCTGCTCGAACTGCACTGAGCCCGTAGTGAAAAACAGGAGACTCGCATGAGCACCCCGATTCAGAAACTCTTTGACTTGACCGGACAGACCGCACTCGTCACCGGCGGTTCGCGCGGCCTGGGCCTGCAGATGGCCGAGGCCTTGGGCGAAGCCGGTGCCAAGGTCATGCTCACGTCTCGCAAGGCGGCGGACCTGGAAGAAGCCATCGCCCACCTGGGGGCGAAGGGCATCGACGCGCGCTGGATCGCCGCCGACGCCAGCAAGCCCGAAGACGTGCAGCGGGTGGTGAGCGAAACGATGCAGCGCCTGGGCCGTATTGACATCTTGATCAACAACGCCGGCGCCACCTGGGGCGCACCGGCTGAGGACTATCCGCTGGAGGCCTGGGACAAGGTGATGAACCTCAACATCCGCAGCCTGTTCCTGTTTGCGCAGGCCGTCGGCAAGGCCTGGATGATCCCGAACAAGGGCGGCCGCATCATCAACCTGGCCAGCATCGCGGGGCTCAGTGGCAACCTGGACGTGCAGTTCATCGCCTATGGCACCAGCAAGGGCGCGGCCGTCAACTTCACGCGCACGTTGGCGGGTGAATGGGGCAAGCACGGCATCACCGTCAACGCCATTGCGCCGGGGTTCTTCCCCAGCAAGATGACCAAGGGCGTGCTCGAACATTTTGGCGCTGACAAGCTGGCCGCTGGCGCGCCCCTGAAGCGCTTGGGCGACGACGACGACTTGAAGGGTGCCGTGCTGCTGTTTGCCAGCGCGGCGGGCAAGCACATCACGGGGCAGATCCTGGCGGTGGACGGTGGCGTGAGTGCCGTGCACGGCGGGGGCTGAGCCGTGTCCGACCGGCCCATTCCTTCTCAGCGCCCGTTTCCGCGCCACATCCCCTTCGTTGAAGAGCTTGGCGCGCAGCTGTGGCAGTTTGGCGGCGGCACGGCCGAGCTGCGCCTGCCCGTGCAGCCGGGGCAGCTCAACAGCCATGGCATTGCCCATGGCGGGGTGCTGATGACGCTGCTGGACGTGGCCATGGCGCACGCCGCTCGCGGCGCGTACGCGGGCGGAGACGACCCCGGCGTGGTCACCGTGGAAATGAAGACCACCTTCATGCGGCCCACGCGCGGCACGCTCATCGCGCGCGGCAAGCTGCTGCACCAGACCCGGAGCTTTGCCTTCACCGAAGGCGGCATCTACGACGACGCCGGCCACCTGCATGCGCATGCCACCGGCACCTTCAAATTCGTCAGACCTCCCAAGCCAACAGCCACATGATCGCGCCATGAAACACCAACGCATCGTCCTTGCCGCCCGTCCCCTGGGCGAAGCGGGTACCGAACACTTTCGCCTGGAAACCGTGGACACGCCCGCCGTGCCCGAAGGCCATGTGCGGGTGCGCGTGCACTACCTGAGCCTGGACCCGTACATGCGCATGCGCATGAACGGCGACAAGAGTTACGCCGCACCGGTTGAAGTCGGCGACGTGATGGTCGGCGGCACGGTGGGTGAAGTG
>JANMKK010000463.1:0-2548 GCA_031372005.1 Rubrivivax sp.
ACCTGGTCAACCGCGCGGTGGCCGGGGCCACCCAAGGGGTCATGCACGTCAGCGTGCCACGGCGCCAGAACCAGCCGGCCAACATCGTCAGCCATGATCAAGTCCAACATCACCATCAGCAATAAGCTGGGCCTGCATGCCCGCGCGTCCGCCAAGTTCACCAAGCTGGCGGGTGGTTTCGCGAGCGACGTGCACCTGAGCCGAAACAACCGCCGCGTCAACGCCAAGAGCATCATGGGCGTGATGATGCTGGCCGCTGGCATGGGCAGCGTGATCGAGATCGAGGCCGATGGCGCCGATGAACACGAGGCAATGGCGGCCTTGCGCTTGTTGATCGAAAGCAAGTTCGGCGAAGGCGAATGAAGCACCGGCAACCGGTCGAGTGCGGTGGTCTGGTGGCATCGCCCAGGGAGGGCGGTCGATGAGCATCCAGATCTTCGGGCTTCCGGTGTCACGCGGCGTCGCCATTGGCCGCGCGGTGCTGGTGGCGTCGAGCCGGGTGGATGTCGCGCACTATTTCGTCGCGGTTGGGCAACTGGAACACGAAGTGGATCGTCTGCGCGTTGCTCGCAACGCGGTGGCCGACGAGCTGGAGGTGCTCAAGCGCGAGCTGCCGGCCGAGGCGCCGCACGAGCTGGCTGCGTTGCTGGACGTGCATTTGATGCTGCTGCACGACGAGACACTTGTCAGCGCCACCAAGGTGTGGATTCATGAGCGCCACTACAACGCCGAATGGGCCTTGTCGGCGCAGCTGGAAGTTTTGGCGCGGCAGTTTGATGAAATGGAAGACGCCTACCTGCGGGAGCGCAAGGCGGACGTCGAACAGGTGGTGGAGCGGTTGCTGCGCGAGCTTGGTGGCTCGTCGCGGGCGACGGGTGGGGCGGGCAACGCCAGCAGCACAAACAATGCGCATCAGGCTGCGCGCGACTTTGCCGGCGAGGACCCACTCGTGCTGGTGGCCAGCGACGTTGCCCCGGCCGACATGATGCAGTTCAAGCGCAGCGTATTTACCGGCTTTGTCACCGACGTGGGCGGCAGGACATCGCACACGGCCATCGTGGCCCGCAGCCTTGACATTCCCGCCGTGGTGGGCGCACGCGAAGCCAGCCGGCTCATCCGCCAGGACGATTGGCTGGTGATTGACGGCGATGCGGGCGTCGTGCTCGTCAACCCATCACCGATCGTGCTCGAGGAGTACCGGTTCCGTCAGCGCCAAAGCGAACTTGAGCGTGCCAGATTGAACCGCCTGCGCGACACGCCTGCGGTCACTCTGGACGGCCATGCGGTAGAGCTGCTGGCGAACATCGAACTGCCGGGTGACGGGCCTGGTGCTCTTGAAGCCGGCGCGGTGGGCGTGGGTCTTTTTCGCAGCGAATTCCTGTTCATGAACCGGGGCGGGGACATCCCTGGCGAGGACGAACAGTTTGAAGCCTACCGCGATGCCGTGCTGGCCATGCAGGGGCTGCCTGTCACCATTCGCACGGTGGACGTGGGCGCCGACAAGCCGCTGGAACGCATGAGCGCACAAGAGTTGCGGCACGAGCATGGTCTGAACCCGGCGCTGGGGCTGCGGGCCATCCGCTGGAGCCTGGCTGAGCCGGGCATGTTCCGGCAGCAGCTGCGCGCGATCCTGCGCGCCAGCGCATTTGGGCAGGTGCGCATCCTGATCCCGATGGTGGCCCACATGAGCGAGGTCAAATTGATCTTCGAAGCCCTCGCGCGGGCGCGTCAGCAACTCGATGAGGCGGGTCGAGCCTTCACCCATGTCGTCGTTGGGGCGATGATTGAAGTGCCAGCTGCGGCGCTGATGATCGACCGCTTCCTGCGCCACTTCGACTTCGTCTCCATAGGCACCAACGACCTCATCCAGTACACGCTGGCCATTGACCGAGCTGACGAAGCGGTTTCACACCTCTATGACCCGTGGCATCCGGCAGTGCTGCAGATGCTTCATCAGACGATCCAGCGTGCAAACAATGCCGGCAAGGGTGTGTGTGTCTGCGGCGAGATGGCGGGTGACGCGGCATTCACCGACCTGCTTCTGGCCATGGGGTTGCGAAGCTTTTCAATGCACCCTGCACGCATCGCTTCGATCAAGCAGCGGGTTCTGCGCGCGGACACCCGTCTGTTGAGCGAACACTTGCCCGACGTACTGTCGTCCGACGACCCGGCAGCCGCACTGAGAAGTGCGATGCTCGCTCGAGCACAGCACTGAATTCGACAACGTGCTTGCTTGCGCCAGCTTCGTTGTGCTATAGTCATAGGCTCTGCTCTTCGGGCCCTTTCCTCACGCGCTGCAAAGCAAAATGAAGAAAGCAACGAAAAACAGAAAGACCAAAGTCTTGACACGGATTTATAAAAAATGTCAGAATCGTGGTCTTCGCTGATAACTAATCAGCAACGCTAGAAGCAAGCGAAAGCAAGCCAAAAGCGACGTTCTTTAAAAATCAACAGCCGATAAGTGTGGGCGTTTGAAGGCGAGTGCCAGAGTCAGTGGTGACATTGACTCAGGTCTCATGACCTTAAACGCTCAACAGTAATTGAAGTG
>JANMKK010000023.1:0-104112 GCA_031372005.1 Rubrivivax sp.
CGCTGGCGCCCAGGCCAGCAACCCGCATGCCGGCAACAAGCAGGCAAACAGGCGGACCCCTTTCACCGGTCGCCTCCTTCTGCAGCCGCCTGCGCGAAAGCCTGCATCCAGCGCGCGGTGAGGGGGCCGGGCACGGCGAAGCTGTGGTCGTCGATGCGTGCGACGGGGATGACGCCGGACACCGCGCTCGTCATGAAGGCTTCGTCGGCGCGACCCAGTTCCGCCGGCTCGATGCGCCTTTCCTGCACCGGCACGCCGGCCGCCCGTGCCAGTTCCAGCAGCCAGGCCCGCGTCGTGCCGGCCAGCGCGCCGCTGGACAGGTCGGGCGTGGTGAGCGTGCCGCCGGTCACCAGGAACAGGTTGCTGGTAGCGCCCTCCGACAGGCCGCCATCGGCGGCCAGCAGCAGCGCCTCGTCGGCGCCTGCGCCGGCGACGTCGCGCATGGCCAGGATGCTGTTGAGGTAGTTCGCGTGCTTGATGGTGTTGGGCAGCCCTTGCGGCGGCGGCTTGCGCCAGCGCGAGGTGATCACGATCAGCCCGCGCCGTGCCCTTTCGGCGACGTGCGGCGGCAGCGTGCCCAGCGTCATCAGCAGTGTGGGTTGCTGCACGCCGGACGGCAGCGGCCCCCGGTGGCCGGGCCCCCGTGTCAGCGCGATGCGCAGCACGCCTTCGGTCAGGTCGGCGGCAGCCAGCAACTGCGCCGCCGCGCCGGCCAGCGCGGGGTGGGACAACGGCGGCTCGATACCCAGCACCCGTGCGCCTTCGGCGAAGCGCTGCAGGTGGCGCGCCAGCCACATCGGGCGCCCGCGGGCGACGCGCACGGTCTCGAAGATGCCGTCGCCATAGAGGAAGCCGCGGTCCGTGACCGGCACGCAGGCCTGCGCCTCCGGCAGCAGCTTGCCGTT
Source organism: Rubrivivax sp. (assembly GCA_031372005.1). Lineage (GTDB taxonomy): Bacteria > Pseudomonadota > Gammaproteobacteria > Burkholderiales > Burkholderiaceae_C > Rubrivivax. Next base: position 906 of record JANMKK010000023.1, read on the forward strand.
GAGCCAGCAGATCATGTCGCCCCCGCCGTCATGGCGGCGTGGTCCGCGCCGAGGGCCGAAACGCCAGCACCTTCGGGCAGCGGACGGGTGCGTTCGACGTACTGCGATATGCCCATCGTCATGCCTGCGGCCTTCAGCATGATCTCGGCAAATTCGGCCTCGGGTTCGGACAGGTGCGTGATGCCGCCGCCGGCGCCGTAGGTCAGCCGCCGCCCGTGCGCCACCAGCGTGCGGATGGCGATGTTCAAGTCCATCACGCCCCCATAGCCCAGGTAGCCAATGGAGCCGCAATAGACGCCCCGGGGCGAGTGCTCCAGCTGGTCGATGTATTGCATGGCCCGCAGCTTGGGCGCTCCGGTGATGGAGCCACCGGGAAAGGTCGCGCGCACCAGGTCCACCAGCGTGCAGCCTGCCCGCAGCTGCGCCTGCACCGTGCTCACGAGCTGGTGCACGTTGGCATAACTTTCGATGTACATGAGGCGCGGCACACGGACGGAGTCGGGTTCGGCGACCCGGCTCAGGTCGTTGCGCATCAGGTCCACGATCATCAGGTTCTCGGCGCGGTCCTTCTCGGAGGTGCGCAGGGCCTCGGCAAGCGCGCGGTCGGTGGCTGCATCGCGGTCCCGGCGGATCGTGCCCTTGATGGGTTTGGTCTCGATGCGGCGTGTGCGGTCGACCTCCAGGAAGCGCTCGGGCGAGGCGCTCAGCACTGCCAGGCCGCCCCATCGGATGTACGCGGCAAAAGGCGCCGGGTTGGCCGCTCGCAAGGCCCGGTACAGGTCCAGCGGCTCCGCCTCCATGTCCACCGACAGCCGGTTGGTCAGGCAGATTTGGTAGCACTCGCCATCGCGTATCGCGCGCTGGCACGCATGGATCGCTTCGAGGTAGACGCCACGTTCCTGTTCCAGCGCGGGCTGGGGCGGGCCCAGCGGGCGCCTGGCGAGCGCAGGTGCCGGTGCCAGCGCAGCCACGGCCGCGGCGGTGGATTGCAGCCACAGCTCGGCGGCGGCCATGCCGTCGGGTGCGGCGACGGCCACGGCGACCACCCGGCCGGTGCGGTGGTCGACGGCGATGAAGCGCTCGGCGTGCATCCAGAGCGCGTCGGGATGCTCGGCGGCATGGTGGGCCTGGCCGCCGAACAAGGCTTTCATCTCGTAGCCGAAATAGCCCACCCATCCGCCGCGGAAGGCGAACGGCAGGTCGGTCGGGTCGTCGAGTTCCGGCGCCAGCGCCTGCTCGAGTTCGTCCAGGAACCCCTCACCGTCGCTGCGGCCGCGCGCGGCGTGGCCGGGCAGCGCAAACGAGCGCGTGCCCTGCGCGCCCGCCGTGCCCATGAACGAGAAGCGCGAAAGGCCCTCGGTGACCCGCGCGCTGTCCAGCCAGTAGGCCTGTGGTGACTGGCCGTACAGGCCGACGAACAGGTCCTCGGCCGACAGCGTTGTCATGAGGGGGCGGGCCACGACCTGCAGTCGTGGCCGCGCGGGTGCCGTCCCGGCCGCAGTGACCGGCCCTGCGGCCGACCACAGCGTGCGGCCCCGCGCGGCGTGTGCCAGGTCGCGGAAATTAACCATCAGCTGGTGCCCGTGCTCAGTGAGCACCGACTCGGGATGGAACTGCACGCCCCACATCGGCCGGCTGCGGTGGCGCAGCGCCATCACCAGGCCGTCTTCGGTGTGTGCGGTCTCCACCAGGTCGGCAGACAGCGGACGCCGCGCGATCAGTGAGTGATAGCGCACGGCACTGAACGGCGACGGAATCTTCGCGAACAGCGGGTCGTCACTGCCGTGATGCACCAGCGACTGGCGCCCGTGCACCGGCTCCGGCGCGTGCACGACGTCGCCACCCAGTTCGTAGGCGATGCCCTGGTGGCCCAGGCAGACACCGAGCAGCGGCACCGTTGCGTGGCGGATGGCGTCGCGTGCGACGCCGACGTCTCCGGCGCGCCGCACGGTCCCCGGTCCCGGCGAGACGACGATGCCCTGGAAAGGGCCCATGCGCAACAGCTCGGGCCAGCTGAACCAGTCGTTCTTGACGACGATCGGCTCGACACCTACCGCGTTCATCAGGTACTGCGCGAGGTTCCAGGTGAACGAGTCGTAGTTGTCGATGAGCAGGATTCGCATCGGCCCCTCCAATGCATGCGTCAGCGAAACAGCCCGTGCCGGTGCAGCACCGCGAGATAGGCGGGCATCACCACCCACTCCCACAGCAGGCCAAGACCGATGATCGATACCGCCAGCACGCCGAACGTCACGAGGCTGGCCACGCTGGACAGCACGTACACGCCGAAGCCGGCCATCAGGCACAGCGCCAGGTAGGTCATGGCCTGTCCGGCGCTGTCGCGGGCCATGAAGACCGCCTCGTCGAAGCTGCGGCCTTCACGCAGCCGGGAACGGATGGCGCTGAAGAAGTGGATGGTGTCGTCGTCGAGCACACCGATGGCGATGTCGGCGACCAGCACCGTGTAGGGGTCCAGCGGGATCCCTGCTGCAGCCATTCCGCCCAGCACGATGAGCACGACCGAGGCGTTGACGAACGCCAGCAGCAGGCCCACGCGCAGCGAGCGTGCATAGACCACCAGCACCAGCGTCGTGATACCGAAGGCCAGCAGCAACGACTGGATCTGCGTGGTGCGCAGGTAGCTGTTGATGCGGGCCCACATCGGCACCAGACCCGTGACCTGCGCGCGGACGCCGCTGCCGGCGCCGAACTCGCGGTCGAGCGACTGCTGGACCAGCGCCAGCACCGGGGCCGACTGCGACTCCGGCACCGTCGCCATCTGCACGGTCAGGCGGGCGATCCGGTAGTCGGGCGTGACGAGGTACTTGAGCTCGTCGTTGCCCGAGGACTCGAAGAGCAACAGCCCCTGCGACGCCTCCTGCCGCGTCGCCGGCAGGCGGTATTCGGCGGGTTTGTTTTCGTGCAGCGCCTGGCGAATCTCCTTGCTCACGTCGGCCAGGCTGTAGGACGACAACGGCAGCGTCTGGTAGCCAGCGATCTGCTGCTGCACGCGCTCCAGCCGCTGCAGGGCAACGGGTTCGGTGAACGCGCCGGGCTGGCCGCCGTCCAACACCACTTCGATGGCGGCACTGGCAGGCAGGCGCGCATCCGAGCGTTTGTAGTCCTGCCGGATCGGCGTGCTTTCCTTGAACGTCCCGAGGTAGTAGTAGTCGGTCTTCAAGCCCAGCAGCGACGCTGCGGCAGCCAGTGTCAGCAGGCCGGCGGCGGCCAGCACGACGTTCTGATGGCGCAGCGCCAGGCGGTCCAGCGCGGCCAGCGTGGTCGAGCGCCGTGCCAGCCGTTGCGCCTGCCGCGCGCTGACGCGCGGGGGCAGCAATTCCAGCAGGCCGCTGCCCAGCGTGAAGGTCAGCACCACGGCCACCAGCAGCCCCAGCCCCAGGATCACGCCCACGTCGCGCACCGGCGCGATGTCGGAGGCGGAGAACGCGAGCAGCGCACCGCTGGTGGTCAGGCTGGCCAGGAAACAGGGGGCGCGTACGTGCCGCACCGTGTCCTGCACGACCCTGCGTGCGTCCAGCGTGGAACGCGCGCGCGCCAGCATGTACTGCGTCAGCAGGAAGATGCTTGAGCCCACGCCGACGGAGATCAGGAACGAGGGCACGATCGGCGTCAGCAACGTTGCGGGCATGCCCAGCCAGCCCATCAGCCCGAACGCAGCGCCCACGGACAGCAGCGCGATGCCGACCGGCACCAGCACGGCGATGAGCGAGCGAAAGACGAACAGGAAGCCCGCCGCGACGATGAGCACGACGAGTGCGCCGAAGGTGGCGCTCTCGCGGCCGACGATGTCGCGCACGTCGGCGTCGGTGACGGGCGCGCCCACCAGCGTTGGACGCAGCCCTGCGATGCCGCTGTCGCCGACCGCCGCGCGGATGCGGTCGCGCAGCACGATCTTGTAGTCCACCGAGCCCGGCACGATGTCCGTCTCAATGACGATGCCCAGGCTGCGGCCATCGGCGGAGACAAAGCGGTGGCGATGGTAGGGATGCGAACGTGCGCGCTCCAGTCGGGCGGCGACCTCGGCATCGCCGGCGCCTTCGAGGTAGCTGCGCACATCCAGCACATCGCCCTTGCCTTCGATTGAGCGCACCGAGGCGATCGAGCGCACCCGGCGCACGTGCTCCAGCTTCGACAGGCGGGCTTCCAGTTCACGCAGGCCGGCAACGAACCGTGCGTCCGCCTGCTCGGGGGCGTCGAAGCTGACCAGCGTGTATTCGTCCGTTGCGAAGAGGCGGCGGAAGTTCTCGTAGGTCAGCAGCGTCGGATCGTCCTTGACGAAGAAGGCGTCGGTCGAGTTGTCGAACTTCAGGCGGCCGACGCCTGCGGTCAGCAGGCCGACCAAAGCGAGGGCGGCCAGGATGCGCGCCCAGGGCGAGCTCAGCGCGGAGCGACGGGCGACGATGGATGACATGGGGGCAGCCTCGGGATCGGGTCAGTTCGGGATGTGGCTGGCGCCGTCAGCGCAGCAGGCCGCGCTGCAGCTTGCCGTTGGCGGTGCGCGGCAGGCTGATGCGGGTCTCGAAGAAGTGCGGGTACTGGTGCTCGCCCAGGTGCTCGCGGCAGCGCGCCTTCAGCTCAAGCCACAGGCCAGGCGATTCGGCCGCGGCTGCGTTCAGCACCACCACGGCCTTCGGCCGGACCAGGCCATGTTCGTCCTGGGTGGTCACGACCGCGCACTCGTCCACCGCGGGATGCGCGGTGAGCACCTCCTCGATCCGCGTCGGTGCCACCCAGCAGCCGTTGATCTTCAGCACGTCGTTGGCACGGCCCAGGTGCTGGAAGGACCCGTCGCCGTGCATCACGACAACATCGTTGGTGTTGAACCAGCCCCCCTGGAATACACGCTGCGTCTGCGCCGGGTCGCCGTGCACCTCGTGCGCCAGCGTCCCTCCCCGCACCCACAGCACACCCGGCTCGCCGGCGGGGCAGACGGCGCCCTGTTCGTCGAGCAGCCGCACCTCGAAGCCAGGCACCACTTCGCCGGTGCAGTCCGGGCGGCTGGTGCCGCGCCGGTTGGAGATGTAGGTGCTGAGCACCTCGGTGCAACCGATGCCGTCCAGCACTTCGACGCCCAGCAAGCGGCGCACCGTGGCATGCAGCGAGCCCGGCAGCATCTCGCCGGCCGAGACAACCAGGCGCAGTGCCGGGCAGGCGTCGCCGGGCTGCCACTGGCTGCAGATGAACTTCAGCGTCGTGGGGACCGCGAAGACGACGTTGGGCCGGTGCCTGACCAGCAGCTCAACCAGGTTCAAGGTCTTGGAAGGCTGCGGGGCGAGCACGGCGGTGCCGCCGGCGAACAAGGCGAAGGTCACGGCCAGCAGGCCGTAGGCGAAGTGCATGCGCGATGGCGAGAAGACCCGCTCGCCGGCCGCCAGGCCGACCACCGCAGGAAGGTAGTTTGCGTGCACCGTGAGGAAGTCGCCGTGGGTGTGCGCGAAGGCTTTGGGCGTGCCGCTGGAACCCGAGCTGAAGAGGTACACCGCCCGCGTGCTGGCCGGCAGCTGCAGCGGTTGCGACTGCGGGTCGTGCGCCAGCGTGGCGTGCCATTGCGGCTCGTCTTCGCACAGCTGTTCCAGGCTGCCGCAAGGCCAGCCGGCAGCGCGCACTTCCGCACCCAGGCGCGCATGCGCTTCGTCGACCAGCACCGCCGCCGGGCCAAGCGTGCGCAGCATGTGCGTGCGGTCGGCCTGGGCCAACCCGGGATTCAGCGGCGCCGCCACGGCGCCCACCCACCAGCACGCCAGGATGCCGCAGGCCAGTGCGATGGAGTCGGCCGCGCAGAAGGCCACCGTGTCGCCCGGCGCGATCGGCCAGGCGCGCAAGCGGCGCGCGGTGCATGCCACGCGCAGCCACAACGCGGGATACCCGATGGCCAGGCCGCTGGTGGCATCGACCAGCGCCGGCACGTCCGCCAGGTGTCGGTGGCTGTGCAGCAGGGCACTGGCCAGGTTCACCGGCGACGCGGCGTCGACGACGTGCAGTGCAGGCGCCGCGCGGTGCGCCAGCAGCGGGGCGCGCCGGTCGGCGGGGGCGGCGGTCAGCATGTCGTCGCGCTCGAGCGTGCGGTTGAAGCTGCGCAGGCTGCCCGAGGTGAAGCCGAACCGGCCGGCGAGTGAGCGCATCCTGTGCTGGGTCTGCAGGTCGGCGCGCGCGCCGATGCTGGCGTGTTCAAAGTGGCCGCCCAGGCCCAGCATCACCGTTTCGGCCATGCAGGCCAGCCCCTGGCCCGGGGGAGCGCCGATGTCCACCCCGAGCTGCGGCGCGCCGGGAAAGCCGACCAGCCCGCCTTCGATGAACAGCACCTCGGGACGGCGGCGTGCCGCCTCCACGTCCACCACATGCGGGCGGGACAGGTCCAGCACCACGGCACCCGGGGCGATCATGCGCACGTCCAGGATGTGTTCGGTCGCGCTGGCCGCGCAGACGATAACGTCGCAGCACGCCAGTGCTGCCGCGACGTCGAGCGGGCAGGTGACGCCGCAGCGATCGGACAGCTCGCCGGCCACGATGCGCTCGGCCAGCGCCACGCGAGCGGGCGCTGCCAGGCCGGCCGCGCCGATGTCGTCACGCCAGGCCGGCGGTGCCTGGTCGAACGCCGCGTCAAGGTGATGCACCAGCCGCCGCCGGGTGGTGGTGGGCTTGGCCGGGTTGCCGACGAGCACGAGCTGCCTGACCCGGCCCAGGTAGTGCCCGATCAGCGTGCCGCCAATCATGCCGGCCGCACCGACGATGGCCATGCGCACGTCGGCCAGGGACCGGCCGCGCAGGGTCAGCGCCTCACCCAGCGCGTCCAGCGCGGACAGCACCGTGAAGGTGTTGCCGGTGGTCACCGCCACGCCGTGCTGCGTCGCCAGCGTGCCCCCGGCGGTGACGATGGAGGTCATGCCGCCCAGCCCGACCAGCCTGGCGCCGCGCGTGGCCGCCAGGCGTATCGCCTGGCCGACCACCGCTTGCGACTCGGCAGGCTCCATCGCCAGCAGCGCCTGCGCGTAGTGCGGCACGCAGATGAATTCCAGGTGCACGGCGGCGCCCGCCGACACGACGCGCGTGCGGCTGAGCACAAACGGCTCGCTCAGGCCGGCGACCAGGTCCACCGCCGCGCGCACCCGGTCTTCGCCCAGCGGCCGCAGGCTGCTGTCCAGCGCCACGGTGTAACGCGGTTCGACGGAGTGCACGAGGAAAGCAACCCGCGCGTCGCCCGGCTCGGGATCGACGTTGATGGGGCGCGTGGCGGGCACCTCGGCCATCGCTCGGGCCGCAGCCGGGGCGTCGTCCACCAGCGGCGCCAGCAGCGTGCCGGCGTCGCAGGATGCCAGCAGCCGCAGCACGCGTTCCAGCGCCTGCAGGAAATGCGCGCACTCGTCGGCGCAGACCGTCAGCGCCGGTTCGATGCGCAGGACGCGGCCGGCCGACAGCGCGGGTGCGGTGCGGACGCCTTCCACGTGCAGCAGGTATGCGCTGACCAGCGGCATCAGGTGGCCCTGTTCGTCGGCCACACGCAGCACCGCGGCCGGTGCCGGCGAGGCCCAGCGGTCGTCGTAGCTCAGCTCCAGGCCCAGCATCAGCCCGCGTCCGCGCACGCTGCGCACGATCTCCGGGTACCGCGCCTTCAGCTCTTGCAGGCCGGCCAGCAACTGCGTGCTGCGCCGCGCGACGTTGCCCAGAATGTCCAGCGCCGGATCGTCCAGTTCTGCGAGAACCTCCAGCGCCACTTCGCAGGCCAGCGAGTTGCCGGCGTAGGTGGACGAGTGCAGCAGGCCGAAGTCGCGCGTGCGTGCAGCAGGGCCCAGCAGCGCGCAGCCGATCGGCACCACGCCGGCGCCCAGCGCCTTGGACAGCGTCATCACGTCGGGCACCACGCCTTCTTCCTCGCAGGCGAACCAGCTGCCGGTGCGGCCCAGACCCGACTGCACCTCGTCCAGGACCAGCAGCACGCGGTGGCGCGTGCAGAGTTCGCGCACCGCGGTGAGGTAACCCGGCGGCGGCACGACGATGCCGCCCTCGCCCTGCAGCGGCTCCAGGATCACGCAGCCCACGGTATCGGCGCGGGCGGCGAGCGACGCGGCCAGAGCGTCGACGTCGCCGTAGGGCACGGCATGGAAGTTCTCCAGCGGCGCCTGAAAGGGCCGCTGGTAGCGCACGCTGCCGGTGGCCGACAGGGCCGCCAGCGTCTTGCCGTGGAAGCTGCCGTCGGCGTGCACCACCCCGGGCTTGCCGGTAGCAGCGCGGCAGGCCTTCAGCGCGGCCTCGACCGCTTCGGCGCCGCTGTTCGTGAAGCAGACCATGTCCAGCCCCGGCGGAGCAATGGCGCTCAGCCGTTCGGCCAGCCGGCCTGCGGCGTCGAGGCTGGACGGCTGAACCAGGGCCGGCGCGTGTTGCTGCAGGTAGCGGCGCAGGCCGCGTTCGGCACACTTCGGCTGGTGCCCGAAGGCCACGGCACCGTAGCCGCAGACGAAGTCGAGGTAGCGGCGGCCGTTGGCGTCGGTGAGCCAGCTGCCCTGCCCGCTGACGTAGCGCACGTCGAGTTTCAGCGCAGCCAGCAACTGGCCCAGGTACGGATTGACCCAGCGCTGGTACGCGTCGGTGCCGGCTCGGGTGCGCACGTCCATGGATGTCGCGGTCATCACGGAGCCAGTCGCGCGGGCTGGAAATCCGCGCTCGCCAGGCGCGCTTGGAAGTCGATCTGCTCGATGGCGATGTGCGTGCTGCTGCCGTTGTGCAGGTGCGTCATCGTGCGTGCGGTGGCCAGCGCCTTGCCGCCGGGTGCCGCAGCGAAGCCGCCCAGCACGTGGCGCTTGAAGGCGCTGCCGGAAGCATCGTGGTGGTCCACGCGCAAGGTCTGGTGGTTGGCCTTGTCGATCCAGGAGCGCAGCTTCGATCGGCCGATGTCCTCGGCGTATGCCGCGTCGCGCGGTGTCGACTCGAGGATCCAGCAGGACCGGCCTTCCCAGCTGACTGAGCCCGCCACTGTGTGCCGGTAGCGCGCGGGCTCGAAGCTCATCAGGTCGAAGAACGCGTACTGCGTGCCGACGAAGCTCGACTTCCTGCCGCCGCCGGCCACGCGCCGGGTCTTGCCCAGCGAGGGCAGGTACAGCCAGATGTCGTCGTCCCGGTCCGGATGTTCGTGGATCAGCAGCGTCGTGCCGCGGATGTCGTCGGGCGCGGTGAACACGTACAGGCGTTGCGGGACGCCGGCGGGGCCTTCCAGTCGCGTGGCCATCCTGCCGCTGCGTCGGCGCACGGCCTCGGTCCCGCGGCTGTCGGTCACGGCCACCAGGCCGGTCCAGGACGGCAGGCGGTCGACCGCGGCGCCGGACTCTGCCAGCTGGTCCGCCGCCGGCTCGGTTTCGCCATGCGCCCAGGCGGCGGCCGTGGTCGCCGCCGCCCCGGCCAGCAGGGTCAGCGCACGGCGGCGGGTGGGCGTGCGGGAAGGAGTGTCGGGCGCGGTCATGACAGCCGCACGTAGGTGAAGTCGGCCGGCAGGCGGTTCACGCCAAGCCGCGGCGGGGCGATCCAGCCGGCGCAGCGGGACGGCTCGGTGACCGGTTGCATCAGCGCACGCACACGGCGGCATTCTTCGGCCGTGGGCAGCCAGGCGCTGGCGTCGAATCCGCCGGCCTGCGAGGGCAGCCGTTCGCCGGCTGGCGTGTAGGCCAGCCCGGCGCACGGCCCCACTCGCCGCAAGAAGCGTTCACTGGGCAGGCTCAAGCGGAAAGCGGTGCCCGCATCGGCGAAACAGCGGTTCCAGCGCGCGAACAACGGTGCCAGTTCTGCTGCAAAAGATCGCCGCATCGACGCGTTGATGCCCTGCACCAGCGGCACTTCGACGGACTCAACGTGATCGCCGGCGCGGCGGTCCAGCGTCACGCAGCCTTCCGGGGCATCGGCGGCCGGCAGCCCGCGCAACCCGCACTCGTGCATCTGCCGGGCGCGGTCCGACTCGTCGTTGCCGAACAGGTCGAAGACGGTCGGTGCGAGCCGGTTCAGATAGCGCTGCAGCGTGGCCAGTGGGATGCCGCCGTGGGGGTGGACATCCTCGGTGTCGTGCTGGCGCATCAGCTCCAGCGTGCGCTGAATGACGCGGTCGATGCCTTGCACGCCAATGGCCAGGTGCAACGGCTCCTCGAGCAGCATGAAACCGGCCGTCCTGGCCAGCGGATCGAAGGCGCTGCTGGCCACCGCGTCGAGCTGGAACCTGCCGTCGCGGTCGGCCAGCAGGCACCAGAAGAAGTACGACAGCCAGTCCTCGTTGGGTTCGTTGAAGGCGTTCAGCAAGCGCGGGTTCGCGGCGTCGTTGCAGCAGCGCGAGACCAGTGCCTCTGCCTGCGACTGGCCCTCGGCGCCAAAGTGTTCCAGCAGCACGTGCACCATCGCCCAGAGGTGCCGCGCCTCCTCCAGCAGGAACTGGTACAGGTGGCGCAGGTCGTACAGGCTGGGCGCCGTGGCCGCCAGCGCGCGGCTCTGCTCCACCGAACCCGGCTCCGCATCGGCCTGCATCACGATGTGTCGCAGCAACGACGCGGCATGTTCCTGCGGCGGTTTGTGCCAGACGGGCCGGCCGGCCTCGCGGCCGAAGGCGATGCGGCGGTCTCGCGCGGGGGTGCGGAACAGGCCCCACTGGTAGTCGGCCGGGCGCACGAAGCGGAACTCGGCCCAGCCGCCTTCGTGGCAGCCCACCGGATGGCGCAGGTACATCGACGCGTGCAGATGCTGTTGCGGCCCCCGCTCGTCCCACCAGGCACCCATGCGCTGCTGGAACGCGGCCAGCGCCCCGGCCAACTGCGGATCGGCTTGCAGCCCGACGTTGTTCGGGATGCTCACGGTTGCGCCAACACGCCGATGACGAGTTCGCAGCGGAAGATTTCTTCGGCGCGCGGCGCGTGCTCGATGTCGTCCAGCCACGAGGCCCGCACGCCCCGTGCGCTGGCGGTCCACAACCCCGGCATGAGGCAGCGGAGCACGGCGCGAATCCGGACCGGCTCGTCGGGCCGCAGCGCGGCCGAGAAGCGCCCGCTGCGGATCTCGCCCAGCACGCCGCGGGCATTGCGAAAGGCGGCTGCTGCGGGATCGCCGCGCTGCACGCAGGCCATCGCCACGCCCGCCAGCTGCGCCGCTGCCTCCACCATGCACACCCCCGGCACGACGGGATAACCGGGAAAGTGGCCGGCCAGGATCGGGTGGCCTGCGCTCCAGACGGCCACTCCGGAGATCTGCCTGGGGCCGTCGAGACTGGCCGACTGCAGGAAGCAGAACGGTTCACGATGTGGCAGCAGGGCGGCGATGGCCTCGGCGTCCAGCACCTGCGGCGCCGGCATGGACTGGGCCTGCGGTTCGTCTGTCAGCATTGCTTGCCTCACGCCTCAATGGCCCGTGCGCCATTACAGGCGAACTCTCCCAACCCGTAACCTACTAGTTGAGGTAGGTGGGGTGGTGGCCGGATGAAGGCCGGCCGAGCGGGTGCTCACGTGCGGGCCGCTAAACCCCAGGTTCGTGGCCAAGGCGCTGGCTGCACCGGTCTCCAGCACCCGTTCCACGGTCACCGACACCGCGTCCAGGCCGGCGGGAAGATCTTGCGGATCGACTTGCCGCTGCACAGTCGCATGCCCCGGATAGGGGCCGCCCCAACTTGGGTGTTCAGCACAGATTGGGGGGGTGGTTAGAAAGGGTTGGTAGAAAGCGCACCCACTCTGCACAATCGATTGCGGGGCAGAACATTCGGGACAAGCCATTCAGAGCCGACCCGAACCAGGAGGAACGGATGAACCAGTGGTGTCATGAGCTGATTGGCTCCTTGCCGTTGCACCAGGCGCCGCAGCGTCTGCTGGAGCGCGTGGTCTTGGTCGCGCAGGATTTAGGGTTCGAGTTCTGCGCCATCGGGGTGCGTCTGCCCTACCCGCTGTCGAGTCCGCGGGTCGAACTGGTCAGCAACTACCCGAAGCAGTGGCAAGCCCACTACGCCTCTGAACAGTACTTGGCGAGGGATCCGTCTGTCGCCTATGCAAGCCGCAACAGTTCGTTGCGCCTCTGGGACGATCAGCTGTTCTCTGGCGAACAGGAAATGTGGTCCGGTGCACGCTCCGCGGGCCTGCGCCACGGCTGGTTCATGTCCTCGCTGGAGACCAGCGGCGCAGGTTCGATGTTGACCTTGGCGCGCTCATCGGAACCGATTACAGCCACCGAACTGGCTGCCAACGCCCAGAAGATGTCGTGGCTGGCTACCGCCACCCATTTTGCGTACGTCAAGGCTTTGTTGCCGCAGCAACTCCGCGAACCCCAATACCAACTTACATCGCGGGAAATCGAAGTGTTGCGCTGGACTGGTGACGGAAAAACCTCAAGTGATATCGCGGACATTCTGACCATTTCAGACAACACCGTGAACTTTCATATCAAGAACGCGATCAAGAAAATGGGCGCCAACAACAAGACAGCGGCCGCCGTCAAGGCAGCGCTCTCAGGTTTGTTGAACCATCTCTAGTCGCCCCCCCTTTCCGCAGCCCTGCGCTGCGGCGCCCAAGCCCTTGCGGCCATGAGATGCCTGTGCCTGCTTGAACACGGCGGACCGCTCACCGTTGTCCACCGCCCCATGCCGCAGCCGATGGGCGACGAGGTTCTCGTCAAGGTCGCTGCCACTGGCCTGTGCCACACCGACGTGCATTTGTGGCGGGGCCACTACGCGCTGGGCAGCGGGCGGCGGCTCGATGTCAAAGACCATGGCATCCAGACGCCCCTTGTGCTGGGCCACGAGATCGCCGGGTCAGTGGCCGCCGGCCCTCAGGAACTGGTCGGGCGACACGTACTTGTGCATCCCTGGATAGGCTGCACAAGGTGTCCGGCATGCACTGGTGGCGCGGAAAACCTGTGCGATCAGCCTCGTTTCCTGGGCATGCACAGGCCGGGCGGGTTCAGCGAATACGTGCTCGTCCCGCACCAACGTTACCTGGTGGACATCACGGGTCTCGACCCCGTGCAGGCGGCCCCGCTGGCCTGCGCGGGACTCACCGCGTTCAGCGCGATAGGCAAGTTGGGCCCGGCCATCCACGACGGGCCGGTGGTGGTCGTCGGTGCGGGCGGCCTCGGCCTGATGGCGGTTCGACTGCTTGCGATGTGCGGTACCCGCAGGGTTGTGGCCGTGGACATCGACGAGGCGAAGCTGCAGGTGGCCGGCGCGGCCGGTGCGCATGCCGTCGTGAACGCGGCGGCGCCAGATGCGGTCAAGCGGGTGCGCCAGGCCGCCGGCAGCGCGGTGCACGCCGTGCTGGAGCTCGTCGGGAGCGCATCCAGCGTGTCACTGGCGTGCGCGGTGGCAGGGCGTGGCGCGCATGTCGTGATGTGCGGGCTGCAAGGCGGCGAGATGCCGTTGTCGCTGCCGCTCATGCCCTTGAAAGCACTCACTTTGCAGGGTAGCTACGTGGGCACATTGGCAGAACTGCGAGAACTCGTGGCACTGGTTCGGCGTCATGGCACGGCGGGCTTGCACATCACAACGAGATCCTGGGATGAGGCCAATGAAGCGCTGACGGACCTGCAGGTGGGACGCGTCGTCGGGCGCGTGGTGCTGACGCCCTGACCGGGTGTACTGCACCCGCAGCGGTCCTACCAGTAGTGGTAGTTGTCGGTGCCGCGACGCAAGTCTCTAATGCATTTCACCGCCTTCAACGTCCTGCTGAATTCGCGGCACTCAACTTGACCGGGAGATTGTCAGCGTGAAGGTCTTGATCAGCCCTGTAGATAGCAGTGAAGCCGTCGTGGCGTGGGAATGCGGCACCGACATCATCGACATCAAGAACATCCATGAAGGATCGCTGGGGGCCAGCTTTCCGTGGATCATCAGCGACGTCATTCGTCGTGTGAACGACCCGACCGTGGTCTTCAGCGCGACACTCGGCGACCTGCCCCACAAGCCCGGCACTGCATCCCTGGCAGCCCTGGGCGCGGTGTCCAGCGGCGTCAAGTATGTGAAGGCGGGCCTCCATGGTTCGAAGGACGTTGCCGAGGGGACGGCGCTGATGAGCGGCGTGGTGCGTGCCTGCAAGGACCATTCGCCCGACGTCACGGTAGTGACCGCCGGCTATGCAGACTACCGGCGCATCGGTGGCTTGGCGCCGCTGCAACTGGTGGAGATTGCGGCCGCGTCGAAGTCGGACATGGTGATGGTTGACACCTTCATCAAGGACGGCAAGGGCCTGATGGATGCGCTGAGCGAGCAGGAGCTGGCCGAGTTCGTCCAGGCGGCCCACGCCAAGGGGCTGAAGGTGGCGCTGGCCGGATCGGTGCGAGCCGAACATCTGGAGGTTCTGCGCCGCGTCGGCGCCGACGTCGTCGGTGTGCGCGGTGCGGTCTGCAGCGGTTATGACCGGGGCACGACCATCGACCCCACGAAAGCTCGCGCCTTCATCGAGGCCGCGAACGCCCTGACCACCGCTGCCTGAGCATCGACCCGGACGCCGCCCCGCCGCCTCATGCTCGCCGAAGCAGTTTTCCGGCCGCAGCTGGCCGTCGTCAAGCTGGGCGGCAGCCTGCTGACGCACGAAGCCGACGGCAGGCCCGGTGTCGACATCGCGTCGCTGCGCAGGCTTGGCGCTGAACTTGCCAGCCTGGGCAGGCCCCTTGTGGTGCTGCACGGCACCGGCTCCTACGGCAAGCCACCCGCAGCACGCCACGGGTACATGGACGGCCGCCTGGCGCCGGGGCGGGTGGCGATTGGCGCCGAAGTGACGCTGGAGCTCCAGGCGCTGGAATGCGCCGTGAGCCAGGCTCTCTTCAGCAGTGGCCTGCCTGTCTTCAGGCTTCCTGCAGCGAGCCTGTTTTCGGCACGAGCCGGCGATGCGCGACTGGTTCACCTGCGCCCGGTTCAGGATCTGCTGGACCTGGGGCTGGTGCCCCTGATTGGCGGCGGCTTCGTCGTCGACGACCGCGGCCTTTGCATCTGTTCCAGTGACCGCATCGCCACCGAGCTGGCAGCCGCACTGGGCGCCAGTTCGCTGGTCATGGCCACGCGTGCTGCCGGGGTGTGCCGCGACTGGAAAGACCCGTCCACCTTGCACCGCCGCCTCTGCGCCGACGACCACGCCGCATTGGCCTTGATCGCCCAGGCCCCGGCCGACGTGAGCGGCGGCATGCGGACCAAGGTGGAGGAGGCCCTTGCGCTGGCGGCCCGCGGCGTTCGATCGTTCATTGTCGATGGTCGTCTGGCCGGCAACGTCACCGCCGCGCTCGGCGGCCGACCGGTCAGTGGCACGGAGTTGTGCGCGGCCGTCACCCCGCCGCGGGGGACTTGATCGATGTGTGGCATCGCGGGCCTTCACCTCACGCACGCCGCCGGATCGCACGAGCGCGCCAGCGTTGCCCGCATGCTGCTGGCCGTCCGGCACCGTGGCCCCGACGGCGATGCCATCAGCGTGGCCGGCCCGACGGTGCTGGGCTCAGCCCGGCTGGCCATCGTCGATGTGGCGCTGGGCGCACAGCCCTTTCGCAACGAGACGGGATCGGTGCGCGTCGTCTTCAACGGCGAGATCTACAACCATGGCGAACTGCGGCACGACCTGCGCCAGCGTGGGCACGACTTCCACACGCACAGCGATGGCGAGGTCATCGCCCATCTCTACGAAGAGCTGGGCGACGCGTGTTTCAACCGCTTGGAGGGCCAGTTCGCCATTGCCATCGCCGACGCCGCCGAGCACACCTTGCTGCTGGCGCGCGATGCGATGGGCATCTGCCCGCTGCACTGGACGCGCCACGCCGGTGCCGTGGGCTTCTGCTCGGAAGTCAAGGGCCTGCTCGAAGCGACGGGTGCGGCGCCACGCGCGGACCCGAACGCGGTGCTGCAGATGGCCTACTTCGGCACGATCTGCGCGCCGCTGACGGCCTTTGCCGACGTCCAGCAACTCGCGCCGGCACAGCACTTGCGCTTTGACCACCAAGGCCGGCTCAGCGGCCGCCGCTACTGGTCCGTGGAATTTCCGCGGCGCAGCGAGCAGCCGGTGGTGAGCGACGAAGCTGCGGCAGCCGGGCTGGCTACCCGCCTTGAACACGCCGCGCGCACCCATGTGCAGGGCGAGTTCGAGCCGACTTGCTTTCTCAGCGGCGGCATCGACTCCGCGATCATCGGCGCCCTGCTCGCACGGGACCGGACGTCTACGGTTCAAGCCTTCTGCGCCCGTTCTGACGATGGCAGGCTGGACGAAGGCGCGGCAGCCGCGCGAACGGCGCACGGACTGGGCCTGCACCTGCACACCGTGACCCTGGACGAGGTTGCCATCGCGCGCGACTTCCCACGCTTGATCTGGCACGGCGAGGTGCCCGTCATCTCGACCGAAGCCGTGGCCTTGATGCGGCTGGCGGGGGAAGCCCGGCAGCACTCGAAGATCGTGCTCACCGGCGAAGGAGCCGACGAGGCCTTCGGTGGTTACCTCGCGTTCCGGCAGGCCCGCGCGCTGGGGCCCTTTGCTGCCCCAGGACTGGGCCTCGTGCGCAGTCTGCTCAGGCCGCTGCTGCAGCACCACTACGGCACCGACTGCCTGTTGCCTGGGGAAGCCCGCATCGGCGCCTTGCGCGCGGTGTTCGGGGGCATTCCTGCGCAGGCCAGCGAGTGGGAGTTCTACCGCACGGCCCTCACGCCCCTGCTGGCACCACCCCTGCGCGAGCACGCAGCGCGGGACGGACAGTGGGACGCGTTTTCCTTCGACCGCGAAGCCGTCCGCGATCGGCATCCTTTGCACCAGTCGCTGCACGTGGCTTACGGAGTCATGTTGCCGAACTACCTGCTCGGCGCCCATGGCGACCGGGTGTTTGCGGCTCAATCGGTGGAGGGGCGGTATCCCTTCCTGGACCGCCAGGTGGTGAGCTACAGCGCGCAGCTCGCGCCGCACTTGAAGATCAGGGGCCTGCAGGACAAGCACGTCCTGCGGCGCGCCGCAGCCCGGTGGCTGCCCGCGGAAATCACCCAACGCCCCAAGCGTCGATTCGCCATGCCCTTTGGGACGCCCTTCCTGGGCCCACAGGCGCCCGAGCTCTATGGCCACCTGCTGTCGCCTGCCTGCCTGCGCGACTATGGCTACTTCGACGCCGAGCGGGTGCTGCGGGTCCTGGCCACGGCACGCGCGCCGTCTGCCAGCGGCAGCGCGGCGCGGCGCTACCTCGAGCGCCTGGCGACAGGGTTGGCCGTGAACTTCGTGGCCAGCCTCCAGCTGTGGCACCACTTGTTCGTGCTGGGCCTGCGCGACAGCCTCGCCGCCAGGCCGTTGCCGACCAGCACCCCGACATCCACCGGAAGCCAACCCGCATGGGCCTGATGACAGCGCACATTGCCACGGGCATGCCCGCCGAGCTGGACGCCGAGCGGCGACGCATTGATGCCGAACTGGCGCGGCTCATTGCCGGCGTGCGGGCCACGGGTCCTGAGCGCGACCACCCGCTGATCGCGCGCGTGTACGGCTGGACAAGGCATTACCTGGACAACGGCGGACAGCGCATGCATGGGCTGGCCGTGCTGCTGGCCTACCGCGCATGCGGAGGCCAGCATGCAGCGCTGGCGCTGCGCGTGGCGGCCGCCCTGCAGCTATACCACCACCACACGTTGGTGCACGACGACGTCTACGATGAAGACGAAGCGCGGCGCGGCTGGCCCACGACCCATCGCGCGTTCGCGGACTGGATCGAAGCCCGCCATGGCGCGCCACCGGACGGCGCGCCATCCCCCACACGGCTGTTCAGCACCGAGGCCAACCGCCGCGGAGCGATCACCGCGTTTGCGTACGGCAAGGTCTGCCGCGCGCTGGCCGGCAGTGCCATTGCCGGGTGCGGCGCGCCGGCCGACACCGCGCTGGCCATCACGCTGGCGCTGGAAAACCACGATCTGTACGACAACGCCGCACAACTGGCCGACGTCTTCCACGAGGCCCGGGCGATGCCCAGTCCGCAGGTTTGCATGCGCAATGCAGACCTGAAGACGGGTCGGTTGTTTGAACTCTGCGCAGAGTCCGGTGCGCGACTCGCCGGTGCTCAGGCGTCGCAGACGCAGGCCCTGCAGGACTGGGCCGGCGCGTCAGCGTTGGCCTATCAGCTGCAGGACGACCTCGAGGATCTGGAGGAGGCCAGCGAGAAGGGCCAGGGCCGCGGCGTTGCCACCGACTTGCTTCATTGCAAGCCGACCTACTTGTACGCCATGGCGGAGCAGTGCAGTGCAGACGACGACCGTGCCGTGCTGCAGCGCTGGCGGTCGGGCGTCAAGAATGATCTGTCCACGGCCGACGTGATGCAGGCGCTGCACCGGTCCGGTGCGGTGCAGGCCTGCCGTGCCGAAGTGGCCCGCTGCGTGGCACGCGCCCTGGCGGCCATCGACGAGTGCGTGCCGGCCATCGACGCCACCACGGCTGCGCAGATGCGCGTGTTCAGCGAACACTTCGTCTCGCCGGCCTACTGGCACCGGCGCCTGCCAGCCAACGGACATCAGGCGCGGGATCTGCTGGCATGAATACGACAATCCGCCCGCTCGCACGACTGCCAGGCAGCGGTGCGCGGGGCATGCTGGTCTTCGACATCCACGGCGTGTTGCTGGGCAGGCGAGAACCGGCGGGGCACCGTCCGGCGGGTGAGGTGCTGGCGCGCTTGCGCAGTGCCGGTTACACCATGGCATTCGTCACCAACGGCAGCAGCGTGACGCAGGAGCAACTGGCGGCCAAGCTGCAGGCCGCCGGCGTGCAGGCCGAGCCGGACCAGATCGTCACCGCGGCCATGGTCATGGCCGAGCGCGTGGCGCGGTTGCCCGGGCCGCGCAGGCTGTTTGTGATCGGCTCGGATGCGCTGCGCGAGCAGGTGAGCCGCCGGCTGCAGTCCCGCGCGCACTGGGTGGCGCCGGAGGAGGCGGACACGGTGCTTGTGAGTCGGGACCCGGCGCTGTGCGAGGACACGCTCGAGCGCCTGCGCCGCGCCCGTGCGCCGCTGCTGCTGGCCACCTGCAGGGACGCGCGTTTCCCCAGTGAGTCGTGCATTGACATTGGCCCCGGGCCCACGGTCGACCGCGTCGAGGCCGCGCTGGGACTGCCCGTCCAGGTCGTCGGCAAACCGGACCCATTCGTGCTGACGCAGGTGCTCGGCATTGCACCTGCGCAGTTGCGGCATACCGTCGTGGTCGGTGACTCACCCGAGCAGGACGTTGCGCTGGCACGCCGCGCGCGGGCCCGCTCGGTGTTGCTGATGGCCCCCGGCGCCAAGGTGCCGACGGGCCCGGAAACACGACCCGACCATGCCATCACCGCGCTGGACGCCCTGTGGTCCGTGCTGGAGTTGCGCGAATGAACCTGCGCACGCTGGGACAGGATGGCGCCGGCTTCGTCTTCACGAACCGCCTGCACATCGCCTTCATGCCGCTCTTCCTGACGGCGTTCTGGAACCAGGCTCTGAAGCTGCCACTGCCCCCCGAGTACTACCTGATGACGATGCTCACCACGCTGGGTGGCTATATCTACAACATCCACACCGACGGCGCCGAGGATGCGCACAACTACCGCAGCAAGTACCGCGTGCTGGAGCCCGGCAAGCGGGCGACGATGATGGTCATCTGGGGCTGTTATCTTGGCGGCTTCCTGTTGTCGCTGAGCGCCGGCTGGGTGTTCGTGGTCTACGGCGGCATCGTGCATTTCCTGGGCGGCTTGTACAGCCGGCGCTTGCCGTTCACCTGGCGCGGTCGCCCGTTGCGCATCAAGGAAGTGCCCTTCCTCAAGAACCTGTATGCAGGCATCTTCTGGTCGCTGCTGCTGATACTCACGCCTTACCTCTACGTGCAGCAAACGCCGGGCCTGGTGGCGGCGCTGGCCGTGGTCGGCAGCTTCGGCATGAACTACTTCACCGAGGTGTTGTGGGATGTGCGGGACATGCCCGGCGACGCCAAGGCAGGCTTCCGCACCGTGCCGATGGTGATCGGTCTGCCAGCCACCTACCGGCTGCTGCTGGCGGTGCACGTGCTGACCTGCGGCGTCGTGCTCGGCGGCGCGCTCGCAGGCCTATTGCCGGTGGGCTTTCTGTGGGTCGGGGCGGCACACCTGCCAATCGGCTGGTGGCTCCTGAACCGCTACTGGCAACTGCCGGACAAGGAATGGGCGTCGCATCTCTACCTGGTCTACGCCGGCATCCTGTTGTCCAGCGGCATGGCCTTGACGTGGGCGCTAGAGCGGGGGGGTTGGGCATGACGCTGGACTTCGACGGGGCGCGACGGCTGGCCAGCCGCGCGCTGGATCAGCACTTGCCCCAAGGCCGGGACGGTGCATGGCTGAGGCAACTGGTTGACGAGCCACGCTTCGGCTGGGACTGTGAGGCGCTGGAGCGTGGTTTCACCCAGCCGCTCGCAGAATGGGCCGCCCGCCACGACGCGCGTCTGCGCCCGGTGCTGGCGGCGCTGCTGATGCAGGCGCTGGGGGTGCGGGCGGACGACCACGCGGGCGTGTGCGCGGCCCTTGAACTGCACCACCTGGCGGCCATCATGCTGGACGACCTGCGCAACGGCAGAGACCTCGGCAGCAGCACGACCGAGGCCGTCCAGACGCCGCTGGCGGTGTGGGTGACGATTGCCTACAACGTCCGCCAACTTGTGCCGGTCCTGGCGGAACGTCGTGTCACCAGCCTGGCTGCGCCGCAGCGCCAGGCGCTGGTGGTGGCGTTGTCACGCTTCCTGTTTGCGCAGGGTTTGGGCAGCACCCTGGACTTGTGGTGGGGAGAACATCCTCCGCCACGCTGCGACGTGGTTGAGTTGTCGTCGCACCTGCGCCTCTACGCGGGGACGCTGAGCTTCGGGCTGGCCTGCCACGCCGCGTCGATCTGCGCCGCCGGCTCCGAGGCCGAGCAGGCGCAATGGGCGCGCTGCGGCAACGATCTCGGCGTGGCATTGCGCCTGGGGGCGCTGTCGCGGGGGCAACTGCGACACCTGGTGCTGAAGGACACCGACTGCATGGAGCAGCGCGTGCGGTTTCCGTTCCAGGCCGACGCAGCGGCGCTGCAGCTTGCGGGCCGCCGGCTGGCCGGGGCCGCGATCGACCGCGCGCATCAGCTGGCGCCCGCAGGGGCCCGGGCCCTGGCTGGCTTCGGCGCGTGTTTTGAACCTGCCTGGTTCGCGGAGTCGGCCCGATGAACCCGCTTGCACCGCGACCGTCCGGAGGCCCTGCATGAGCCAAGCCGCCCACTACCGCGATGACTTCCTTGACGACCTCGCGCCCGCATTTGCCGGCTTCTACCGCGAGTGGTACCCCTGGTGCCACACGACGGTTCTGGCGACGCTGGAGACGCTGGCCAGCCGCGAGTTCATCGACCGCGCCGCCGGCAGCCCGCTGTCGGACCAGGCCCATCAAACGCTGCGCACCGTGTGGTTCGACCCGTACCGCAGCTACCACACGCGCAGCGGCAAGATGCTGCGCCCGGTGCTTGTGTGCCTGCTGATGCGGGCCTTCGACCGCGACCCCCGCGAGCTGCCGGCCGTCGTTGCGATGGCCGAGGTCATCCACGCCGCATCGCTGGTGCTCGATGACATCGCCGACGACTCGCCGCTGCGCCGTGGCGCCGAGACGGCCCACCGCATGGTCGGCGTGCGCGTCGCTGGTGCGGGTGCATCCGCATGGTTGAACGCCAGCTTCGAATTGCTGTCGCAACCCATGCCCGGCCTGGACGCGACGCGTGCCGCGCGCCTGCTTGAGGCCATCGCCTGGGAACACTGGGTCACCGGCGTCGGCACGACCATCGACACCACCTGGCCCTGGATCGGTGGCTTCGACCGCACGCCGGCGCAGTACCTGCAGTCGGTGGTGCACAGGTCCACGTCCTACACCTATCGGCTGCCGCTGAAGATCGGTGCCATCGCCGCCGGCGCGACGTCCGAGCAGACCCGCCGCATCGCGGCCTTCGGCGAAGAATTGGGGCTGGCGTTCCAGATCATCGACGACATCCTCAACGTCCAGCCCGGGGACGAGCACTGGGGCAAGGCGCTGGCCGAGGACATCACACAGGGCAAGATCAACCTGCAGGTGCTGCTGTCGCTGCAACGCCTGGCCGCACCACGGAGGGCCCGGCTCATCCAGATCCTGGAAAGCCGCACGCAGGACCCTGCCACGCTGCACGAGGCGGTGGCGCTGATGGACGCCAGCGGTGCTTTCGAAGCCGCCCGTGCCATCGCCTTGCAGCACGTCGATCGCACCAAGGCGCTGGTGCAGGGCCTGGACTTCCTGAGCCCGACCTGCCGCCAGCAGTTGGCCGCCTTCGTGGACTACGTCATCCAGCGCAAGCGCTGAACCAACGCACGCGCCACGCGCCACGCACCATCGTGATCACCGCTCCCTCATCGACCACCTTCACCCCTACCGCTGGGGCCGGCCGGCCGCCGTCCGCATCTCCGCACGCTGTCGTGCAGACGCGCCAGTTGCGCAAGCAGTTCGATGCCGGTGGCGCGACGGTCGAGGTGCTGGCGGGCATCGACCTGTCCGTGCAGCGCGGCGAAGCCGTCGTTCTGCAAGGGGTTTCGGGCAGCGGCAAATCGACGCTGTTGCACCTGCTGGGCGGCATCGAGCGGCCGTCCAGCGGCAGCGTGGTGGTGGCCGGACAGGACTTGCAGGCGCTGAGCGGGGGCGCCGCGTCGGACTTCCGCGCGCGCCACATCGGCTTTGTCTTCCAGTTCTTCAACCTGCTTCCCACGTTGACGGCGCTGGAGAACGTGGTCTGCGCGCTGGAGCCGCTGCCTGGCAGCCGGGCCAGCCGCCGTGACGATGCGCGGGCCGCGCTTGCTGCCGTCGGCCTGGCCGATCTGGCCGATCAATATCCCGGCCGCCTGTCCGGCGGCCAGCAACAGCGTGTGGCCATCGCGCGGGCCGTTGTCAAACGGCCGGCGCTGCTGCTGGCCGACGAGCCGACGGGCGCGCTGGATGCGCAGACCGCCAGGCAAGTGATGGCGCTGCTGCGCGATCTGCGCCAGCAACGGGGCTGCGCCCTGGTCATCGCCACCCACGATGCGATGGTCTGCGATTACGCCGACCGCGTGCTGCGGCTGGAATCGGGCCGCCTGGCAGGCGCCCCAGGAGCGGGATGATGCTGCCCGGCTGGTTCGCGCGGCTGCCCCTGCCCACGGTGCTGAAGCATTTTGCCGGCAGCGCTTGGCTGATGGCCGGGCGCCTCGTTGCCATGGGCGCGGTGGCCGGCTTCGGTCTGGCGGTCTACGTCGGCCTGATGTCGGCTATCGACAGCGTCACCCAGAGCCGCGACGCGGCCTACCGAGCTTCGCAACTGGCGGATCTGGAATTGCGGGTCGTCGCCGACGACGTCGCCAACTTCCCTGACTTCAGCAAGCTCGAAGGCGTGGCCGACCACCGCC
The DNA here is from genome assembly GCA_031372005.1 of Rubrivivax sp. Taxonomy (GTDB): domain Bacteria; phylum Pseudomonadota; class Gammaproteobacteria; order Burkholderiales; family Burkholderiaceae_C; genus Rubrivivax. Next base: position 24,274 of record JANMKK010000023.1, read on the forward strand.
TGCGCATGGTGTACCCCGGCAGCGCGTCGATTGGCGGCAGGACCATCAGCATGCTCGTCATCGCCGAAGCCGGCAAGTCGGCCACGCCCATCAACCGCCAGGAACTGATCGACGGCCGGCCGCTCGACCCCGCCGACCGCGACGGTGTCCTCATCGAACGCAGCCTGGCCCAGTTCCACCAGCTAGCCCCAGGGTCCACCCTGGAGGTGAAGCTGGGCAAGGAGCGGCTGTCCTTGCACGTGCGCGGCGTGGTGACCGATGGCGAATTTCTGCTCGCCCCTGCCAACCCCGCCCTGTTCGTGCCTTCCAAAGGCACGCTGGGCATCGTCTACGCCCAGGCCGGTGTGTTTAGCGACCGCTATGGCTTCATGCCCGCCAACAGCGTGCTCTTGCGCGCCTCGCCGGGCGCAGACCTGGATCAGCTGCGACAGCGTGTCATCGAGCGCGCCCAGCAACGCCTGAACGTGGACGGCACGGCCCTGATGCGTGAGCAGTTCAGCCACCAGTTCCTGGAGAAGAACCTCGGCGTCTTCCGCATCATCGTTCCCGTCATCGTGCTGGTCAGCGTGTTGTCGGCCGCTTTGGTGACGAGCTTCCTCTTCGCACAGTGGCTGCAGGCCGAACGGCAGCACTTGGCTGTGCTGCTGGCGTTGGGCCACCCGATGTCGTGGCTGGCATCGGGGTTTGCCGCCATGGCCCTGTACCTGGGCGTCGGCGTGTTGGCCGGCGGGCTGCCCAGCGCCTGGTGGGTGGGGCAGGGGTTCCTGGACAACTTTGCCGGCGCCCTCGGAATGCCCACGCCCGCGCTGCAACTGGGCACAGGGCATGCGGTGGCGGGGTCGCTGGGTGTGCTGGCGGTGTTTGCGCTTTCAGGGCTGGTGGCATGGCGGCGGCTGGCCGGTCTGTCGCCGCGTGACGCGATGCGCCTGGCGCCGGCAGTCAGCGGCAGCCCCGGCCGGCTCAGCGGCGTGGTGGGCCGCTGGTTGCCTGCAAGCTGGCTGGGCATCCCCCTGCGCGCGTTGTTGCGGCATGGCGGCACCACGGGCATCACGGTGCTGGCCACCGCATTGGGGTTCGGCCTCACTTCGGCCTTTTTCATCAGCTACTCGTCGTTCGTCGGCACCTCGGTCAAGATGGTCGAGGCCAACACCTGGGACCTGGCCGTGGACTTCAACGCGCCGCTGTGGACCGAGGACCTGGTGCGCTTCAAACGGGACACTGGCCTGGGCGACGCCGAGCTGTCGCCGTACACCAAGCTGCTGGCCCAGGCGGTATCCGCCGATGGCCGGCAGCGGGCCAACCTGTATGCGGGCGGCTTCGACCCCCAGCGCCCCTGGCATGCCACGCGGATGACCGCAGGGCAGCCACTGGCCGCCAGCGACCCGCAGGGCATCCTCATTGAGGACAGCACGGCGCGCCAGCTGGGCCTGGGCGTTGGCGCGCCGCTGTCGCTGGACATCCTCGGCAAGCGCTGGCCGGCACATGTGCGCGGCCTCTTCTCGGGGGGGCTGCCGGGCGAGGCGCGGTTGACGCTGGCGTACGCGCAGGAAATCTCCGACATGACCGGTCGCATCACCGGCGTGTTCGTCCAGCGCCCGCCTGCGGCGATCGAGGTGAGCGCGCGGCAGCTGCAGGCGCACCCCGACGTGCGCCAGGTGCTGACGAGGCCGGAGGTGGCCCACGAGATCCTGCAAGCCAGCGGGCAGATCAGCACGATCATCCACATGGGCTCGATGTTGAGCGTGGCGGTGGCCGCACTGTTCGTCTTCGCCTCCACCGGCTATACCGTGATGCGGCAGGCCCACGAGTTCCAGGCGCTTCGGCTGCTGGGTTTTCGCGACAGCCGCGTGGCACTGATGATCGTGGTCCAGATCGCGCTGATCGGCCTGGTGGCACTGCTGTTGTCCGTGCCGGTGGGCAGCCTCGTCGCGCACCATCTGCTGGACCGGCTGTCGGCCTCGTGGTTCCGCGTCGACACCATCGTCAGCCTGCGCGACTATCTGCAGTCTGCCGTGCTCGGCGCCGTGCTGCTGCCGCTGGTGGCCGTGCCACTGTCGCGCGCGGTATTGCGCGTGCCGCTGGCCACTGAACTGCGCACCCGGGAGGTCGGATGAAGCGGCGCAGCCTGCTCCTCTGCGCGGCCCTGCTGCCCGCCGCCGGCCTGTGTGCCGATCCGCCCGTCGACACCGCGGCCCTGATGGCCCGGGTGGACAAACAGTCGCGGCCGGCTTTTGAGCGCGCACGCCTGCGCATGGAGCTTCGTGGCGACGGCCCGCCCATCGTGCGTGAACTGGACGCCTACAACCAGACCGGGAACGGCACACGCATCTCGGTCCTGAAGTTCCTGGCACCGGCCAACGTGCAGTCCGTGGGCCTGATGGTGGTGGAAGAGGCCGGCACCACCACGGCCATCTGGCACTACCTGCCGGCCACCCGCAACATGCGGCGCATCTCGTCCGAACACCGTCAGAACCGCTTCATGGGCACCGAGCTGGTCTTCGAGGACTTTGAAGGCTTGAAGCTCGACAAATACCGCTTCGACTGGCTCCGCGCCGAGCCCTGCGCAGCGGCTGGCGCCGAGGGCCGGTGCCAGGTCATCGAAGCGCGGGCCACCGACGCTCGCGAAAGCCAGACCAGCAGCTACGGCCGCAAGGTCTTCTGGATTTCCGCAGAGCGCGAGTCGATCGTCAAGACCGAGCTTTACGGCCGCGACGGCCAGTTGTTCAAGGTCTTCGAATCCGAGGACTTCCGTCTCGTGGGCAACGCCTGGCGGGCGCATCGCCAGACCATGCGCCACCTGGGCAGCGGCCGCCAGACCGTGATCGAGGAGATCACGCGCCAGGTCAACGTGCCCTTCGACCCCTACCACGTCAGCCAGCAGTTCCTGCGTTCGGAGTAGACCGCGTGTCGCAGCCGCTGCCCCACCCCGCCAATGCGCCGGCCGTTCTGTTGACCGGCGTGACGGGCTCGTTGGGCGGGCAGTTGCTGGCCGGCTTGCTGCGTGCCTGGCCGGACCACCACGTCCTTGCGCCGCTGCGGGCGCCAACAGCCGAAGCCGCCGCGCTGCGGCTGCGCGAGGCTGCCGACTTTGCCGGCCTGGGCCCGGCCGAGCGCATGCGATTGCACACCTTCGCTGCCGACTTGTCGGCACCGATGCTGGGGCTGCCGTTGCGGGCGTGGCAGCAGCTGGCGGATTGCACCCGCGTCATCTACCACCTGGCGGCGAGCGTGGACTTCGATCTACCGCTGGCGGAGTCGCGCCGCGCCAACGTGGACAGCACGGCCGAGTTGCTGCGCCTGGCCCAGCTTTGCGCGGCCCGGCACGCTTCCGAGTTCCGCTTCAACCACGTGTCCACGGCCTATATCTGCGGGCGTCGAGAAGGGCGGCTGCTGGAATCGGAGCTGGGTGTCGGGCAGTCGTTCTGGAACGGCTACGAACAGTCCAAGCTCGAGTCCGAGGGGTTGGTGCGCGCGGTCATGGGCGACTTGCGGGCAACCGTCTATCGCCCCAGCCAAGTCGTCGGCGATGCGGCCCGGGGTCGGATCCGGCGCCAGTTCGGGTTCTACGATTTCCTCAAGCTGGCGCAGCGCGACCGCATGCCGCTGCTGGTGGCCGACGCTGCGGCCCGTTCCGACATCGTGCCGTCGGACCATGTCTGCGACGCCGTGCTTCACCTGAGCCGCGACACCGCAATGGTGGGCCGCACGGTCCACCTGGCCGCCGGACTGGCGCACAGCCTGTCAACCGCGCAACTCGTCGAGCTGGTTTACCGGACGCTGGATGAAGCCGAGCCCGCGGCTGCCGGCCCGCGCCGGCGTCCCCGGATACTGCCCGCACACGCGCTGGCCGCGGCGTCCGAAGATCCCGTCGTGCGCGCCTACCGCTACAGCCCGCTGAAGGTGCTGATGCGGACCTATGGCCCCTACCTGGCCTACGAGCGCGACTTCGCCGTCGACGACACGGCCGCCGTGCTCGCACAGGCCGGCATCGTGCTGCCGCCGATGGCCGCCGTGCTTCGCCGCACGGCGCGCTGGTTCCTGGGCCGCGAGAAGGCCCGCACCGGGCGCGCCGTCGCCCCTGAACGCCAATCGGAACCGACATCCGGACCATGAAAACCCACCTGTTGCCGAAGCTGCGTTGCCCTTCGTGCGGCGCACGCCTGACCCTCGTGGATGACGGCAAGCGCGAAGCCGTCATCGACGAAGGCGAGCTCCAGTGCACGAACTGCCACCAGCGCCACCCGGTCGTGCAGGGTGTGCCGCGCCTGGTACGCACTGAAGGCCTGGTCAACGCCACGCGCGAAGGCTTCGCGTACCAGTGGAACAAGCGGCAGCGCGGCAACGCGGAGCGCCGTGCCGTGGTCTACGGTTACGAGATCGGCAAGTTCATGCGCTGGTTCAACCAGACCTTCACGACGGGCCTGCGGGCCGCCGCGCCGGCCTCGGGCTGGCTGCTGGATGCGGGCTGCGGCAGCGGCGAGAAGGCCCGCGAGCTGGCGCTGGCCTTCCCCGACCATGAGGTCGTGGCCATCGACCAGTCCAACTCGATTGCCCGCACCGCGTGGGAGAACGCTGATTTGCCCAACCTGCATTTCGTCCAGGCGAACGTCTGGTACCCGCCCTTGGCGCGCCAAGGCTTCCACTTCGCCATGAGCATCGGCGTGCTGCACCACACGCCAGACACCCGCCGCGCCTTCAACGCCGTGTCCGAGCTCGTGGCGCCGGGGGGCGACTTCATGACCTGGATCTACCCGTTGCCGCACGAAGACACCTTCTGGGCCGGGCTGTACCGTCAGCGCGACCGCCACTTTCTCGGCTTGGCCCACCGTCTGCCGCACGCCGCAACGATGGCGCTGTGCCGGGTCTACGTTGCGGTCTGCTTCCCGTGGGTGCTGCGGTTCCTCAAAGCCCAGTGGCGCGTCAACCGCGACCGCTTCCCGATCTATCCCGACAGGCCCACGCTGCGCGAATTGTTCCGCAGCTCGGTCTTCCTGTCGTTTGACAACGTGATGCCGCCGCACCAGTTCCGCCATGGGCGTGAGACGGTTTGCGGCTGGTACGCCGAACAGGGCTATGGCGCAGTCGACGAGCGCTACCCCGGCTTCTTCCACGCCCTGCGCCAGCCCGACACGGTTCAGGCGCCAATTCACTCGGCCGCCGCTGCCGCCCCCACGACCCCAGGAGTGCGTTCATGACCCCCGTTGCAGAGACCCTGAACCCCGCGCTTGAGGACAAGCTCAGCGCCTTCCTTGTCAAGCTGCTGAAGCTGGGCCCGGACGTGAGCCTGACGCCCGAGGGCGATCTCATCCAGCAGATCGGGATGGATTCGATCGAGGCCTTCGACGCGGTGGCGACGTTGCATGAGCTGCTGGAGGCGGCCATCCCCGATGACTTCGATCCCCGTGTCGTGAGCACGGTGCGCGGGCTGGCAACCTACGTCAGCAGCAGCTTCGGCACGGACATGGTCAAGCGCTTCCTGGCCATGGACCTGGACCGGTGCAGCGTCTTCGAACAGCGGGAGGATCTCTGACACCGCCGCTGCGTTTCGTGGCAGCCGACATCCAGCGCCTGCTGCCCCACCGGGGCGCCGCCCTGTTCCTGGACGAAGCCGAGGTGTTCGGATCGTCAGCGCGCGGTAGCGCCTGCTGGCGTGGCGAGCATCCGCATCTGCAGGGCCACTTTCCCGGGCAGCCCGTGGTGCCCGGGGTCTACCTCCTGGAGGCGGCGGCCCAGTTGGCGGGCGTGGCCGCGCTGGCCGGCGACGAAGCGGCATCGCAAGGCCGCACCGGCGTGCTTGCCGCCGTGCGCAGGAGCCTGTTCCACCGCCTCGTGCGACCGGGTGAGCGCGTGCACTACACGCTGGACGTTCGCACCGTGTCCCAAGGTGCCATGGTGCAGGCCAGCGGCAGCGCCTCGGTGGCCGAGCACAAGGTGCTGACGGTTGAACTCACCGTGGCGCTCGTGGCCGCATCGGCACTGCAGCCCATCAATGGTGCGACGGCGCCGCAGCAGCACGCCATGCAGGGGGTTGCGTGAGCCCGCAGGGCCGCCCCAAGGGCGAACACCGGAGTGCGCAGCACGAAGGTACGCCAGTGAGCAGCGCCACCATCACCGACCGCCAGCGCGTCGTGATCACGGGCGTGGGTGTGGTGTCGCCTTTTGGCGCCGGCGTGCCCCGCTTCTGGCAGGCCCTGCTGGCAGGTGCATCGGCGATGCGCCCGGTCACGGGCTTTGACGGCACGCGCTATCGCAGCGCACAAGGAGGCGAGGTGCCTGCCGAAGTCTATGGGGACGCGGCCGCACGGCAGCGCTGCGGCGCCCCGCTGGAGGACGGGACCTACTTCCTCGCGCTTGCTGCTGAGGAAGCGCTGGGTGCCGCAGGGCTGCGGCTGCCGCTGGTTGACCCTGCGGATGCCGGGGCGGTGCTTGGCACCCTGTGCGCAGGCATGCGCGCGCTGCAGGTGTTGTGCGGGCGATGCGATGCCGACATGCCAGCCGACATGGACGTGCAGGCCGCTACCGCGTCTTACCAGCTGAACTTTCTCTGCGAACGCTATGGGCTGGGAGGACCGAGTTCGCTGGTCTCCACGGCCTGCTCGTCGACCACCGACGCGCTGGGCTACGCCTTCGACCTCGTGCGCAGCGGGCGCTGCAGCGTCTGCCTGACCGGCGGCGGCGACGTGCTGGCCGAATCCATCCACAGTGCCTTCAACGGGCTGCAGTCCATCACCACCACGCAGGCGCGGCCGTTCGACCGCGGACGCGACGGTTTTTTCATCGGCGAGGGTGCGGCAGTGCTGGTGCTGGAATCGCTTGACCATGCACGCCAGCGCGGCGCACCGGTGCTGGCCGAGGTGCTGGGCTATGGCCTGTCGAACACGGCACACCACCTCACCGCCACGTCCGAAGACGGTGCCGGCGAGGCGCTGGCCGTCGAGCGCGCACTGCAGGATGCAGGGCTGGCACCCGGGCAGGTGGACTACATCAACTGCCACGGCACCGGCACCCGACACAACGATGCGTCGGAGGTCGGCGCCATCAACCGCGTGTTCGGCGAGGCCGCGCCGCGGGTGCGGCTGGCGTCCAACAAGTCGTCGTTCGGGCACTGCATGGGCGCCGCAGGGGCGCTGGAAGCCGTGTCCACGGTGCTGTCGCTGGCGCACCAGTGCATCCCGCCGACGCTGAACACGAGGGCCGACGAACCCGCGCTGCGCAGCACCGTCGTCGTTGACGCGCCGCAGAGCCTGCCGATACGCCACGCGCTGACGCAGTCCTTCGGCTTCGGCGGCGCCTGCTCGTGTGTCGCGCTGGGGCGGTACGACGGATGAACGCCAGGCCAGCGCGCACCAGAGGAAGCAGTCCATGCAGGATGTCGTGATCACGGGGATCGGGGTGCTCGGTCCCCACGGCGTGGGCGTCGAGCGCATCGCCGCTGCCGCGCGGGCGCGGCAGCGGCCTTTCGCCGCCTGGCCCGCTGCGGCCCATCCGCCGCACGCCGAAGCGCTGATCGCGCAGGTCGGTGACTACCCCAAGGCGCGCTACTTCAACGATCGCCAGCTGCGCATGATGGACAAGGCGATGTGCCTGTCGGCCTTCGCGGCCGGCACCGCGCTGGAATCTGCGGGTTGGGCCGACGGACAGGCGCCTGGCGAGACGGCCACCTTGCTGGGCACGATGCGCGCCGAGCAGCCCTCGGTGCACAAGTTCCTGCAGCCGCTGCTGCAGGGCAGGCCAGAGCGGATCAACCCCGCCGAGTTTCCGCAGATCGCGCGCAACATCGCCTGCGGTCAACTGGCCATCCGCTTCGGCTTGCGCGGCCCCAGCACGGTCCTGGCATCGGGGCCGCTGGCGGGGCTGGAAGCGCTGGCCAGAGCCGCCGACTTCGTCGCCGCCGGGCGTTGCCAGGTGGCGCTGGCCGGTGGCCTGGACGTGCTGTCACGGTTTTCGCTGTACGTCGGCAGGCACCTCTACGGCGACTGCATGCAAGCCGCCTGCCCCCGGTTCTTCGGCACCGAGACTGGCTACCTCGTTCCGTCCGAAGGGGCCTGCCTGCTGGTCGTGGAATCTGCCGCACATGCTGCGCAGCGCGGTGCCCGCCCGCTGGCCCGGCTGCGCGGCTGGTCCGCAGGCCGCGCAGCCGGCCAGGCACTGGAGCCCGCGCTCGCGCGGGGGTGGCAGCGGCTGCTGTCAGCGGCGCAGCGGGAGCCAGCCGACGTCGGCGTGGTCGCCGCCGGGGCGGGCGGCGGCAACCGCCCGCACGAACAGGCCGAAACCAACGCGCTGGCCGCCTGGTTGGCCGGCTCCGACACACCAGCGCGCGTCTCGGCACCTTGCGCGTGGGTCGGCGAAGGCGAGGCGTGGACCGGTGCGCTGTTGGCCGCGATGGCTGTGCAGGCCCTCACCAGCGGCGACGTGCCACCCACTGCCGGCGTCTGTGCCGAAGCGCCGGCCCCGCTGGCAGAACGCGCCGCCGGCGGCGCCGTGGCGGCGCCCTGTGCACTGGTCACCGCCACGGAGAGCCACGGCGCGTGGATCAGCCTCTTGCTGGAGCAGCCATGACTGCTCCGGCGACCGTGATCATGCCCGCGGACGTGCCGCAGCCCGGCCCGCGCAGCGCCAGCGGGCCCCGCCGCGCGACGCTGGTCACCGGCGCCAGCCGCGGCATCGGGCGCGCCATCGCGATGGCCCTGGCCGACCCGGCGCGCCCGGTGTTCGTCAACGCCCGCATCGACGCGCAGGCGGCCGAAGCCACCTGTGCGGCCATCCGCGATGCCGGTGGCGTGGCCCACGCGATCCTGGCCGACGTGAGCGACGCGCAGGCCGTGCAGTCGCTGTTCGCGCAGGTGCGCGACCACGGCTGCTGGGTCCACACGTTGGTCAACAACGCCGGCATCGTGCGCGACGGCATCACCGCCACGATGCCGCTGGCGGCCTGGCGCGACGTGCTGGCCACCAACCTGGACGGCAGCTTCCTGTGTGCCAAGGCGGCGATCCCGTCGATGATCACGCGCCGCAGCGGGCAGATCCTGAACGTCGCATCGGTGGCCGGGCTGCGGCCCCAGGCCGGCCAGGCGAACTACGCCGCCGCCAAGGCAGGCCTGGTGGCACTGACACGCGCACTGGCGCGCGAACTGGGGCGCTACGGCATCCGTGTCAACGCGGTTGCGCCGGGTTTCATCGACACCGAGATGCTGGCCCCGCTGCGCGCCAGCGACAGGGGCAGCGCGATGCTCGACGGCGTGCGCGACACGCAGATCCCGCTGGCGCGTCTGGGTTCGGCCGAGGAGGTGGCCAAGGCGGCCGCCTTCCTGTGCTCCGCGGACGCCGCCTACATCACCGGGCACGTGCTGGTGGTCGACGGGGGTCTGAGTGCATGAATTGAATCCCGTTGTGGCGCTCGCTGGGCAGCGCCCGGTGCAGGCGCAGGTTCAGGTGCCGCTGCTGCGGCGGCTGTTCAGCCCGGTCACGCTCAACGGGCTGGACCTGCCTAACCGCGTGTTGATGAGTTCGATGCACCTGAACCTCGACACCTGCCCGGACGCCTACGAGCGCATGGCTCGCTTTTACGCGCTGCGCGCGCGCGAGGGCGTCGGCCTGATCGTCACCGCAGGGTGCAGCCCGGACGAAGCCGGCCGTGCGGCGGCGGGGTCGTTCTCGCTGGACCATGACGAGCTCATCGACGCGCACCGCGCCATCACCACCGCCGTGCATGCAGAAGGCGGCCGTGTCGCGCTGCAGATCCTGCACTTCGGGCGCGAAGGGTTCCACGGCGGCATCGTGGCGCCGTCCGCGATCCGCCTCGTGTCGAGCCTGTTCACGCCGCGTGCGCTGACGGAAGAAGGCATCCAGCGCACGATCGCGGCGCATGCCGACTGCGCCGCGCGTGCCATGGCCGCCGGTTACGACGCCATCGAACTGATCTTTTCGCAGGGCTTCCTGGTCCACGAATTCCTGGCGCCGGCCTGCAACCGGCGCGAGGACCGGTGGGGCGGAGCGTTCGAGAACCGCGCGCGGCTGGCCGTGGCCATCGCGCAGGCCGTGCGCGCGCGTGTGGGGCCGGCGTGCCCCCTGATCTTCCGCGTGCCCTGCATGGACCTGCTGGAAGGCGGGCTGCCGGCACACGAATCGCTGGCACTGGTGGCCGCGCTGCGCCCTTTCGGCATCGACCTGCTGAACGTGAGCATCGGCTGGCACGAATCGCAGACGCCCACCATCGCCATGGTCGTGCCGCGCGCGGCCTTCGTCGCTGCGTCGCGCCTGGTGCGCCAGCACCATCCCGATCTGAAGACCGCCATCAGCAACCGCATCAACGACCCGCGGGACGCCGAAGCGCTGCTGCTGGAAGGTGATGCCGATGTGATCGCGCTGGCGCGACCCTTCTTGGCCGACCCGGCCTGGGTGCGCAAGGCGCGCAGCAACGACTTCGACGGCATCAACACCTGCATCGCCTGCAACCAGAGTTGCCTGGACTACGTGCTCACCGGCCGCCCTGTGGGCTGCAGCGTGAACCCCGACTGCAACCTGCCAGGCGAAGGCCACTACCCGCCGCTTGTGCGGCCGCTCACGCGGCCGCTGACCGTGGCGGTGGCCGGTGGCGGCATCGCGGGCATGGGCGCGGCGTTGTACCTGGCCCGACGGGGCGCCCGCGTGGTGCTGTTCGAGGCCGCTACCGAACTTGGCGGCCAGCTCCGGCTGGCCGCGCGCATTCCCGACAAGGCCGAGTTCCGCGAGACCATCCGCTTCCATGCCCAGGCTTTGCTGCGGGCCGGTGTCGCCGTGCGGCTGTCCAGCCCCTTCGACGGGGCCGCGTGCACCGCAGGGCACGAGGGCCACCCCTGGGACCATGTGGTGCTGGCCCACGGCAGCGTGTCGCACCGGCCCGGCATCGAGGGCGAGCAACTGCCGCACGTGCTGGACTACCGCGACGTGCTCGACCGCGGCGTTCCGGTGCTCGGGCCTGTCGTCATCGTCGGCGGCGGCGGCGTGGCCTGCGACGTGGCCAAGTTCATCAGCGCCGGCGCCAAGGCGCGCGCATTTCGCGGCGACGACCACCTGCTCCACCACGCACAGGGCTGGGACCTGAAGCCTTACCTCGCGCTGCCGGCAGCAGCCGGCGGGCCGTTGCAGATCACGCTGCTGCAGCGGTCCAGCCGCAAGATCGCGCACCGGGTGGGGCGCACGACGCGGTGGATCGTGCTGCGCGGTCTGCAGGAAGCGGGCGCGACGTGGCGCAACGGCGTCGACGTGGTCCGTATCGAAGACGACGGCGTGCTGGTGCGCACGCGGGCCAGCGGCCGCGAAAGCCGGCTGCCGGCGCGCACCGTCATCCTGGCTGCGGGGCAGGACCCGGCACCGGTTCCGCTGGCCGGGCCGCTGCTGGCGGCGGTGTCGCACTCCGTGATCGGCGCCGCAGAGAGCGCCGGGATGAACATCACCGGCGCCTTGCGCGCGGCCTACCAACTGGCACTGCAACTGCGATGACGTGGTCCGGGCCATTCTGCAAGAGGAGTTTTGGCACATGCAAACCGTAGCGGTCCTGGGCGCAGGGGTCCTGGGCAGCGCCGTCGTGCGCCGCCTTGTCGAACTGGGGGTGCATGTGCGCCTCTACAACCGCGATCGCAACAAGGCGCAGGCGCTGCAGGGCCCGCAGGTCGTCGTCTGCGACTCGCCCGCCGGCGCCGTCGACGGCGCCGATCTGAGCCTGGCCGTGCTGACGGACACCGAGGCGTTGCGCCAGGTGGTCGAATCGCCCCAGGGCGTTCTGGCCGGCCCGCGCCTGCCCTGCTTCACGCTCATCGACCTCAGCACGCATGGACCCGCCACGTTGATGCCGCTGGTCGAGCGCTGGTCCGGCCAGGGATTGGCTTATGTCGAGGCGCCGGTCACCGGCAGCGTCCACGACGCGCTGCACGGACGCTTGAACTTCCTCGTCGGCGGTGCGGTGGCACACGTCGAAGCCACCCGGCCCTTCCTCGAACGCCTGGGGCACCGCGCCTACCACCTGGGTCCGATCGGCAGCGGCAGCACCGCCAAACTGGCACTCAACCTGCTGGTGGGCACCATGGCCTGGGGGCTGGCCGAAGCCACGGCCATGCTCGAGGCGGCCCATCTCGATGTCGAGGCGTTCCATGATGCGCTGGCCTCCAGCGGGCTGGCGTCGCCGCTGTACCAGCGTCTGGGGCAGCGCTACATGAGCCGCGACTTCCAACCCCGCTTCTCGCTGGCCAACCTGGAGAAGGACGTCGTGTTGATCAATGCCGAAGCGCATCGGCTGGGCCTGCCGGGAAGGCAGGCCCGGCTGCTGGGCAAGGTGCTGGCCGAACTGAGTCCCGAGACCAAGGCACACGACTACTCGATCCTGGTCACATGCTCCCTTCCCGAGCCGCCGCCACAGTAGCGGCCCTCTGCCTGGCCTGCGCGGCGCACGCACAGTCCAGCGGCGGCGGCTACCTGGCGCTGGCGCACGCCGCAGCCATCGAGGGCGGTGGCACGGTGCTCAACCGCGCCGAGGCCGGCCTGCATGGGCGAGCCGCCTTCGGGGCCTGCCAGGCCAGGTTCGACGTGCGGATCCGGCACGACGAGGCGCTGTCCACCCCACCCGGCACCGAAGGCGAACTGCGCGAAGCCGCCGTGCTTTGCCGGCTGGACCGCTGGTTGCTTCAGGCCGGTCGCCAATCGGTGGTCTGGGGCAAAGCAGACGGACTGGCCGTGCTGGACGCCGTGCATCCGTTCGACCGCCGCGAATTCCCGTTTGCCGATCGCGAGCAGGCGCGGTTGGCGCTGACGATATTGCGCGCCGAGGTCCGCGTCACCGACAACGACACGGTGCAGGGACTGTGGATTCCGGAACGTCGCGAAGAACTTCTGCCCGCCCCGGGTGGTCGCTTCGCCGCCGGCTGGGGTGCTCAGGCAGCGTTGGCCAACACGGCGGCTGCCGCCAGCGGCCGGTGGCGGCAGCCGCAATGGGGCGGCCAATGGGAACACGGCGACCCGGGCCTGAGCTGGACCCTGAACGCCCTGCAGCGCTGGGCACCGCAGCCCGGCTGGGATGTCGACCTGTCCACCGGCCGTGTCCAGCGCCGTGCATACCGGCAGACCATCATCGGCGGCAGCTTTGAATTCGAGGCGGGTGCGGGTTGGGTGCTGCGCGGCGAGGGGGCCACGACAGACCGCCAGGCGCTGCCTGTGGTGCCGGGTGCCGGGGTACCGCGCTTCAGCCGGCAGCGGAGCACCATCGTCGGCGCGGACCACCTGTGGGACGACACGCTGCTGGCTGCCCAGTGGATGCGAACGGCGTGGCGGGGGCCCCTGCCCGAAGGCACCCGTCCTGCGCAGGACTGGCTGACACTGGCCGCCAGCCGCAGCGCCTGGCAGGACCGGCTGCACCTCAAGGCCTCGAGCGCATGGGACCTGACGCGCCGTGCGCGGTGGCTGCGTGCAGAGGCCAGGCTGCAGCGGTCCGCCACGTGGTCCGCAGCGTTCACCGTCGACGCCGTGCGCGGCCGCCCGGATTCCGTGCTCGGCGCCTTCCAGCCCGCGAGCCGGGTGGGGCTGAGCGTGCGGGCGGATTGGTAGACCCCTGAACCTTGGTAGTTGTGCAGTTGGCGCCCCGCACATGAAATGCCTGATCAGGCACTTGCGGGCCATGGGCCACAGCCGGCGACGGGGGTGAGGTGTCGGGGTTGAAGAACTTCGTCGCAATTCAGGAGAGTTGAAGTGGGAGTTCTGCAAAATTCATGGAGCAATGCCTGGTTGGTGTTGCGCACGAAGAGCCGGCGCGAAAAACTGGTGGAGGGCTTCCTCCACCGGCATGGCATCACCAGCTTCCTGCCGCGGCGAAGCGAGCTCCGGAAGTGGCATGACCGGACCAAGGCGCTGGAGACCGTGCTTTTTCCGGGTTATGTTTTCGTGCAGCCGAACGCCTGCCAGTTTGCCACGCTGCGCCACGCGCACGGCTCGCTGGGCCTGCTGTTCAGCGGCGGCGCGCCGGCCCGCGTCTCCGACCGTGAGATCGAGGCGATCCGCATCGTGGTCGGCAGCGGAGAGCCGCTGTTGGTGAACGTGGACTTTGCGCCCGGCCAGTACGTGGAGGTTATCGGTGGCCCGTTCGCGGGCGCGCACGGCGAATTCGTGCGGATGAAGAACGGGCGGCGGCTGATCATCAAAGCCGACGTGATCGGCCAGAGCGTTTGCGTCGAGATCGACGCTTCGCAGATCCGCGCCGTCGAACCCGCTTAACCGTCATGAGGTCCACCTTCATACGCCGTTGCGTCGGAGTGGCATGCCCATGACCACCACCGAGATCTTCCTGATCGCGATGCTGTTGATCTTCACGGCACCGTACCTGATCTGGCGCCTGGGCAACACCGACAGCTTCGCGCCGCTCGTCGTCGTGCAGATCCTGACCGGCATCCTGCTCGGGCCCGGCGTCCTTGGCGCAGCGCTGCCCGAATACCACGCCTTTGTCTTCACGCCGCAGGTGGTTGGCGCGCTGAACGGCATTGCCTGGTGGGCGGTGATGCTGTTCGTCTGGACCGCCGGCATTGAACTCAACCTGCAAGAGGCCTGGAAGCACCGCAAGGAGACGGCCACGGTGGCCGGCTTCGCACTGATCACGCCGCTGCTGTTCGGCTGCTTCGCCGCGGTGGCACTGCTGGCGTGGAAGCAGTCGTGGATCGGGCCGAAGGGCATGCCCTGGCAGTTCATCGCGGGCGTGGGCATGGGTTGCGCCGTCACGGCCTTGCCGATCCTGGTGCTGTTCCTGGAAAAGCTGCACCTGCTGCGGCGCCCGCTCGGGCAGCGCGCATTGCGGTACGCCAGCTGCGACGACGTGGCGATCTGGGGCGTGCTGGCGCTGATCCTGCTGGATTGGGAGCGCATTGGCCGCCAGTCGATGTTTCTGGTCGGCTTCGGTTTCGCGGCGTGGGGCTTGCGCGCGCTCATGCGGCGCCTGCCGGAGTCTGACCGCTGGTACCTGGGCCTGATCTGGCTGGCGACCTGCGCGCTGGCCGCAGACTGGGCGGGCCTGCATTACATGGTCGGCGCCTTCCTGTCCGGCATGGTGCTGGACGCCGCCTGGTTCGACCACAAGCGCATGGACGCCATGCGCGACCATTTGCTGCTGGTGGCGATGCCGGTGTTCTTCCTCAGCACCGGCCTGCGCACGAACTGGAGCATCGGCGCGGACACCGTGTTCGTCGCGGCGGGCCTGCTGCTGATCGTCAGCATCGGGGGCAAGCTGCTGGGGGTGTCGATCGCCGCCAAGCTGCTCCGCTGGCCGCCGGGCGAGGCGCGCATGGTGGGCTGGCTGCTGCAGACCAAGGGTCTGATCGAGATCATCTTCGCCAACGTGCTGCTCGACAAGGGAATCATCTCCAGCGACGCCTTCACCGCGCTGCTGCTGATGGCGCTGGGCAGCACGGCGTTGGCGATCCCGATGCTCCGCAGCAGCCGGGCGCCTAGGTCATCGGTTCCGCAGGCGGGGCTGGCCGAGTTGCCTGTGGCAGGCAAGCCCGCCGACTGAGGCGTGCCGGGACGGGCGCGGCCGTCCCGGCGCCGTCGGCCGCCTCAGCGCACCGCGCCCGCGTCGTCCGCAGGGCAGTCAGCGTGCAGTCGCTGCGGTCCACCAGAGGCGTGATGCGGCGCACCCGCAGCAGCGGGCCTTGGGCGTCTTCGGCCTCCAGGCACAGGGCCAGCAGGTGGTGGGGCGACACCTGCCAGGACCCCAACCACCAGCGGCCCGCAGGCAAGCCGGCAGGGCTGCTGAAGGCGATGCCATGATCGGCTGAAGCCAGGTCGAAGCCGAAGCTGTCCAGCGCTTGGTGCAGGCCCATGCCGAGTGCCTTGACGTAGCTCTCCTTCAGCGTCCACAGCTCCCAGAACCGCCGCGGTTGCAGCCGCGCCGGCAGCGCCGCCAGTGCTGCACGTTCATGGGCGCTGAAGAACCGGTGGGCGACGCCCAGGGGCGCGGTGCGCCGCGTGTCTTCGATATCGAGCCCGACTGGCTGCCCTTCGGTCACCACCAGCGCGACCAAGCCCGTGGTGTGCGACACGTTGAAGGCCAGGCGCGCCGTGGCAGCCGACGCCTGCAGCGCCGGCTTGCCCCAGGCGTTGGTCTTGAACTGCAAGGTCTCCGGCGGCGCACCGGTGTATTCGCCCAGCACGCAGCGCACGAGCGCGCGTGTCAGCAGATAGCGGTCACGATCAACTTCGAAAAAAAAGCGTCGATGCTGCACTTGCTCGGGCCCGCTCAGCAGCGCCTCGTACGCGCGGCGCAGCGGTGCCTGCCGGCAAACTGCCGGGTCGGTCAGCCAGACATCGGCCCGTGTGCCGGCAGGGGCCTGCGTCATGACGCGGCCCTTGGCGCCGACGGGGCCGCTGCGGACAGCAGCGCGTCAAGCGCTGTACGTTCTCCGCCATAGGGGCTCAGGACGCGGTGCACCCGGGATGCCGAGCCGGCCGGCAGCAGCGGCTTGAGCAGGGCCGCCAGCGTGCCCGAGGGGCCGACGTCGATGTAGCGGCAGTCGGTCCATCCAGCTTCGGTGGCAGCCACCGTGCGGTCAAAGTGGATGGGCGCCAGTGCAGCACGCCAGAGCTGGTCTGGCGACAGCGTCTGCACCTGCCCGGCAGCCGCGCAGCACAGCAGCGGCAGCCGGGCTGCACGTGCCTGTGGCGCGGGCAGTTCCGTTGCTGCACAGGCTGCGTCCTGAAACAACCAAGGCGAGTGGAAGGGGTAGCGCACCGGCAAGGACGCAAACGACACACCGTGCGCCTTCAGATCGGCCTCGATCGAAGGCAGGTCCCCCGCGCGCGCGGCCAGCACCCAATGTGCAGGCCCGTTGAAGGCCGCGATCACGCTGCGCTGCTGGAGGGCTGGGAGCAGGTGCAGTGCGGGCGCAGAGAGCACACCGATCATGCCGCCGGGCACACCGTGCTCGGCCACGAAAGCGGCCTGCCGCACCACCCAGCCCAGCGCCTCTTCCATCTCCAGGCAGCCGGCAGTCACCGCCGCCGCCACCGTACCGAGGCTGACGCCCAGCGTGAGGTCGGGCTCGATTCCCTGCTCCAGCAGGCATTGCGCCAGCGCGTACTCGACCATGAAGATTGCCGGGTGCGAGGCGCGCAGGTCGTCGAAGGGCGCCGCCTTCGACCGGTCGCCGTACACCAGGTCCAGCACCGCAGGCCCGCCGAGGTCACGCACCACCGTGTCCATGCGGCGCATCCAGCGCGCGAACGTGCCGCCCTCCTCGTACAGCAGGCGGCCCATCTGAAAATACTGCGAGCCCTGGCCCGAGAACATGAAGACATTGCGCGCCGTGGCTTCGCCGGCGCGCTGCCGCTCCGGCCGCCCAGGCCTGCTCGCGATGCTGTCCATCAGTTGGCCACGCGCACGGTCGCGGTCACCGACAAGCCGGGCCTGAGCTTGGCGAGTTGCGCACCCTGGTCCGGGTTGAGCCGGATGCGCACGGGCACCCGCTGCACGATCTTTGTGAAGTTGCCGGTGCCCGGCTCGAACGGCAGCATCGCAAACTCGGAACCGGTGCCCGGCGCGAAGCTGTCGACCAGGCCGGTCAGCACCACGCCCGGCATGGCATCAACCTTCAGTTCTGCCGGCTGGCCCGCGTTCATGCGCGCGGTTTGCGTTTCCTTGAAGTACGCCAGCACATACAGCTTGTCCAGCGGCACCAGCGACAGCAGGCGCCTGGCCGGTTGCACGTAGTCGCCAACACGCGCCTGCAGCGCGCCGACGACGCCATCCACCGGGGCCCGCACCAGCGTGTGGCCCTGGTCCTGGCGGGCCAGCGCGGCGTTGGCGTCGCTGCGTGCCAGGCCAGCCTCGGCTTGCGCCAGGCTGGCTTTCAGTGCGGCCCGCCGGGTGCGTGTCAGTGCCGCCTGGTTGCCGCTGACGCGCAGCGCCGCCCGGCTGCGATCAGTCTCGGCCTGCGCGACCAGTGCGGCCGCCTTGGCCGACTCGGCATCGCGCGCAGCCACCGCGCCCGAGGCCACCAGCGACTCGAAGCGCAGCTGGTCCTGTGTGGCCCGCACCTGCTGGGCCGTGGCGGCGCGAACGGCCGTTTCGACCGCCTGGATGTTGGACTCCGCCAGCCTCTCTTCGGCATCCAGCGTGGCCAGCGCTGCAGCGGCCGACGCCACCGCGGCGCGCGCGTTCTGCATCTCAGCCGCCGCCAGCGCGACGCGGACATCAAATTCGTCGGCCTCGATGCGCACCAGCGGCGTGCCCGTCTTCACGACCTGGTTGTCGCGCACCAGCACCTCGGCGATGCGGCCCCGCACCTGCGCGGCCACTACCGTGCCGTCGGCACGCAGGTAGGCGCTGTCGGTGGACTCGCGTTCTTTCGGAATCAGGATCACGGCCGCGCCTGCTGCGGCGAGCAGCAAGGCTGCGCTGACGGCGACCAGACCGCGCCAGCGCTTGGGCTTGGGCTTGGGCTTCCCCGCCAGTGGCTCGGGCCCGGATGCGGCCTCTGTCACCGGGCCGGGTGCTGCTTCGGCATGCAGTGCATGTGCAGCCGTGCGCGGCACAGCCGCTGCGGCCGGCCGGGACGCCAGTTCATTCAAGTCGCTCATGGTCACTCCTGACAATCATTTGTGTGGACGCGCTCGCCCTGCGGCGCCTGCCAGCCGCCACCGAGCGCACGGAACGAGGCCACCGCAGCGCGCGCGGCGCCAGCCCGGGCCAGCATCTGCTGGTCCGACACCGCAAGCAGTTGCCGGTCCAGGTCCAGCACCTCCAGCAGGCTGACGGCGCCTTGCGAATACGCGGAAAACGCCAGCCCACGCGCACTGCGCAGGCGCTCGAGCTGCCGGCCCAGAGCCATGGCTCGCGCTTCTTCGTTGAGCAGCGTCAGCAGTGCGGTCTCGACCTCTGCCGCTGCGGTGAACACCGCCGCGCGGTAGTGGGCCAGCGCCTCGGCCTGGCGGCCGCGGGCCAGCGCCACCTCGGCGTCGACGCGTCCGAAGTCGAACAAGCGCCAGCGCAGGGCGGCGCCGAACTCGGAGCCCAGCGCATCGCCACTGACAAGGCGCCCCGAGACCACGCTGTTCAGGCCCACCAGCGCCGACAACGACACCTTGGGGTAGTACTCCGACAGCGCGGCAGCAATGCGTGCCTGGCTGGCAAGCAGCTGCACCTCGGCGGCACGCAGGTCCGGCCGGCGGCGCAACAACGCGGCCGGCCCTGCAGCGGCTGCGATGCCGGGCGCGACCGGCAGCGGTGCCGCGCGTTCGAACTCGCCCCGGTGCGTGCCCGGCGCGGCACCCATCAGCACATCGAGTTGCACGAGTTCGGTCTCCACCGCAGCGTGCAGGGGCGGCATCGCTGCGCGCACGCCTTCCAGCACCGCGACGGCGCTGTCGAGCTCGCGACGCGCGCTCAGGCCCTGGTCCACGCGCTGCGACACCAGGTCCGCCAGGCGTTGCGCCAGCGCCTCCTGCGCCCGTGTCGTCGCCAGGCGCGCCTGCGCCACCCGCAGCCGCAGGTAGGTGTCGGCGACCTCGGCCGCCAGCCCGATCTGCGCCGCACGCGCGGATTCCCCCGCCGCAGCCGCCTCGGCGAGGGTGGCGTCGCGCAGTGCACGGCTGCCACCGAACAGGTCGATCTCCCACGAGGCCCTTGCCCCGATGCGCTGGTGCACGTAGTCGCGGTCGAAACCCGGCAAGGCGCTCGCCAGACGCGTCAGCGGGTCGAGCAGCGACTGGCTGACGGCAGTGCTGGATGCCTGCAGGTCCATCCGTGGCATGCGGTCGGCGCCGGTCGCCTGGGCCAGCGCCTGCGCCTGCTCCAGCCGTGCCCGGGCCCGCGCGAGATTCGGGCTGTCGGACACCGCGCGCTCGACGGCGCGGGTCAGCGCGTCGTCGTGAAAGCCGCGCCACCAGTCGTCCAGCGCCGGGGCATCGCCACCCCGCTGCTGCACCGCGCACGCTTGCCGAAAAGCGGCAGGCAAGGCGAACGCCACGACCGGCGGCGGCGTGTTGACGGCACAGCCAGTGACTGCCACCAGCGCAGCCAGCGCCAACACCGCCACCAGCGCCGCCGGCCCTGGTGCCTGCAACAACAACTTGAATGGACGCATGTTCATATCTCCACCGCGGGATCTCGCATTGGGTTGGCGGACAAGCGGCACAGCGGCAGCAACAAGAACGTTGCCAGCAGCATCCACGCCATCAGTCGGAAAGAGTCGTCGAAGGCCAGCGTCAGCGATTCACGCGTGATCAGCCGCTCGATGGCCCGCTGGCCCATTTGCAACGCCTGCGCGGCGTCGCCGGACGCCACCTCGAAGCGCATGGCCAGTTCGCTCAAGGCTTCCTGCGCGGCCTGGCCCTGGTTGCCCAGTGACTCGCCAAACCGGGCCAGGTGCAGCCGCGTGTCGTCCTGCAGCCAAGTGTTGACCACCGCAATGCCGACCGCACCGCCGAGGTTGCGCAACAGGTTGAACAGTCCGGTGGCATGTTGCAATTCCTCGCCCACCAGGCCCGCCAGCGCGATGTTGGCCGCCGGCACCACGCACAACATCCCCGCGAAGCCGCGCAGGAAGTGTGGCAAGAACAGTTCCGCGAATCCCCATTCACGCCCGATGTCGGAGAACAGCCACAAGCTGGCGACAAACACGCCGAGGCCCAGCGCCATGACCAGCCGGGGATCGATTCGCTGGAGCAAGCGCACCGTGACCGGTGCGCTGACCAGCATGCCCAGGCCGGTGACGCAGACGGTGGTGCCGATCTCTGCACTCGAGAAGCCGCGCACCCTGCCCAGGAAGAGCGGCACCAGGTACGTGGCCGCAAAGATCGCGGCGCTGACAATGGCCGTGATCAGGCTGGCGAACAGGAACGACCGCCGGCCCAGCGGCGTCAGCCGCACCACCGGCACCGCCGCGTGGAACGAGCGCTCCAGGAACAACGCAAAAGCCACCAGTGACACCCAGGACACCACGGCGATTCCTGGGTCCAGGAGCCAGCCGTGGCGGGGCCCTTCCTCAAGCACGTACTCCAGGCCGCTCAGGCAGATCGCCATCGAGACCAGGTGCGACCAGTCGAAGCGCCGCAGCAGCGACGGCTCTGCGCTGTCGACGCGGATCAGCAGCACCGACAGCACGGTGACCACGGCCCCGGGCAGCAGGTTGATGTAGAAAATCCAGCGCCAGCCGATCGCGTCGGTGATCCAGCCACCGACCGACGGCCCCAGCGCCGGTGCGAGCATCGTGACCACGCCGAGGATGGTGGACGCCACGGCCGCGTCCTTGCCGGTGAACAGCATGAAGCCCGTGGCCCAGACGGTGGGCACCATGGCGCCGCCGACGAAGCCCTGCAACGCACGGAAGGCGATCATGGACTCGATGTTCCAGGCCATGCCGCACAGCGCGCTGGCCAGCGTGAAGAGGCCTGCAGAAAGCGCGAACAACCACCGTGTCGAAAGCGCCCTGGCGAGGAACCCGGCAAAGGGGATCATGACCAGTTCAGCCATCAGGTAAGAGGTCTGCACCCAGCTGATCTCGGCCGGGCCGGCGGACAGGCCGGACTGCACCTCGTTCAGCGAGGCCGCGACGATCTGGATGTCGATCAAGGCCATGAACTGGCCGAACGCCATCATCGAGAAGATGAGCAGCTTCCTGCCTCGACTCATTGTGTGCATGTGATGTCCCGCGCCTTGCGCCTGAGGAGGGAATGGAATGACGATGGCCCGCTTGCAGCGGGCACCTGGCGGTGATCGACCGGCGTTACCCGGGCAGGCGGCCGTCGTCCAGAAACGCCAGCACGCGCTCGATGACCTGAGCGTCCTTCAGAACCTTGAAGTGACCCAGCCCCTGGGTGAGCAGCAGTTCGGACGAAGGGTCCCCTGCCACGAACTGTTGCGTGCGGTGCACGGGCGCGTGCTGGTCATCACGGTCGTGTATGAACAGCCGCGCCGGCGCATGGGGCGTGCGGTGCAGCGGCAGGCAGGCCGCAAAGGACTGTTGCTCCAGCGGGCGGCCACCGATCTCTCCGAACCACTGCCGCAGTGGCGGCGCCAGGCGTTCGGGCATCGAAAAGTAGTCCATGAAGCTGGACAGGCTTGACTCCAGGTCGGGATACGGCGCCAAGTAGACGCACTTGCGCAGCGTGGCGCCAACCGGAAATTCCAGCAGCGCCATCATCGTCACGTAGGTGCCGGCCGAGTGGCTGACCACCGCATGAAGATCGCCGAGTTGGCGCATGACCTCTGCGATCTGCTTCACGGGCGCGTCGCTGATGATCGACCCTGCTGGCGAGTTGCCATGGTTGAGCCCGTCAACCGCGACGACGCGATAACCCCGCGCGACCAGCGCCAGGATCATCACGTGAAAGTTTGCCGAGCTGCCGAGCAGCCCGTGGATCATCAGCACGGTGGGGCCCTGCCCGAACGCATACCCGGCGAGCCCGATGTCGCCGCAGCGGAAGTCGAGCCGTTGCGCGGTGCCCAGGAAGGCTTGCTCGGCCGGGCGCAGGGGCCGCTTGGGCATGCGTGACAGCAGCCACTTGAACACGCCGATGGACGCGGTGGGCCAGACCCGGGCGCTGACGCGGAAGAAGGCGCGCAGCGGCGCCAGCACCGCCGGTGGCAGCTGAACCACCGTGCGCGGCCGCGGAAGGTCGCGGTCGCGGTCGAGGCCCAGGGACTGGTCTTGGCGCTGGTCTTGGCGCTGGTCTTCACGCGGGTGCTCGCGCTGGTGTTCGCGCTGCTTCATGCGCTGCTCGGCCTCTTGTTTGATGAGCCTGAGGATCTCGCGCCGGATCAGCCCGCTGAAGGGCTTGATCGCCAGCCAATACAGCCAGAACTGAAACGTGGCGGCGCGGCCGATGCACAGCACGCGGGTCTCGGTGTCGACCAGCACCTTGCGGTCGCCCTGGCGACTGAATCGAAAGCTGAAAACCACCTTCTGCGTCACGTCGGCAGGGTCGGTGGCGGCGCCGTGCGGATGCAGCAGCGGCTCCAGGCGACCGCGCCGGCGGTAGCCGATCAGAAACTCGTCCGGTGCGGACTCTTCAAGGTCCGTCCAACCCATCGCGGCGGTGAAGGCCCGTGCATTCAGCCGTGACACCGGCAGGCCGCGCAGCTTGAACAGCAACGGCACCACGGGCGAGCGCGAGAGGTCGAGGTCACGGGCGATCGCATACACCTCGTTGACGTCGTCGCTGTTGATCGCGATGTCGTAGCGGTGGCCGAAGGTGAAGTGCGGCAGATAGCGGTCGATCAGACCGGGCGACGGGGTGCGGGTGGCAAACATGATCGTCCTCATGCGGTTGGCCTCGGGGGTCCGAGGGCGGGCGGCTCGGTCACGCTTGTCGAAGGAGATGCCAATACAGGACATGCCGATGCAGGACATGCCGATGCAGGGCATGCCGTCCAGCTGCGTTTTGATTCTATGCACGGGCCTGTTCCATTCAGGGCTGCTGCAGGCACAGCGCGGAGTTGACGCCGCCGAAGCCGAAGCTCAGCGTCAACGCGTTGCGCACGCTGCAGCGCACGGCGCCGTCGCGTACCCAGTTCAGTGACGGGTCGATCGGCGCATGCAGATTGCGCGTCGGGTGCAGCAGGCCGGCGCGCATCTGCAACAGCGTTGCGATGATCTCGACGGCACCCGCCGCGCTGAGCCCATGGCCGATGATCGACTTGGTGGCGTTCAGCCGTGCGCCGCGCAGGCCGCTGCGGCGGATGGCCTCGAGTTCGATCTCGTCGCCCAGTGGCGACGCGGTGCCGTGCGTGTTGACGTAGTCGATCTCGCCGGCAGCCATGCCGGAGCGCTGGAGCGCGCCGGCGATGGCACGCACTTCGCCTGGCAGCGACGGGTCGGGATTGCGGTGGCCGTCCATCGCGACAGCCCCGCCTGCGCAGGCCGCATAGGGGGCCACGCCGGCGCGCCGGATGCCGTCGGCGCGTTCGACCACGATCGCACCGCAGGCTTCGCCGAAGATGAATCCGTCGTGATCGGCGTCGAACGGGCGGCAGGCCGAAGCGGGATCGGCAGCATGGCGCTCGCTGCCCATGGCGCCGATCGAGCGGAAAGCCTGCAGCTCCCAGTACGACAGGTCCATCAGCGCGCCCATGGCGATGCAGACATCGACCTGGCCGCTGGACACCGCCTGCATGGCGTGCAGCACGGCGACCTGGCCGCTGGCCGACGCGCTGCCGATCGTGCAGGCGAACCCGCAGATGCCGAACAGTTCGGTCAGCAAACCGCACGCGTCGCTGTCCATGAACGCATGCGCGTAGCCTGGGCGCAGGTAGTAGGCGCGGTCGCGGTAGGCCTGATGCGTCAGGGTCAGCTCCCGCTGCTGGAAGTTGGAGCCGCCGATGACGAGGCCGATGCGCTCGGGCTCAACGTCGTGCAACCGCGCCTCGTCCCACGCTTCGGCCAGCGCCGCCAGCGCCACGCGGCTGGACCACGCGATGCCGCTCGGCACGCGCGCGTTCAGTGGCTCGGGCAGTTGCACCGATCCGATCTCGGCGCCGATGAAGGGCGGTGGCGCTTGCGCACCGCCCACAGCCGGAAGCTGCCGCCCTTCACGCCGCAGCGGGCCGAACACGTTGCGCGGCTGAAGCATCCCGTCCAGCAAGGCGGCCTTGCCCTGGCCCAAGGCTGTCACGACGCCCAGCCCGGTGACCACCACGCGCGCGCTGCCCGTGGCAATGCCCGGGAACGGCACCGCACGCACCACCGATGCGAGGTCAGGCAAGCTCGCCTGCCTTGCGCGCGGCCACGAACCCGGCCAACCGCTCGGCCAGTTCACCGACGTTGCCTGCACCGGCCAGCTCGACCAGCGGCACCTGCAGCGACAGCGTCTCCAGGGTGAGCATCACGATCTCGGCGCGGTCGATCGAGTTGGCGCCGAGGTCGCGCAACGCATCGTCGAAGCGGAATGTATGAGCCGTGAGGTCGGGGCGGATGTCCCTGGTGTGGCGCACGATGATGTCGAAAATGGCTTGTGGGTTCATGGGGTGATCGAGAGATTGGGGGGTGCGTGGAAGAAGGTGGACACAGGGTCGGGGCGGTGACGGCGCAGCGGCCGGTGCGGCTCAGGCACCGGCCAACGAGGAGGTCTCGCGGGGCAGCGCGGTGTCGGCGGACCCGGCATCCGGTGTGCGCCGGACAACCTCCAGCACACGCAGGCCGCCGTCCAGCACGACCAGCGGCGTGACGAAACGGCCGAGGCGGAAGAACACCTTGCGCCGCTCCGTCACCAGGTAGCCGTCGAAGTTCTTGTACTCCAGCAGGAAGTTCGCGGCCCGCGCCACCGGCGAACTGACCTCGGGCCGGTAGTCGTGCCTCATCAGCAGATCCGAGCCGTCGAAGTACATCGTCTCGATCGGGCTGTGCGTGTGGGAGCCGACCGGGTAGCGGAAGTCGATGCGCGTGCGCCAGTCGCCGCGGCTGCGCGTCTTCATCGCCAGCACCTCCACGCCCTGCAGCGAGAACGGCAAAGAGCCGTAGTGGGTCATCGCGTAGCCGAAGAAGTACGTCGCCTCCAGCGTGGACCACGGACGCCCCAGGCGCGACACGCTCATCATGTCGTGGCGAAAGTTGTCCGACTTGAACACCGGGACTTCACCCGTGGCCACCACGGCCACCCGCCCCTGGTCGTAGACGCAGTCGCGTCCCGCGCCGGCATAGTCGTGCAGCACCAGCTTGTTGTAGCGTGGCATCACGGTGACGATGTCCGGCATGGGGAACTGGGTCTTCAGGCCGCGGCGCGACATGCCGAAGCCTCCCAGCGCGTAGACCTTGCAGACGATGCGCTCGATCTGCTCATAGCGGTCACGGCCACCGTGCCGTTCCATCGCGCGTTCGATCACCGCCTGTGCGGCGGCCTGGATGTCGTTGTTCATGAGGACTCCTGTGTTGCGTTGAGGGCACCCCCAGGCGGCGGCAATGGGCCGGCGCCGTCCCCTGCGGGTGTGGAGTCGACTCGGGAACGGCCCTTATTCGACTCGGGAGACGATTCGTGCGCCGCGTCAGTGCCAGCGTCATGGACCGCCGGGGCGGCGCGTCGCGGCCTGCGGGGGGACTTCGCGGCCTTCAAGGACTTCAAGGACTTCGAGGACTTCGAGGCCGGACCGTGCAGCGCGGTCATTCCGGTGCCGCCCTCCACCCAGTGGCGCACCGCCGCCAGTGGATGCCCGGGCAGCGCCACGCGCTGCGCGGGCGCGCCGGTCGGCAGCTGCTGCCAGGGCACCTCGCCGCCGGCGACCCAGTGCCGGGCCAGCGCATCAAGGTCCGTGGCCTGCAGCCAGCTCTGGACGGTGGCGGTCGGCACGGCCGGTAGCCCGCGCGTTGCCGTGCCACGCCACAGGCGCATGCCCTGCGGGCTGTCCGCGCCCCCATCGACAACCCGGCGCAGGGCGGCAAACAACTGATCGCGGTCGGCGGCCACGACCGCCAGTCGGTGCTCCATCGCGTCGCGGCCGCGCTGCAGCGTGTAGGCCACGTCGGCCAGTGCAAGCTCTGCCTGCGCGGTCACCGCATCCAGCAGCCGCCGCGCCGATTCGTGCAGCGCCGCAGCAGTACGCGCCGACAGCACGATCAGGTCGGCACCACCCGCAGCAGCCTGCGGCAATGCCGCCGCGCCCTGCGCGCGGGCCCCGGGGATGTACTCCTCCAGCACCAGGTGGGCGTTGATGCCGCTGAAGCCGTAGCTGTTGATGGCGGCACGGCGCGGCAGCGGCCGCCCTGCGGCGTCGAGGACTGCGGGCCACGGCGCGTTGTCGGCCGTGAAGTGGAAGGCCCCGGTCTTGCCGGCCAGGTTGTCATGCACCTGCGTGAAGCCGGCGATGCCGGGCAGTACCCGATCCCGTAACGCCATCGTGACGCGGACCAGTGCTGCCATGCCCGAAGCGACCTCGGTGTAGCCGATGCACGGCTTGGCGCTGCCCACTTGCTGCCGCTCGAGCACGCCCTCGGTGCCCTGGAACGTGGCAGCCAGGCGCTGGAACTCGCTCTTCAGCGCTGCGAACTCGATCGCGTCGCCCAGCGGTGAAGCGGTGCCGTGGGCCTCGACATAGGCCACGCTGCGGGGGTCGATGCCGCTGGCCTGGTAGGCGCGGCGGATGGCCTCGCGCATGCCGCTGCCGTTGGGCGTGGTCATCGAGACGGTGTGGCCGCCATGCGCGACGCCGACGCCGCGGATGACGGCGTGGATGCGGTTGCAGTCGGCCACGGCGTCGCGCAAGGGCTTGACGATCACCGCGCCCACGCCCTCGGCCCTGACGAAGCCGTCGGCCTCGGCCTGGAACGCGGCCATGCGGCCGGTCGCACTGAGGTAGCCCATGGCCTCGAAGCCGATGTGCCCGGTGGGCGTCAGCAGCAGGTTGACGGCACCCACGATGGCCTGCCGGCATTCCCCGCTGCGGATCGCCTGCACCGCGCGGTGCAACGCCACCAGCGTTGACGAACAGGCGGTGTCGCACAACTCGCTGGGACCGTGCAGGTCCAGGCTGTGCGAGATGCGGCTTGCGATCATCGACGTCGACAAACCCGTCACCATCAACGGCACGTCCTGCGGGTCGGAAACGCTGTTCAGGTATTCGCTGGGCACCGTGGCGACGAACACGCCAGTCGACACCTTGCGCAGTTCGCGCGGCGCAATGGCCGCGTCCTCCAGCGCCTTCCACGCGTGCGTCAACAGCAGCCGCTGCTGCGGCGACATGCAGCTCGCTTCCTTGGGTGTGATGCCGAAGAACTCGGCGTCGAAGGTGTCGATGCCGTCCAGGAAACCGCCCCACTTGAAGCAGTTTTGGTTGAAGGACTGTGCGGGGTCGCCCCCGACCTGCTCCCAGTCCCAGCGCTGCGCGGGCACCGCGGTGACGCTGTTCACGCCCGCGAGCTGGTTGCGCCAGAACGTGTCGGCATCGGGTGCGCCGGCGAAGCTCGCGCTCAGCCCGACGATCGCGATCGCGTCCCCGGGCACGGACTCGACGGCCGTGGCGGTAGCGGCAGCCACGTTGCGCGGTGCAGACAAGAAGCGGTCGTTGGGCCGTTCTGCGGACGGCACCTGCAACACCTTCGGCGGCGTGCTGTCCGGCAAGGCAACGCCGGCTGCCCGAGCACACGACCGCGTGATCGCTTCAAGGTGTTCGCCCAGCAGGTGGTCGGCCAGCCGGCGCACCGTGCCGTGGTCGAAGAACAGCGTCACGTCCAGCTCGATGCCGAAGACCTCGTTCAGCGTCTGGGCCAGGTGCACGCCAGTGATCGAGTCCAGCCCGTAATCCGAGAAGGGTTCGTCGAGGTCGATCGCGTCGCCGTCGACTTTCAGGGCCTGGGCGAGGATGCGCTTGACCGACGCCACGGCATGCGCCCGGACCGCGTCCGCCTCGGGCGCCGCCACAGCCACTGTGGGCGCGGCGGCAGCTGCCGGCGGCGAGCTGGACTGGGGCATGGCCTGTGCCGGGGTCGCCAGGAAGGCGGCGTAGGCGCCGCGCGCCAGTTCGGCCAACGGCCGGGTCACGGCCACCAGCGCGAGCTGGGATGCGGGGTCGGCGAGCAGGATCTCCAGCGCCTGCATCGCCTGTGCAGGCTCGATCGAACCGACGCCCAGCCTTGCCATGCGCTGGCGCAGAGCCGGTGTTGCCCCAACACCGACGCTTCCCCAATAGCCCCAGTTCATCACCTTGACGGCGCACGGCCAGTCCTGTGCCAGTCGCTGCGCGATGGCGTCGGTGGCGGCGCAGCCGGCCACGTAGCCGCACTGCCCCGGAGGCCGCGCGTGCGCCACCAGCGACGAGAAGAACAGCACGAAGTCCAGCGCCTCGGCGCCAAAGACCTGCGCCATGCGCACGCTGACGTCGACCTTGGCCGCCAACACGGCGCGCAGGTCCGCCTCGTCCATCGCTGCAAGGCTGCGGTCCTTCAAGACGACCGCCGAGTGCACGATGCCGTGGATGCGCGGGAAGGACTGGCGCACGGCTTCATACGCCGCCTGCAGCGATTCGCGCCGGGTGGCGTCGGCGCTCAGGTACACCGGCCGCGGCCCCAGGCTGCCCAACCGGTCCCGCGCAGCGCGCAGTGCATCGGTCTCCGCACGCCGCCCGATCCACACGATCTGGGCCTGGTAGGTGCGGATCATGTATTCGCTCCACACCTCGCCGATGCCGCTGCCCCCACCGATCACGACGTACACGCCATGCATTCGGTAGGCCGAGTCGCGTGCATGCGGCTGCGGGTTGTTGCCGATGATCTGCAGCGCTGCGAGCTTGTGCTGCACCCAGTCAGCGCCCCGCCGGGCCCAGGCGCTGCCGCCCGCATCGCAAGGCAGCGAGAAGGCCTCGCCCAGCAGCGCGGCAGCGGCCGGGGCGCCGCCGTCGCCGGTCCCGGTCCAACCCGGCGGCAGGTCGATCGACCGCACGCGCCAGGACGGCAGCTCCTTGGCCAGCGAGCCCGCCAGGCCGATGACGCCGGCATGCGTCGGGTCTATCGCCGCGTCACGCTGCGTGCAGCCGGTGGTGATGACCGTCAGGCCCAGCGGCCGTGTGCCGTGGCCGTGCGCCAGCAGCGCCTTCAGCGTGCGCAACAGCGCAACGACGCCGCGCTCCTGGTCGGTGACGATGCTTTCGGACGCCGCCGACTCCGGCGCCGCGCGGGGGGCGACCCACACGCAGTGTTCGATGTCGCGCAGCAGCGCTTGCGGATCTGCCGGCAACCCGGCGGCGATGGTGGCTGCCGGATATACGCGGTGCAACACGGCTGCCGCATCGGCATCGTCGGCCAGCACCAGCAGACGCCGGCCGTCTGCCGGCCGCAGCCCGTCGGGCCGGGTGCGCAAGATCTCGGCCACCGGCGCCAGCAGCAGCGTGTGCGGCTGGTCGGCTTCGGGTGGGGCCAGAGTCGCCGGGGCTGACGGCAGGGTTTGCGCGTCCGGCAGTGCACGCGACAGCAAGCCTTCGATGCGCACGCACACCTGGCCGGTGTCGTCGCAGACGTCGATGTCCAACGCCTGGACGGCACGGTCGGCGGCCGCCTGGGCGCGCGCCGGGCGCACCCAGGCCCACATCGACTTGGTGCACGGCGCGACCAATTCCAGCGCCTTCAAGTGAAAGGGCAGCAGCGGCCGGCCGGTCGGCGGTGCGCCATCGCGCCAGAGCAGTCCGATGCCAGCCTGCAGCGCGGCGTCGAGCAGGCTCGGGTGCAGCAGGTACCCACCCAGCCCCGGCAGCAGTGGCGCCGGCAGTTGCAGGCGCGCCAGCACCTCGGCCTGTCCAGCGCTGCCGACGAACAACTCGGCCAGCGCGCGGTGCCCCGGCCCATAGCTCAGGCCCATCGACTCGAATGCTGCGTACACCGCATCGGCCGCCAGCACGCGGCCGCCACAGCGGCTTCGCAGCCCGGCGAGGTCGAGCGGGGCAGCAGCACGGGCAGCGGCAACGTCAGCGTCAACGTCAACGTCAACGTCAACGGCAACGGCAACGGCATTCGCCCGCGCTGCCGGAGCATCGACCGTGGCCAGGCCCTGGCAATGAAGGCGCGGCTCGCCGCCCGGCGGCTGCACGCGCACCTGGAAGGCGACTTCGCCGTCACCCTGCAACGCCAGCTCGACGCGGACATCGAGCCCGGAGCCCGGCTCGGCCACCATCGGCAGCATCCACACCACGTTTCGCAGGCGGCGCACCGGCTGGCGTGCGGCGTCGGCCAGTGCGGCGCGGCCCATCTCGAGGTACGCCGCCGCCGGCAGCACGCGCCGGCCGAGTGCAACGTGGTCGCGCAGGAAAAACTCCTCGCCGCCGAAGCGCGCGCGGTAGCGCTGGCTGGTGAAGTCCGAGATGTTGTCGTGCAGCAAAGGGTGCAACTCGACCGCCGCGCCCGCCGCGCCCGCCGTGGGTGTCGAGCGGGGCACGTTGGCAGTCGCCGCCGGCACCCAGTAGCGCTCGCGAGCAAACGGGTACGGCGGCAGACTGATGCGCTGCGGCCGCTGCGTGTCCGGGTACAGACGCGGCCAGTCGACCTTCAGCCCCTTGACCCAGAGCTCGGCCAGCTTGTGCAGTTTGCCCTTGGCCAGCCAGGCGGCCACGGCCTGCTCCATGTCCTCGTCGTCGTGGAAGATGGACATCGACTCGCGGTGTGGCCGCGTGCTGCCCAGGTACAGGCCGACGCCACGCTCTGCGCCGCCCGTCACCGCCTCCAGGCCGGCGCGCAGCTCAGCCAACGAGCCGACCACGAGCACCAGCCGTTCGGCCATCGCGTCGCGGCCGACCTGCAAGGTGTACGAGAGATCGCGCAACGTGTGCTCGCCGATCGGCCGGCCGTGGTGGTGTCCGTCGCGCAGCGCCTGCAACAACCGCTGAGCGGCCTGCAGCACCTGCGGCCGGGTGCGCGCGGACAGCGGCACCAGCCAGGTTCCGGCCACGGCGCCGGGCCCGGCAGGCTCGGTGGCATCGGGGTATTCCTCCAGCACCACGTGCGCATTGGAGCCACCGAAGCCAAAGGCGCTGACGCCGGCGCGGCGCGGCAGCAAGCGGCCATCGGCATCGCGGCACGCATCCCAGCTGCGGGCCTGCTGCACCACGTAAAACGGGCTGCCGTCGAGCAGCAGGTAGGGGTTGGGCTCATCGCTGTGCAGGCTGCGGGCCAGCGTGCGGTGGCGCAGCTGCATCAGCACCTTCATCACACCGGCCACGCCTGCGGCCAGTTCCAGGTGGCCGATGTTGCTCTTGACGGAGCCCAGGCCGCAGTGAGGTTCGGCCGGCTCGGCGGCGCCGACCTCGCGGTACAGGCCCGCGAACGCACTTTTCAGCCCGTTGACCTCAATCGGGTCGCCCAGCTCGGTTCCGGTGCCGTGAGCCTCGATGTAGCCGATGCTGCGCGGGTCGACACCGGCCTGGCGGTGCGCGGCCTCGACAAGTGCCGCCTGCGCCTTCGGGTTGGGCGCGGTCAGCGAATTTGCGCGGCCGCCGTGGTTTTCGGCACTGCCTTTGATCACGGCGTAGACCGGGTCGCCGTCGCGCTGGGCATCGGCCAGGCGCTTGAGGTACAGCACACCCACGCCTTCTCCGCGCACGTAGCCGTTGGCGTGCCTGGAGAAGGCCTTGCACCGGCCGTCTTCGCACAGCATGCCGGCGCGCCGGAAGCCGATGTGGCCTTCGGGCGTGATCACGGTGTTGACGCCGCCCACCAGGGCGCTGTCGCAGCTGCCCGCCTGCATCGCGACGATGGCGTGGTGGATGGCCACCAGCGAAGACGAGCAGGCTGTCTCGACCGGCTCACTCGGTCCGTGCAGGCCCAGGAAGTAGCTGATGCGGTTCGGTGCCACCGAAGGCACGGTGCCCGTGATGGACGATCCCTCAACGGCGTGGCCGGACTGCGCCATCAGGCCGGTGTAGCCGCTGCTGGCGGTGGCGAGGAAGACGCCGGTGCTGCTGCCCGACAGGCTGCGCGGGTCGGTCCCGGCGTCCTCGATCGCTTGCCACACGTGCTGCAACAGCAGGCGGTGCTGCGGGTCCATCAGCTCGGCCTCGCGCGGGGAGATGCCGAAGAACAGCGGATCGAACTCGTCGATGCCGTCGATAAAGCCGCCCCACTTGACGTCGGTCTTGTTGGGCTCCTTCTGCGGGTGGCCCCAGACCGCACGCCAGTCCCAGCGCTCGGCCGGCACTTCGGTGATGCAGTCGCGCCCGGCTTCAAGGTTGCGCCAGAAGGCGTCGATGCCATCGGCCATCGGGAAGCGGCCGCTGATGCCGACGATCGCGATGTCCACGCTGCCCCGGCCACCGGTGGCCGGCGGGGCAGCGCCGCGTTCCCGGTGAACACACGGTGGCGGCGCGGTCACGGTCGCAGCCGGTGCTTCGGCCGCGGGCGCGGCGGTTGGCAGGCCGGTGGCCGACTCGATCGCTTCACGGTAATGCGCAACCAGGTAGCCGGCGAAGCCGCTCAGGGTCGGGTAGTCGAAAAAGATCGTCGGGTTCAGCGGCCGGTCGGCCGGCAGTGCGTAGCGATCGTTCAGGCGGTTGCCGAATTGCGTGAGGTTGATCGAATCGAAGCCGTACTGGCTGAGTTCGTCGTGTGGATCAATCTCGTCCGCGCTGACCTGCAGCACCGCACCCACCTCCTGCCGCAGCTCGGCCAGGACGCGCTTGCGCAGGGCGTCGCTGCGGGGCAGGGCGGCCACCGGCGCGCCGGCGACCGGCTGCTGCCGCGGCCGCGGTGCAGGCCTTTCACCGCTGCGCAGCGACAGCCGGCCCAGGCGCACGCAGACACGGCCATCGCCGTCGAGCAGGTCGATGTCCAGCTTGTGCACGGCGCCGCTGCTTTCTTCGTCGGCTTCGGGCCGCTGCTGCGGTTGCGGTGCGTGGCGGATCAGCGCCCACATGCGGGGGTTGCATCGGTGCAGCAGCTGCAGCGACTCCAGCGCGAAGGGCAGTGGCGGCTGCCGTCCAGGCTGCTGCGGCGGCTGCCCGCCCGTGCCCGCCAGCAGCGCCAGCGCGGCATGCACGGCGGCGTCCAACAGTGCAGGCGGCAGCAGGCAGTCGGGCTCCAGCGCCGACGGCGCGCGCAGCTCGGCCAGCACGGCAGGCGCACCCGTTTCATCCTGCCCCGCCAACAACGCGACCACGGCGCGGTAGCTGGGCCCGTACCCGATGCCGATTGCCTCGTAGGTGGCGTACAGCTGCGGCACGGTCATGGGCGCCGGCTGGAAGGCGGCCCGCCATGCCGCCAAGTCCAGCACCGGCGGGGCCGATCCGGGCTGCGTTGCGGGCGATGTCGCCGCCGGCCGCGCGGTCGCTGACCCCTGGCAGTGGAGTCGACGCCCGCCGTCGGCGTCGAAGGTGGTGACCTCGAAACCCAGCATCGGCTCGTCCGCCGCAACGGGTGCCTTGATGGCCCGCAGCTCGACGAACACCTCGAGCGGCTGCGGCCCGTCGGCTGCGGTGGCGATCGGCTGCAGCCACACGACGTTGCGGATCTGCACGTCCAGCGGTTCAGCGGCCGCCGCGCCGGCCGGTGGCAAGGCATCGCTCACCGCCGCACGCACCATCTCCAGCGTGGCCACGCCAGGCAGCATCCTGCGGCCGAGCACGCGGTGGTCGGCGAGCACGGGCTCGTCGCCGGTGAATCGGGTGCGGTAGCGCTGCTGCCCCAGGTGCGAGATGTTCTCGTGCAACAGCGGGTGCAGACGCGGGTGCGGTCGCGGGTGCGGACGCGGGTGCGGGTGCGGGTGCGGCCGCACCGCCTCCGGCGCCTGCCGCGCGGTGGCCAGGGTATCGGGCAGCCAGTGGCGCCGGCCCTCGAACCGGGTGCCGGGCAGGTCGGGCAAAAGCTGCCCGCCGGTGCGCCGCGCGAGCTGCGCCCAGTCGATGGTGCGGCCGGCGCACCACTGCACCGCCAGCGCCGTCCAGGGCACCGGCTGGCCGGCCGGTGGCAGCGCCGCGGCGCTCGTGTCGCGCGGGCCATCGCCGCCGAGCGTGCTGACGTGCACGTTCGGTGGCAGCGCTGCACCCGCCAGGACGGCGTCGATCAGCGGCGGCAGCGCGTCGAGCCGGTCGACGACGAAGACCACTCGGTGCTTCAGCACATCGCGGCGCTGGCTCGTGGCGGCCAGGTCCGCCAGCGCGACCGCAGGCCCTGACTTTTCCAGCCACCGCTGCCAGTCGCGCAGCCGTGCAGCCAAGCCGGCCTGCGAGCCCGCCGACGCGACGATGGCCTGCGGCCCGGCCGGCGGCGGCGCGGCGGCGCCGATCGGGGCGTACGCCTGGACCACGACGTGTGCGTTGTAGCCGCCGGCGGCAAAGGCGTTGATGCCCGCGATCAGGGTGGCGGGCTCGCCCGCCCGCGCGGTCTGGGGCGCGGTCCACGGCGCAGTCGTGGTGGCCAGCGCGAAGTGCCGCGGCTCGAACGGCAGTTCCGGATCGGGTTCACCCAGCCCATGCACCGCCAGCACCTGACGGTGGCGCATCTGCAGCAGCACCTTGATCAGCGACACCAGCCCGGACGCCGCCTCGGCGTGGCCGGTAGCGGCCTTGGCCGTGGCCAGCAGGCACGGCGAACCGCTCGCTTCTTCACGCCGCCCGGCAAAGGCCTGGCGGATTGCGGCAACTTCTGCGAAGTCCCCGCCGCGCACGCCCGAGGCATGGCATTCGATCAGCGACACCTGGCCCGCATCGACACCGGCCGCGCGCCAGGCTTCGGTGATCGCCCTGGCCTGTTGCGGCACGTGGCCGGCCACCAGCGACAGGGTGCGGCCGCTGTTGTTGACCGCCGAGCCCGCCAAGAGGCCATGGATGCGGTCGCCGTCGGCGACGG
The DNA here is from genome assembly GCA_031372005.1 of Rubrivivax sp. Classification (GTDB taxonomy): domain Bacteria; phylum Pseudomonadota; class Gammaproteobacteria; order Burkholderiales; family Burkholderiaceae_C; genus Rubrivivax. The sequence goes on from JANMKK010000023.1 coordinate 59,532, forward strand.
CGCGCGGCAGTGCCTTCAGGATGACGGCCACGATGGCCTCGCCGCGCAGCTGGCCGCGGCTGTCCTTGCTGAAGACGCGCGCCTGCGGCTCGTCCGTCAGAAGCGCGTCGCGCCGCACCGCGAAGCCGTAGGGGTGCAGCAGCAGGTTCGTCGCGCCGACGATGGCCTGGTCGATCTCGCCGGCGCGGATCAGTGCAGCGGCCTCGTGCAGCGCCACCAGCGAACTGGTGCACTCCGCGTTGATGTAGCGGCACGGCCCCTGGATGTCGAAGTGCCGGGCCAGCTTGGCGGGGAACATCGCGTTTTCGTTGCCGGCCCAGCTGCGCGGCTCGTCCAGCCGCCCGCACTGCTGCAGCAGTTTTTGGTGGTCCTCGCACAGGGTCGCGACGAACAGTCCCGTGCGCGGGCCGGCAAAGGCGGCAGCGGGGTGCCCGCTGTCCTCCATCGCATGCACGATCTCCTGCATCAGCAGGCGCTGCTGGGGGTCGATGTGGGCGGCCTCTTCGGGCAGGATCCGGAAGTACGGTGCATCGAAGTGATCGACGGCATCGATGAAACCCGCATGGCGGATGTCGGTGCCGCTGTGCAGCCAGGGGCGCGACTCGGGGAATGCCGAGATCAGCGTTTGCCCCGACTGCAGCGCCTCCCAGAACTCCGCCACCGAGTCGCATTGCGGAAAGCGGCCGGCGATCCCGACGATGGCCACGCCGGGCGGTGCCAGTCCACCGCCAGCCCTGACCGGCGCCGCTGCCGAGGCCTGCACCACCGGTTTGCACTGGCCCTGGAACAGCGCCTTCAGCCGCGCGCCATGGCGCGTGAAGTCGGTGTCCAGGAACTGGATGTAGTTCTCGATGCGGGTCTTCAGGGCCTGGATCTTGCCGTCACGCACCGTCATCTGCATCGACGCGATCAACCCGTCGGCACATTGCAGGTGGTGCGGCGACGGCGCGTCGGGCGTCGCCCGCAGGAACACCTGCAGCCATTCGCCACGCCGGACATACAGGTCGTCAAAACGCGTGCCGCGCTGCGTGCCCAGGCAGGTGTGCAGCGCGTACGCAAAGGTCTTCCACGACTGCACGCCACTGCCCTGCGTGCGGCCGGTGTCGTACGTCAGGTCTTCGTTCTGGATGTCGTTCATCTCGCGCAGCGAGGCGCGGTTCATGAAGCAGTCGTTCATGCGCTTGAACAGGCCGCTCATCTGCAGCGTCAGCTCGTCTGTGGTCGGGTAGATGCCGTCACCGTCGTCCACCAGCAGCGGCTCTTCGACGACGCGCGGGTACTGCATCGGTCCGGCAAACGGCCGCTTGCCCAGCAGGTACAGGTAGTCCGGCGCCTGTTGCCACAGCTCGGCGATCCGGCCGTCCTGCACCCGCAGCACCAGCTTGCAGTAGTTCGACACCGTGTCGCCGCCGACGATGTCCGGATGCCAGCGGCGCGCCGTCCAGCGGTGAAACAGCAGCACCAGGTCGCCCTGCGCCAGCACCAGCTCCGGCTGCAAGTCCAGCGCCTGCGTGGCCTGACGGGCCTGGTCCATCAGGCTGTGCAGGGCTGCCAGGCCGTGCAGTTCATCGTCGTGCAGGTGCAGCACCAATTGCGGCGCGAAGAGCTGCGCCGCTTCGACCTGCGCAAGCCCGCCGTTCCAGGCCTGCCGGTAGCGGCGGACGATGTCTTCCGCCCAAGGCTGGCGGTAATTCTTGCGACTCTGATTCATCTTCTTCTCCACTGGAGCCAGTCCGTCTTCACTCAGGCAGGACTGGGGCGCCGGCCGCGTCCGGCGCAGTTCTGCAAACCCGTCGGATGGCTACAGAAAGAGGTCGGCCTTCTCGCGCCGGGCGTTGCTGCCGCGCAGGTAGGGGATGCGCACGCGCTGCGCGTGCTCCTTCATCGCGGCAAGTTTCTCGAAGATGGCCGCGGCCTGGTCCTTGCGCTGTGCGGGCTGCACGTGCGTGGCGATCTGGCGCAGGAACTCGAAGTACTGCTTGTCGACCACCACCTGCTCCTCCCACAGCTCGCGCGCGATATGTGCCGCAGGCGACTCCAGCCCCTTGCGGAACATGTAGTACGACGAGATGCGCCGGCGCGCCTGATCGACGATGCCGGAGAGGAATTTCATCGCGTCCAGCGGGCCGATGTTGGAGCTCAGCAGGGTGTCGTACACGGTCTGCGTGCGCGCGAAACCGCGCACGTGGCGGCTGTAGTGCTCGCCGTAGACCTTTGGCTGCTCGATGATCTTGTCCGCCATCGAGGCCATGCACGCCAGCATGCTGATCTGCGAGCCGGAGGTAAACCACGTGCTGGCTGCGCTGCCGCCGACCATGGACCAGTTGCTGCCGAAGCAGCGCTCGTACATGAAGTGCTGCGACGGCACGCTGACGATCTCCTTGCGGCGCGAGAAGTCCTTCGTGTAGTCCAGGCCGCGAATCTGGTAGGCCTTGGTCAACGCGGTGATGATCTCTTCCGGGTTGCGGTCACCGATGTCCTGGGGCAGCACGCTGATCCCGACCGACACGTAGCTGCCCAGCGGAATGAACCAGGACACGCCCTCCAGCCCGTCGACGGCCTGGTGCGCGCGCAGCAGCGTGGTCGCGTGCATCCAGGGCAGGTCTTCGCGGTGGCACAGGTCCTTGCGGTCCTTCTGGCAGTAGTGCGTGAAGATCACCTGGCGCGGCGCGTCGAAGTCCTGATACGGGATCGCAAGCTTGCGACCGAGCAGGCGGATGTGGTTCGTGCAGTCCCAGACATAGGTCGGCGAGATCGTCTCGCCGGACTTCAGCCGCAACGCAGTGATCTTGTCGCTGGCGGCGTCGTGTTCGACGTCGGTGACCACGCTGTCGATCCAGTGGCATTCGGGACGGACGCTCACTTCGTCGAACAGGGCCTGGTCGAAGCCGATGCGGTCGACGTGGATGAAGGTGCGCGGCACGTCGTTCTCGAACAGCGAAGCCATGGTGCCGAAGAAGTCGAAGCGCAGCCCGGCGACGATGTCGCCCATGAAGAACGGTGTCATGTCCTTCTTGAACAGGTACTTCTCGTAGCCTTTGAAGTCTTGCGTGAACTCGATCGTGCAGGCCTCGGTCATCGACTCGCCCAGCTTCGGGGTGTCGCCGAGCTGGCTGGAGCCGACCAGCACATGGTGAATGTTCTTCTTGCACAGCGCGCGGCTGATCAGCATGCCGCCGATGCCGCCGCCGACGATGACCGGGACGTTCTGCGGCAGTGGCTTCTTCGCAGTCTGGGCCAAGTGCCGCAGCGAGACCGCATCGGCCGCATCGGCCGTCATCCGTGCTTCGAGCGTCTGCCACATCGCGTCGTCACCGCCGGTCTGTGGCGCCTTCACGGCAGCCGTCGCGGGCTTGGACAGGGCGCGCTCGACGGCACCGTGCTTGTGCTCGAGCAGGTAGCCTACGAAGGCGTTCAGCGTCGAGTGTTCAAAGAACACACCGGGGTGGACGTCATCGCCCAACCAGGCCGACATTTTCTCGACGAAGCTGACGAGCGTCACCGAGCCGAAGCCCAGCTCCTGGATGTTGACGTCGGCCGCGATGTCGCGCGGGGACAGGTCGAGCGTTTCCGAAACCAGCGTGAGGACCTTGTCCAGCAGTGCCTGCTTGTGTTCCATGATGGGATTCCTGGCAGTTGGGGGGTGAGTGGGTGACTGAGTGAACAAAGCCGGTGCGGCGCCGGGGTGGTTGCGCGACTGCGCCGGGGCCTACGGCGTGCCGACCTGCGGCGCCGTGCGCCGCTCGGCGGGTTGCACGAAGGTCTCGTAGAACAGCGCGTCGAAGGGGTCGGCGGGTTGCTTCGCAGCCCCTTCTGCGCGGGCTGGCAAACCAGGCGGCTCCCACCAGACCCGCCGTTCCTGGAAGGGGTAGGTCGGAATCGCCACCCGGCGTGGCGCTGCGTCGCTGCCCCATGAGGCGTCGATCGCCCCGCCCGCCAGCCAGGCCCGGGCCCGTGCCGCCATGCCACCCGCACCCGCACCCGCACCCGCACCCGTGCCTGCGCCTGCGCCTGCGCCCGAGGCTGGCCCGGCAGCTGGGGCGGCGTGCGTCGCTGCCTTTGGCTTGCGTGCGGCGTGGCCCACTGCGGCGAAGAGGCCGGGCGACTCGACAGGCCCTGTGGCCAGTGCATCGGCGCCTCGCGCCAGCAGGTCCATCAGCACCGGGATGCTGTCGGCCACGAAAGCTGCCCGGTAGGGCATCGCGTCGCGGCCGGTGCGGGACGCAGCAGCCAGCTCATCCAGAGTCGCTCTTTCGTCCGCCACACACGCGGCCAGGTGCGCGTGCCAGCGCTTGAAGTGCGCGTCCAGCGCGGCACGCGACCGCGCCGACAACAGCACCAGCTGGGGGCCGCCGGCGCCTGCAGGCGCGGCCAGTCGCGGTGCGGTTGGATGCTCTTCGAGCAGCACGTGCGCGTTGACGCCGCCGATGCCGATTGAATGCAGGCCCACGCGCCGTGGCGGTGGCGGCGCGCCGCCTGCGGTCGGCAGGCGTTCCCAGGGCGTGGCCTCGGTCGGGAAGTGGAATGGTGAGCCGGCCAGCAGGATCGACGGGTGCAGCTTCGACCAGGTTGCGATCGGTGCGATCGTGCCCTCGCGCAGCGCCAGCACTGCCTTGATCAGCGAAGCCATGCCGGACGCGCCTTCGAGGTGACCGATGTTGGCCTTGACGGTGCTGACCGCGCAGCGGTGCTGGCGGTAGTGCTCGGCGCTCATCGATTCCTTGAAGTGCAGCTTGAACGCGGCCAGTTCCGACGCGTCGCTGAAGCTGTTGGCGGTGCCGTGCGCCTCGATGTAGTTCACCGCCTCCGGTCCGAAGCCGGCACAGCGGTAGGCCTCGCGCATCGCCTGGCGCTGGCCTTCGACACTGGGCGCCACCTGCGACAGGGCGCGGCGGCCGTTGTGCGTGATGCCGATGCCGGCGATCACCGCGTGCACCGTGTCGCCGTCGCGCTCGGCCTGGTCGAGTGCCTTGAGCAGCACGCAACCCACGCCCTCGCCGCGCACGTAACCTTCAGCCTGTGCGTCGAACGGGAACATGCGCGGCGTGCGGGTCAGGATCTCTCCCGCGTCGCGGTCGGCAAAGCCGGCGGGGTCGAGCAGGATCTTCGCGCCGCCAACGATCGCGGTTTCGCATTCACCGCTGGCAATGGCCTGCGCGGCGCGGCGCAGCGCAACGAAGGTGCTTGCGCAGGCGGTGTCGACCGCCTCGCTGGGCCCCTTGAAGTCGCAGTGGTACGAGATGCGGTTGGCAATCATGCCGGCGCTGGTCAGGATGGGCGCGCCGGCCGCCGCGTCGCCGTGCTGCCGCGGCAGCGTCGCATAGTCCACCGCGTCCAGCGCCAGGAACAGGCCGACACGGCGCTGGGTCAGCGTCTGCATCGACACGCCGGCCTGCTCGACACAGTGCCAGATGCTGCGCAACAGCAGCCGCTCTTGCGGGTCCATCGCCCGCGCATCGCCGTCGGCAATGTCCCAGAAGTCGGCATCGAACTGGTCGATGCCCTGCAGCAGGGCGGCATGGCGCATGGCCGGGAAACTGGCGTCGCGCCCGCAGGCCACGCCGCGCGCGTGCCACTCCGAGGGTGGCACGTCTTCGGTGGCGATTTCCTTGGACAGCAGCTTGCGCCAGTAGGTCGGCACGTCGGGCGCGCCCGGCAGCCGGGCGTCGTAGCCGATGATCGCGACCCGCTGCGTTGGCGATGGCGTTGGCGTTGGCGATAGAGATGGCGATAGAGATGGCGATGGCGATGGCGATGGCGATGGCGTTGGCGTTGGTGTCGGTGTCGGTGTCGGCTCGGCGGCCGGTGGCTCCGTGGGCGCAAGCGCTTGCAGGTGCTCGATCAACTTGCCGGCGGTGTTGAGTTCCAGGAAAACCGCGCCGGTGTATTCGAGCCCGAGCCGCTGGTTGATCGCGTTGGCCACCTTGGTGGCGCCGATCGAGTCCATGCCGTAGTCGGCGAAATCCACCTGCAGGTCCACCGTCTCCGGCGCCATTCCCAGCGCTTCGGCCACGGCCGCGCGCGCCACCGACTCGACCGCGTCGCGCTGCTCGGCGCGCAGCGCGGAAGACGCGGTTGACGCGCCCGTGCGGGTTGACGCGGCACGCGCAGCCGCCGGCCGTGCAGGGCGCGCCAGCAGCCGGGCCACTTTCTGGCGGTCGCCTTCGAACACACCGAACTGGTGTTCCGGCGATGCCAGTGCCGCCGCGAAGGCCTGGACGCCGGTGGCTTCGCCGAGCGGCACGATGCCCAAGGTCTCACGCATGAACTGCTCGTAGGCCGGCTGCACCGACATGCCACCGTCGCGCCACAACGGCCAGTCGATGGCCAGGCTGCGGCCCTGTCGCTTCCCGCGCGCAACCTGCTCAGCACGCCAGCCCGCGAAGGCGCCGAGGAAGGCGTTGGCAGTGGCGTAGTCGAACTGCCCCGGGTTGCCCAGCGCCGCCACCGACGAGAACGCGACGAAGAAGTCCAGTGCCTGGTCGCGCGTGGCCTCGTCCAGGTGCACGATGGCCTGCGCCTTGGCCGTTATCACTGCGGCCACTTCGGACTCGGTTTTCCTCGAGATGAAGTTGTCGGCCAGCACGCCTGCGCTGTGCACCACACCGTGCAGAGCACCGTGTTCGACCACGATGTGGGCGACCAGGCGCCGCACATCCTTCCAGTCGCTGGTGTCGCAAGGCAGGTACTCGGCGTTCACGCCATCGGCCACCAGCGCGGCCAGTTGCGCGCGGCGTCGCCCATCGAGCAGTGAACGCCCGGTCAGCACAAAACGTGCGCTGGTGCCCCGGCCCAGGTGCCTGGTGAACAGCTGCCCCAGGCCGCCCAGGCCGCCGGTGATCAGGTACACGCCGCGTTCGCGCACGAGCCCTGCGAGCGGGCGTTGCGCAGCAGGGTTCGCAGCCGTCGGTGCATCCAGCACCACCTGCGCCAACACCTGCCGCGGGCCTTGCGGCGGATAAGTCACCTCGGTGCACCCGTCCTGGGCCTGCCGTTCGGCCGCCAGGTGCTGCAGCAGCACCGCGGTGTCGCCGGACGCCAGCGCGGCATCCAGGACCAGCCGCGTCTCGATGAACGGCAGTTCAAGCGAGATCGTGCGCAGCGCCCCCATCAGCCCGCGGTGGGGGTAGTCGCTGCCGCGATAGGGCGCGACGACGAGCAGCCGCTCCGGCGTGCCGCGCCGCACACGTTCGGGGTCCTTGCAGTGGCGCAGCAGTTGCAGCGCGTGTTGCACCAGGTCGCCGGCCGCATCGTCCGTGACCGGCCACGCGGCTGCATGGTCGGCAACCTGATCCTGCAGCAGACGCGCGGCCAGCGCGTGATCGGCACCGATCAGGAAGACCGTGGTCTTCGCTGCCGGGGCGGCAGGTCCTTCGTTCATCGCGCTGTCCAGCGGCTGTGGCTGCCAGCGGGGCGTGAAGTAGATCGGCGCGCGTGCTTCGGGCGGGGCCACCCACGCAGGGGAGGTGCCGGTCCCCGGCTTGCGGGCCGGTGGCTGCGGCGTCGGCAGGTCCAGCCAGTGGCGCTCTTTCGCGAACGGATACGTCGGCAGGCTGACGCGCCACAGCGGCCGGCCCGCAAACGTGGCCTGGTGCAGCGCGTCCCAATCGATCAGCGCGCCTTGGACCCAGGCTTCGGCCAGCGGCCGGGCGGCACCTTCGGCGGTCCAGCGGCGCACGGCGGCATCGGCCTCGGCCACGGTGGCGGCCTTCTTGCCGGGCTTCAGGCTGCCGCGGTAGCAGGCGGCACCGGCGGCAAGGTCTCCGTCCAGGAAGGACTGCAGGGCCGCAGCCAGTTCGGCAGCGTCGCTGGCCACCAGGGCCAGACGCTCGTTCATCGCCTCGCGTCCACGCTGCAGCGTGCCCGCCAGATCGGGCAGCGCCGGCAGCGCGGTCCCTGCGCGCAGGTGGTCGAGCAGGCGCTTGGCATACGCGGCCAGGCGGTCGGGGTTCTTCGCCGACAGCGGCACCACCACGGCGCGGCGCGGGGCATCCGGCACGGCCGGCTGCGCCGACAGGTACTCTTCCACGATCACATGGGCGTTCGAGCCCGAGGCGCCGAACGAACTCAGTGCCGCGCGGCGCGGCTGCTGTTGCCCTTGGCCGTGCTCCGGCACCAGCGGTTGCGGCCACGGCGCCTTCACCTGCTGCACGTAGAACGGCGTGTTCGCAAAATCGAGGTGGGTGTTCAGCTCGCGCGAGTGCAGTGACGGCACGAGCGTCTTGTGGCGCAGTTGCAGCGCCACCTTGGTCAGCCCGCTGATGCCGGCCGCCGACTCGGCATGCCCGATGTTGGACTTCACCGAACCGATGGCGCAGTACTGCTTGTCCGCGGTCTGGTGGCCGAAGGCGCGCACCAGACCCTGGATCTCGATCGGGTCTCCGAGCGATGTGCCGGTGCCGTGCGCCTCGACGTAGCTGATGGTGCGCGGGTGGATGCCGGTCTGGTCGAGGCACTGCTCGATCATGTCCGCCTGCGCCACCGGGCTGGGCACGGTCAGGCCGCTGACCGTGCCGACGTGGTTGGTCGTGCTGCCCTTGATGACCGCATAGACCTGGTCGCCGTCGCGGACCGCTGCCGACAGCGGTTTGAGCAGCACTGCGCCAATGCCCTCCGCAGAGACGTAGCCGTCGCCGCCGTTGCCGAAGGTGCGGCAGCGGCCGTCGCTGGCATGCATGTCCATCAGCCCGTACGTCAGGTACTTGAGCGGGTGGATCGACAGGTTCACGCCGCCGGCCAGTGCCACTTCGCATTCGCCGCTGCGCACGCTCTGCAGCGCCAGGTGAACGGCGATCAGCGATGACGAGCACACGGTGTCGATGGCCATGCTCGGGCCGTGGAAGTTGCAGAAGTACGAGACGCGGTTGGCGATTTGCGCGTAGTTCAGCGACACCGGCGTCGGTGTGCCGCGGGCAATCGCCTCTGCGGTGAGGATGGCGTAGTCGTTGTGCATGACGCCCACGTAGACCCCCACGTCGCGGCGCTGGTTGCGGCCCCGCGGGGTGGCCAGCGTCTTCGGCGTGTAGCCCGCGTCCTCGATCGTCTCCCAGCACACCTCCAGGAACTGGCGCTGCTGTGGGTCGAGCAGCTTGGCCTCGAACGGCGAGATGCGGAAGAACTGCGCGTCGAAACAGTCGGGGTCGTCGATGAAGCCGCCCCATCGGGACATCGACTTGCCCGAAGGCGACTTCACGCCCTGCAACCGATCGGCTGCCCAGCGCGAGGCGGGCACTTCGGTGATGCAGTCCTTGCCGTCCTGCAGGTTGCGCCAGAACTCGTCGAGCGTGCGCGCACCGGGGTAGCGGCCGGCCATGCCGATGATCGCGATGTCGGTCGACACGGCGCGGTGGGCCGACATCTGCAACGGGACGCCTGTGTCGGGCCGTGTCGGAGCCTGTTCGGCGGGCGCGGCGGCAACCGCTGGCGCCACCGGGGCTGCGGTGGCAGCCGCAGCGGCAGCGGCGGCGGTCTGTTGCGGCCAGGCCGCCGGGTAGGTCTGCGTCAGGTAGGCGGCCAGCTCGGCGATGGTCGTGTACTCGAACAGCAGCGTCGGCGCCAGGGGACTGCCGACCTGTTTCTCCAGCGCGCCGACCAGGTCGAGCAGCCGCGCCGAATCGAGGCCGAGCTCGTAGTAGCCCAGGCCGATGTCGATCTGATCGGCCGGTGTGCCGATGCGCTTGGCAATCAGCTCGGCCAGGAAGTTTTCGGCGCCTGAACAGTCGCCTTCGGCCGCCGGCGCCGCACCTGCGGCAGCCGCGGCAGGCAGCGCAGACGTCGCCACCGTTGCGGCTGCAAGCGGTACTGCCGCTGACGCCGCACGCGGCACCGCCGCGCCGTCACTGCTGCCGTTGATGGCGCTGGCATCGCGCACCAGCTTGCAGGCGTAGTTCCGCAGCTCGGCCACCTGGCGGCCGGTGGTGGCGTCGAAGAACTCGAGGTTCATGTACAGCAGCTCGTTGCGGCGCCGTACCGATGCTGCGGGAATGCGCGTGATGCAGCGTTCGCGCAGCGCTGCGCTGGCGCGGAAGGATTCGTAGAACAGCGGCAGGATCAGCCGCGATTCGCCCTCGAAGAAGGCCGCGAACAACCGCTGCGCGCCGACGCTGCTGCCGTCGATCAGCGTCGGGTGGAACAGGTGGCTGCCGGCGCCGGGCAGCGCCTGCGCGCCCAGCGCGATCTCGATGCAGGTTGCATCCTCGGCTTCGTGCACCTGCCCCTCGGCCTTGATGACCCCCGCATGGTCCAGGCGCTGCAGCCGGCACTGCCCGTACAGCGTGTCGAGATCCAGGCTGCGCTGCGCCTGGTGGCGGACGGCTGCGACGTCGATCGTGGCGCCGAAGGCCACCGGCCCAGCCTGCCGCATCTCGGCCACGGCGTAGCGCTTGGGCTCGGACAGTGCTGGGCCGCGCTGCTCGCGGCCCAGCAGCTCGATCTGCCACACGGGGCCCGCGCTCTCCGTGCAGCGGATGTCGAGCAGCACCGACTGGTCGGCGTCCACCGTCAGCGGCTGGTAGATGGAGAGGTTGCGCAGCTCGAGTTGGCCGTGGTCGAAACCCAGGCCCTGGAAGTGCTGGAACAGCAGGTCGATGTAGGCCAGCCCTGGCAGGAGGCGCTGCCCATAGGCCTTGTGGTCGCGCAGCACCGGGTGCTCGGCGCTCAGGAGATAAGGAGCGGACGCCGCCGACGACACACGCGGCCAGGCCGCCGGCAGCGGGCCCGACACCACGGCCGCAGCCACTTCGGCTGCGGCTTGCAGCGCGCCTTGCGCTGCAGCTCCCGCACCGATGTGCCGCCGCTTCAGCGCCGGCAGGGCCAGCGGGCGGCGGCGTGGCGCGTCCTGCGCTGCGCTCTGCCAGGCCTCCAGGATCACGTGCACGTTTGTGCCGCCATCGGCAAAGCAGTTGACGGCGGCCAGCGCACGCCCTTCAGCCCAGGGCGAGGCCTCGCGTGTGAAACTGAAGGGAGACGCACCGATGTCGAAGTGCTGCATGGGCTCCTGGCCCGACAGGAACGGCACGCTCATGCGGTGCGACAGCATCGACGCCGCCTGGATGAACGCTGCCATGCCCTTGGCCGCGAGCGGATGCCCGATGTTGGGCTCGGTGGAGCCCAGTTCGCAGGGCACGGGCGCAGCGTCTGCGGGCCGGTAGACCGCCTGCAGCGCCTTCAACTCCAGCAGGTCGGTCACTTCGCTGCCGGAGCCGTTGACGTGGATGTAGCGCACCTGCTCGGGCGTCGCGCCGCTGTCGTGCAGCGCGCGCTGCATCACCGCCTTCTGGGCCTGCAGGTTCGGCGTCGCCGGGCCGGCGGTGCGGCCGTCGTTGTTGACGGCCAGGCCCCGGATCACGGCATGGATGCGGTCGCCGTCGCGCAGCGCCTGCTGCACGGTCTTCAGCAGCACCATGCCCACGCCTTCGCCCAGCACCACACCGCCAGCGCGGCGGTCGAAGATGTGGAATTCGCCGGCGCGGGCCAGCAGCTTGCGTCGCTCGAACAGGCGGTGCACCTCGTCCGAACGCAGCAGGCTGATGCCACCCACCAGCGCGGCACCGATTTGGCCGGCACGCAGCGCGTGCACCGCCATCTGCATCGCCACCAGCGCCGACGAGCAGGCGGTGTCGACCACCAGGCTCGGTCCGCGCAGGTCAAAGCACTGCGACAGGTTGGCGGCAAGGTAGTTCTGCCCCACCGCGACGATCGGATTGCGCGCTTGCGCCAGCGTGCTGTCGTCCGGCCGGTGGTTGCTGCGTGCACCGATGAAGACCCCGGTCTCGCTGCCCTTCATCTCCCGGGCCTCGTAGCCGGCGTGGTGGAACACGCGCAAGCCTTCCTCCAGCAGCATCAGGGCCTGCGGGTCCATGGCTGCGGCATCGCTGTCCGGGATCAGGAAGTGGCCGGGGTCGAAATGCGCCACGTCGTCGAGCAGGCCGGCGTGGAATGCCGTGGCGCGCCCCCACCGTTCGGCAGGCACGGCCTGGATGCCGGAGCGCCCTTCGGACAACAGCTGCCAGAACGCGTCGAGGTCGGGCGCGCCCGCGAAGCGGCACGACAAGCCCACCACCGCGATGTCCAGCCCCGCGCCGGGCAGGGTGGCGGCACCGGCTTCGCCCGCTGCAGCCTGCGGCGTGAGCGGAGCAGGCGGCATAGGGGGCAGGATGGATGGCGGGGTGGATGGCGGCGCAGTGGCCGCTGCCACCGCCGGCACCCCAGACCCCACGGCCACCACGGCCTGCGCCGGCGCCAGCGCCCGGCCCAGGGCCTGGGCGTGCGTGCCGCCGAGCCAGTCCGCGAACGAATTCAGCGTCGGGTGCTCGTAGAACACCGAAGGATCGAGCGCCTCGGCCTTGCCGGCCGCGTTCAGGGCGTCGTCGACGCGGCGCAGGATCTGCGCCAGCATGATCGAATCGACGCCATAGTCGGTGAACGGCACCTCCGGGTCCAGGGAACCTGGCGCCAGCATCAGTTCCATGGAAAACAGGCGGGTCAGCCAGGCCACGACTTCGCTGCGGCCGGCAGGGGCCGGCACCGTCGTGGCTGTGGTGGCTGTGGTGGCTGTCGTGGCTGTCGGGGCGGCCGGCGCCGCAGCGCGCAGCATCAATCGCTGCGGCTGCCAGGCGGCGTCCGCGACCAGCGCCGGCAACACCACCGGCCCTGGCCGCTGGCCGATCACCTGGTCGAGCAGGCGCAGCCCCTCGGCATCGGTCAGGCTCAGCAGCCCCGTCTGCCGGTAGGCCCGCGTCGTGGCCTCGCCCATCCCGGTGTCCTTCCACGAAGGCCACTGGATGCTCACGATTGGCATCTGCCCGGCACGTGCCTGCGCGACGCTGTCCATGTAGGCGTTGGCCGCCACATAGTCGCTCTGGCCCGCGCCCAGCGCAGGCACGATCGCCGACACCGAAGAGAACAGCACCACAAACTGCAGCGGCTCGCCCTGCATCGCGGCCAGCAGCGCGTCAAGGCCACCGACCTTGGGTGCCAGCACCTTCTCGATCTCGGCCAGCGGCTTGCGCACGAAGGCCGGGTTGTTCCAGTCGTTGCTGCCGGCGCAATGCAGCAGGCCGCCGATGCGGCCCAGCGCGGCGCCGATGCGCTGCACCTGCACGCGCACCGCGTCGGCGTTCTCCAGCGGCAGCGCCAGTGTCTCGACCTGCACGCCCAGGCCTTCGAGCCGCTGCACGGCTTCAATCTTGCGCACCAGTGCGCGGTCACCTGCGGCGCCTGCGGACAGCAGCGCCGGCCAGCCGGCGCGGGGTGGCAGCGCGTCGCGGCCGCACAGCACCAGCTTGCGCACGCTGTGGCGAGCCACGAAGTGCTCGGCGCAGAGCAGGCCGATGCCGCGTGTGCCGCCGGTGATCCAGAGCACCCGGTCGGGTGCGAAGGCCAGCGGTGCCGGCTCTGCCAGCGGCGGCTGAAGCTGCAGCACGGCCACGTGGCGCCGGTTGTCGCGGTAGCAGGTCTCGGCGTCGTCACCGGGAACCTGCCACTCGGCGGCAATGTGCTGCAGCGCAGCTTCGTCGCCAGCGGCCGGATCCAGGTCCAGGTGGCGTGATCGCAATTTGGGGTACTCGCTCTGCAGCATGCGGTACACGCCGGCACGCTCGGCGCCAGCCGTGTTGACCGCGCCGCCGTGCACCGACTCCAGCCCGCGGGTGACGCCCAGGAGCATGGGCGTTCCCGCCGCTGCCATCCAGCGCGCGACCAGCCGCTGCAGCAGCGGCAGCCACGAAGCCGCCGACGGTCGCACCGTGCCGCAACCCACGAGGTCGATGCAACCCGACCAGGGCAGCGCGGCACCGGGCGCCGTGTCGAGCTCGCGCCACAGCGCGGCGGTGGCCGTCTCATCGTCCAGCGCGACGATGCGGCCGCGGGGGCAGCGGTCCAGCAAACGGCGCGCCAGCGGCAGCGTTGCCGTGTCGGCCAGCAACAGCAGGGCATCCGGCAAATCACCCGAATGCCCGGGCGGGGTGGTGGCGGTGGTGGTGGAGGGGGCGGGGGCGGCTGCTGTCCAGCCCTTTATCAGCAGCACAGGCGTCCGGGTGCCTGGCGCAGTGGCCGCAGTGGCCGCAGTGCCCGCAGTGCCCGCATTGCCCGCGGTGCCCGCCGATGTGGCGCCTCCCGCACCGTGCCCGACAGGGCCCGGCGCGGCCACCAGTTCAGGCCAGTGGCGATCGCGGGCAAACGGGTAGCCGGGCAGGCTGATGCGGCGCGGCAGGGGCCGGCCGGCGTGCAGCAGGCGCCAGTCGACATCGGCGCCCTTGACCCACAACGCCAGCACTTTGGCCAGCTGGCCGCGCTCAATCCAGCGGCCCACGGTCTCGTGCAGTTCGCGGGCGTCGAACAGCGCCAGCGTCTCGTCCTTGCGCGCCGTGCGGCCGCGCAGCACCTCGGGCGAAGACTGGTCCGCCAGGAACTGTGCGAGCCGTTCGGCCAGCACCTGCAGCGAGCCGGCCCGGATCGCGAGCCGTTCGTCCCACGCGTCGCGCCCGATTTGCAAGGTGTAGGCCATGCGGGGCAGGTCCGCGTCGCTCAGGCGCGGCACGCTGCCACCGGCGCTGTGGCGGCGGCCTTCGCGCACGGCGTTCAACAGCTGCAGTGCAGCGTCTTTCAGGCGCGCGTCGTTCTTGGCCGACAGCACGAACACGTGCTCGGTGCCGGTGGCTGCGGCCTCGCGGGTGGCATCGCCGGTGGCATCAGCCGCCGCTGCGCGGTACTCCTCGAACGCGACGTGCGCATTGGCGCCGCCGAAACCGAAAGAGCTGACACCCGCCCGTCGCGGCAGCGCCTGGCCTTCGGCATCGCCGATCGCCGGCCAGGGCTGCGTCTGGTTGACGACGTAGAACGGCGACCCCTGCAGCTGGATGAATGGGTTGAGTTCCTCGCTGTGCAGGTTTTTGGCCAGCGTCTGGTGCTTGAGCTGCAGCAGCACCTTGATGGCGCCGGCCACACCAGCGGCCAGCTCCAGGTGCCCCATGTTGCTCTTGGCCGAGCCGATGCCGCAGTGCGGCGCGGCAACGCTTTCGTCGCCGCTGGCGCGGTACAGCGCCTTGAACGCCATCTTGAGGCCGTTGACCTCGACCGGGTCACCAAGCGCCGTGCCGGTGCCGTGGGCCTCGATGTAGCCGATGCTGCGCGGGTCAATCCCGGCCTCGGTGTACACCGTGTGTATCAGTTCGGCCTGGGCTTTCGGGTTCGGCGCCGTCAGCGAATTGGCGCGGCCGCCGTGGTTTTCGCCGCTGCCGCGCACCAGGCCGTAAATGTGGTCGCCATCGCGCTCGGCATCGGCGAGCTTCTTCAGGAAGAGGATGCCCACGCCCTCGCCTCGCGCGTAGCCGTCGGCGTGTGCCGAGAAGGTCTTGCAGCGGCCGTCGACGCTGAGCATGCCGGCCTTGCGGAAACTGACGTGGCCGTCCGGCCCGATCAGCGTATTGACGCCGCCGACGAGCGCCATGTCGCAGTGCCCGCTGCGCATCGCCTGGATGGCGCGGTGGATCGCCACCAGTGACGACGAGCAGGCGGTATCGACCGTCTCGCTGGGGCCGCTGATGTCGAGCAGGTAGCTCATGCGGTTGGGCCCGAGCGACGAACTGCGGCCGGTGGGCAGGAACGCATCGCACGGGATGTTGGCCTGGGTGAGCAGCGTGCCGTACTCGCTGACCGACGTGCCGACGAAGATGCCGGTGCGCGTGCCGGCAAGCGAACGGGCGCTGTAGCCCGCGTCCTCGACCGCGTGCCAGATGCCCTGCATCAGCAGACGCTGCATCGGGTCCATGTACAGCGTCTCGCGCGGCGAGATGCCGAAGAACAGCGGGTCGAATTCCGCCACGCTGTCGATGAAGCCGCCCCACTTGACGTCGGTCTTGTTGCCCGGATCGGCCGGGCTGCCGAAGATCGCGCGCCAGTCCCAGCGGTCGGCCGGGATTTCCGAGATGCAGTCGCGGCCGTCCACCAGATTGGCCCAGTACTCGTGGATGTCACGGGCCATCGGCAGCCGCGCGCTCATGCCGACCACGGCAATCGGTTCCCGCAGGTCGGCCGGGGCGGTGGGTGCAGCGGGCCTCGCGGCGGCTGCAGCGGGCAGGCGGGATGCGGCTGCGGGCAGCGCGCGCGCGGCGGGCTTGGGCAGCGCGACCGGTGCGGCTGGTGCGGCTGGTGGCGGCACCGGCGCACCGATCTCGCTGAACTCTTCGGCCAGCAGCCCGGCAAAGCTGCGCAGCGTCGGGTGCTCGAAAAACACCGTCGGGTTCAGCGCCCGGCTCGAAGGAATGCGGTGTTGCTTGTTCAGCACGTTGGTCAACTCGGTCAACGTGATCGAGTCGAAGCCGTAACTGCTGAGTTCCTTGTCGATGTCGATCTCGTCGAGCGAGAGCTTGAGGATCCCGGCGACCACCGGCTTCAGCGTGTCGAGCACGGAACGCAAGCGTTCGGCGGGATCGGCGTCGCTCTTCAGGATCTGCGGCATGTCGGTGGTTTCCAGGATCGGGGGGAGGGGAAGCGTCAGCGCACCGCCGTCCGCCTGCGGGCGGCGGACGGTGCCCGTGTCGGCGAGCCAGTGCCGCACGGCGCCGGCGTCACCTTCGAGCACCATCAGCTGCGGCAGCTGCAGCACCAACGCGCGGTACAAGGCCTGCAGGCCGGTCTGGGTGCGCAGCGGCACCAGGCCGGTCTGATCGCGCATGCGGCGGGCGGTTGCCGCGTCGATGGCCATGCCGCCGTCCTGCCACAGTGGCCAGTTGATCGACAGCGGCCGTATGCCGTCGGCATCCGCGCATGCATCCGCGCATGCATCTGCGCAGGCGTCCATGTAGGCGTTGGCCATCGCGTAGTCGGCCTGCCCGGCGTTGCCGATGCCCGAGGCGATGGACGAGAACAGCACCAGGAAGTCGAGGTCCAGGCCTTGCGTCGCTGCGATCAGGTTGGCAACGCCACTGACTTTAGGGGGTAGCACTTCGGCCAGCTCGGTCACCGATTTGCGCCGCAGGTAGTTGTCGCGCACGACGCCTGCACAGTGCAGAACGCCGTCCAGGCGGCCGTGCTGGCGCCGGATGTCCTGCAGCAGCGACTCCACCTCGCCCGCAAGGGTCACGTCCAAGGCGTGGTAGTCGACTCGCACGCTGGCAGGCTGGCGTGCCGCGGCCTGCAGACCGCGCTGGCTCGCAGCGATGCGCTCGTTCAGCGGCGAGCGCCCGGTCAGCACCAACGTCACAGCGCCCACGCGCTGCAGGATCTCCCGCGAGAGCAGCAGGCCCAGCGCGCCGGCACCCCCTGTGATCAGGTAGACGCCGCGCTCCTTCCAGGGCAACGGCGCCGGCGACGGGTCGGGCTCGATTTCCTCCCAGCCCGCCACTTCGCGGCGCCCGGCCCGGTAGCGCACGTGCACGTCATCTGGTACGGCACTGCACTGCTCGATCTGGCGCGCAAGCGCGTCGGCCGGCTCGTGCGGATCGACCTCGATCACCTGCCCACGCATCTTGGGATGTTCGGCATGCAGTGTCTTGACCAGGCCGGACAGCGCCGACCAGCTGCCGCGCGGCACCACGAACTGCAGCAGCGTGCGGCCCCGTGCGCCAGCGGCCGCTCGTTCGTCGAGCAGGCGGCGCACCAGACCGAAAGCCTCGGCCGCCAGCGCTTCAAACGCTGCCGGCGCGGGGCCGTACGCCGCAGCCGGCGCCAGGCCGACGAGCTGCACCGACGGCAGCAGCCCGGCGAGCGCCTTCACCGACCCGGCGCCGCACAGCGCAACGACACGCTGCGCGAAGGACTCGGGCGCCGCGTCGCCGACCGGGCGTTCGCGCCAGCTGGCCCGCAGCAGCAGCGACTCCAGGGCCAGCGTGGGCGCCGGCTCTTCTACCGGCAGTGGCAGCGGCTGTGCCCGCGCGGCACCGTCGACTGTCAGCGCCTTGTCGGCCACGCGGAACGCGAAGCCCTTGAAGCGCACGCAGATCATCCCGGCTTCGTCGCACAGGTCGATGTCGTACTTTGGCGCGCTGCTGCTGTTGCTGCTGCGGCGGCCGGACGCCCCCTGCGCGGGCCGGGCCAGGGCCCACATCGCTTCCTGGCAACTCCCGAGCACCTCCAACTCGTCCAGAACGAACGGCAGGACCAGCGGCGCGCGCTCGACCTGCTGCCAGTCGGCCATCAGCGGCGGTGCCGTGTGCACCGCGGCATCCATCGGTGTCGGGTGGAGCACGAACCTGTCGGGCATGTCGGACAGCCCTTCCGGGATCGTGATGTGCGTCAGCACCTGCGGCACGCCGGCTGCGTCGGCGCCAAGGTGGTAACGGTCGATGCCTCGGAAGCCGCGGCCAAGGTCTGCGCCGCGGTCCTTCATCGCCGCGAAGTACCGGTGCGCGTCGAGCCCGCCGTTGGGGCATTCGCGCAGCAGGGCGGCAAGGTCCAGCGTCGGGATCGAAGCCGGCGCGTGCAGCAGCACCAGGCCCTGGCTGTGCACGACCATGCCGTGCTCGCCCTGCTCGCCGCCGCTGTAGATCTTGAACGCGATCTCGTTGTCGTCCTCAATCGTCAGGCTGATGTGCACCGTTGCCGCATCGCCGTTGTCGGGGCAGGCGATCGGCCGCATCCACACCACGTTGCGGATCAGCAGCGAGCTGGTGTCGGCATGCGTGCCGCAGGCTTCCTTGACTGCGGCACGAACCATCTCGAGGTGGCCCACGCCAGGCAGCACCTTGTGGCCCTTGATCACGTGCTGTGCAAAGAAGAACTCTTCGCCGTCGAATCGGGAGCTGTAGCGGTGGCCGGAGAACAGCGTGGAGGTGTTCCGGTGCAGGAGCGGATGCAAGCGCGGATGCAACAGCGGGGGCAGAACCGGCGGCACACGCTCGCCAGCGACCGCGACCGCGACCGCGACCGCGGCCGCGTCCGCGTCCGCAGCACGGAGCGCTGCGGGCTTGTCGGCCTCTGCGGGCAGCCAGTACGATTTCAGCTCGAAGGGATAGCCTGGCAGGCTGACGCGACGTGGCCGCGCGGCCACGTCTTGCGCGTACAGGCGCCGCCAATCGAAAGCCAGTCCACGCACCCACAGCCCGAGCAGGTCGTCGAAGTGCCCCAAGGTGGCTGATCGCGCCAGCGCCTGCTGGCGCTCTTCGCTGCCGGCGGCCGTCGCGACTGTCTCGTCGCCGCGCTGCACGCGGCCATGGAAGACGGGGACTGCCGGTCCGGGCGCAGCGGCCGCAGCGCCCTGGGCTTCGGGCAACGGGCCCTGCAGGGCCGTGCGCAACGCGTCGAGCGACGAGACAACAAGCGCGAGCCGCTGTTCCATGGGCTCGCGGCCGGTCTGCAGCGTGTATGCCAGGTCTGCCAGCGCCAGCCCGGCCTGTTCGGGCTGCGCCAGGAAGTCGCGCAGGCGCTGCACGCAAGCCTCCAGCCGCGGCGCGCTGCGCGCTGACAGCAAGATCGCCACCGGGCCGTCGCTCTGCGGGCGCGCTGAGCGGTGCTCGAGATGGTCCTCGATCACCACGTGCGCATTGGTGCCGCTGAAGCCGAAGGAGTTGATCGCCGCACGCCGCTGCTGGCCTTGCGGGACGGTCCAGGGCCGGCAGGCATCGAGCACGTAGAACGGCGAGCGTGCGAGTGCGATGTGCTCGTTGATCTGCTCGAAGTGGATTGTCGGCGGCAGCACGCGGTGCTTCAGCGCCAGCAGCAGCTTGATGACGCCGGCGATGCCGGCGGCTGCAAGCAGGTGGCCGATGTTGCTCTTGACCGAGCCGATCGCGCAGTAGCCGGTCTCGGAAGTGAACTTGCCGAAGGCGGTCGTGAGCCCCTCGATCTCGATCGGGTCGCCGAGCCGCGTGCCAGTGCCATGCGCCTCGATCAGCTGGATCTGGCGCGGGTCGATGCCGAAACTGCAGTAGGTGTGCTGCTGCAACCGTGCCTGCGAAAGCGGGTTGGGGGCGGTGATGCCGTTGGTCTTGCCGTCCTGGTTGACGCCCCAGCCGCTGATGACGCCGATGACCGCGTCACCATCGCGTTCTGCGTCCTCCAGACGCTTGAGCAGCACGGCGCCGACGCCTTCACCCGGCACGAAGCCGTTGGCGCGCTGGTCGAAGGTGTAGCAGCGGCCGTCCGGCGACAGCATGCCCGCCTTGCTGGTCATGATGTGCATGTCCGGTCCGGCGAGCACATTGACGCCGCCGGCCAGCGCCATGTCGCTGCTCCGCAGCACCAGGCTGTCGCAGGCCGCCGCCAACGCCACCAGCGATGAAGAGCAGGCAGTGTCAATGGACAGGCACGGCCCCTGCAAGTCAAGCAGGTAAGCGATCTTGGCGGCCAGAATCGAACTCGCGCGGCCCATGAAGTTCTGCGGGTTCAGGTCCTCGCGCCTGATTGACTGGCCGTAGTCGCCCGCGGTGCAGCCGACGAACACGCCGCAGCGACTGCCCGCGAGCGCCGCGGCGTTGTAGCCAGCGTCTTCGAAGCAATGCCATGCCGTCTGCAGGAACAGACGCTGCTGCGGGTCGGTCCACTCGGCCTCGCGCGGGGAGATGTTGAAGAACAGCGGGTCGAACTGCGCCACGCCTTCCAGCACGCCCATCCACTTTGAGTAGCTCTTGCCAGGCACGTCCGGATCGGCGTCGTAGTGGCGCTTGAGGTCCCAGCGTTCGGGACCGATTTCGCTGATGCAGTCGCGCCCCTGGGCCAGGTTGCGCCAGAACTCGTCGACGTCGCGCGCCTTCGGAAACTGGCCCGCCATGCCGATCACCGCGATCCGCGCCAGGCCCGGGCCCTGCGGGGCAGCGGGCGCGGCAGCGGACGGGGCAGCGGGCGGGGCAGCGGACTCTTGCAGCGGCCGGATGACGCACACGGTCCTTGGCGCTGCAGGCTCAGGCCGCGCCGGTTCGGGGGCGGGGGCGGGGGCGCGAGGCAGCGCCTTTTCGGCCAGCCGCTGCCCGTCATCGAACACCCCCGCCTGCAGTCCCGCCTGCAACACGTGCTGCGCAAACGCCTCCAGCGTCGGGTGCCCGTAGACCGTGGTGGCACCCATCGTCAGGCCGTAGCGCTCGTTGATCCTGCGCACCCAGTTGACGCCGGTGATCGAATCCAGCCCGAGGTCCACGAACTTCTGGTCGTCGTCGATCGCCGAGGGGTCCAGGTACAGCTCCTCGGCCAGCAGCGCACGCAGCGCGCCCCGCACTTCGTCGGCCAGGCCGGCGCTGCCGTGCTGAACCGCTGCGGTCGCGGTGGCAACCGGCGCGACGGTGACGGCAGCGGCCGCGCCGTCGCCGAAGCCTTCGTTGAAGTGGCGCTGGATCCGCGCCAGCACCTCCGGGTTGCCGACGAAGCAGGCCTCGTGCATGGCCCGCTCGCGCGCCAGGGTCTGCTGCAGGCGGCTTCGGATGCGCGCCATGCCGGCACGCTTCATCGCTTCAAGCTCTTCGCGGGGCAGCGCCGCAAGACGGCTGGCCAGGCGCAATGCCAGCGGCTGCACCTCGGCAGCGGGTACCACCGCCAGCCGCGGGTCGCGCCGCTTCAGGTCCAGGCCGGTGAGGTCCTGCGCGCCGCAGAGGATCTCGCGCGCGAGATCGGGGCCCAGGTGCTCTTGAAAGGCCAGCGTCGACCCCGCGCCCGGGGTGAAGCCGTACTTCATGTATGGGCTGGTGTAGGTGTGCTTTTCGCTGAAGATCACCAGGTCGCAGAACATCCCGAGCGACCAGCCCGCGCCGATGCCGTGCCCCTGCATGGCCGCGATCACCGGCACGGCCGCTTCTGCGGCCAGGCTGTAGATGCCGATGTCGGTGAAGCGTGCGCGCCCGTCCTGGATCGCCAGCAGGCTGTCCTTGGTGCCGCCGCAGGAGAAGTAGTGCTCATAGCCGGTCAGCACCACGGCCTTGCAGTGCGGGCGGCGGGCAATCTCGGCGAAGGCCCGGGCGATGCCGTCGACCAACTCCGGCGTGAAGGTGTTCTTGCCGCGGCGGTCGCGCAGCGTGACAACGGCCACGCCGTTTGCATGCTCGTCCAGCCCAACCGCCTCGCAGCCCAGATCCACTGCCCGGGCCGCACCGGATCGAGCGCCAGCGCCTTCGCCTTCGCCGGCGAGCACCGCGTCCAGGTGGCGCTGCCAGGGCGCGGAGGGCCGCATCGGCTGCACCGGTGGCACCGGCGCGGGCCCTGCGACCGCCATGCCGTCACGCCCGTCTACCACCAGGCGCATGGCCTGCGCCGCCATGTCTTGCGCCAGGTGCTGCTTGAGCAAGGCCAGCGCCTGTCGAGGCGCCTGGGCCAGCAGGCGGGCCCATTGCAGGGCGTGGGTTTCGACCTCCACCGCCGGCACGACCGCAACGCCGATCCCGGCGTCGCGCAGCCGACGGCCTTGCACCGGCCGCCCCGATTTCCACAGCGCGGCAACGTCGGCGTGCGGCCAGCGGGCTCCGAGCAGCGGCTGCCAGCCACTCGGGTCCTGCGCCAGACCCTGCGCCAGACCTTGCGCCAGGCCGCCATAGCTGCCGGATTCGCTGCACACCACAAAGTCACAGCAGGCCGCAAAAAGCCAGGCCAGTCCTTCCGCCTGCGGCGCAGCGGCCACCACCGGCAACGTGCAGTCCGTTGCCAGCCGGCAGGCCGCGCCCTCGAAGAATGCAAGCTGCTCGGCCGGCGTCTGTCCGGCAGGCAACAGGCCGTGCACGCCTGCATCCGCAGCCCGCAGCAGAACCACCCGGGCCAGCGGCTGCTCGGTGATGCGCTGCAACGCGTCGCCCAGGCCCTGCACCAGCGCCGGCGTCCAGCGACGTGCGCCGGACAGGATGAGTTCAAACACGCCGTCGCCACGGTCGTCGATGCGCAACTCGCACGACTCGGCCTGCGCTGCCGCAGCGCCTTGTGGCGCCGGCGCGGCTGCCTGCGGGTGGTCCGGCACCGCCAGCACGAACTGCGGTCGCGGCAAGGTGGGTGCCGGCTGCAGCGGACGCAGCGCCGCCGGATCGACGAGCCGGATGTCCGACGGCTTCGCTTCTGCGCGCCCGGGCGCGTGCGGCGTCTCGTTACCTGCGGCGTCACCTGCGGCGTTACCGGCCGCGTCACCTGCCGCATTGCGCTGCCGTAGCAACAGCAGCAGCACCCGCACCTGCTCGCGCGTGAGTTTGTCCGCGCGGTAGTCGGCAATGATGGCTTCGAGCCCTTCGAGTCTGGTACTCACCCGTACTCCCTTGTGATTCGGCGGCTGGCCTTGATGCGCTGGCGGCCGCGCGTCACGGCGCGGCTGAGCAGGCCAGGATGGCGGCGTCGAGATCGACGGCACCGCGCTGCAAAGCCTGCAGCGCTTGCAGCACGGCATCGGCTTCTTCAGCGACCGGTGCCGCAGCAGCCGGCGGCGGCGCGGGTGCAGCCTTCGATGCCGCGTCCGATGCCGCTGCGGCAATGGGCATTCCGGGCCAGAAGCGATCGGTCGCAAACGGGTAGGTCGGCGCGCTGATGCGGCGTGGCCGGTCGGCGGGCGTGTGCAGCGTCGCCCAGTCAAAGGCCATACCCATGACCCACAGGCCGAGGAAACGGCCGTACTTGCCCTTCGTGATCCACAGCTGCAGCGTCGCCTGCAGGTCTTCGTCGGACGCAAATGCGCCCAGCAGTTCGCGGTGTCGCGCCAGCTGGCCGACATAGACGTCCTGCAGGTCGTCGCGGCCCTCCAGGAAGCCGCGCAGCTTCTCGCACAGGTCGCGTGTGCCGTGCGCGACGATGCCCAGGCGCTCGTCCCGCGCGTCGCGACCGACCTGCAGCGTGTAGGCCAGGTCGTGCAGCGAAAGCTCGGGGGACCGCTCGGTGAAGTCCAGCAGCCGCTGCGCGTAGGCGCGAAGCGCCAGTGGCGTGCGGGCAGACAACGGCACCATCACCGGGCCCGTCGACGGATGGGTGGGTGTCGCCACTGGCGCGACGTATTCCTCCAGCACCACGTGCGCATTGACCCCGCCGAAGCCGAAAGAGCTGACGCCGGCGCGGCGCGGCAGCGGCCGGCCCTGCGCATCCCGCGCGGTCTCCCAGGCACTGCCGGACTGGGCGATGGTGAACGGCGTGCCGCCCAGATCGATGTGCGGGTTGATTTGCTCGCAGTGCAGGCTCTGCACGATGCGCCGGTGGCGAAGTTGCAGCAGCACCTTGATCACGCCCGCCACACCGGCCGCAAGTTCGAGGTGGCCGACGTTGGTCTTGACCGATGCCAGCGCGCAGCGCACCGGCGTCGCGCCAGAGTCCGGCACGCTGCGGTACAAGATGTCGAAGGCCGCGCGCAGGCCGTTGATCTCGATCGGATCGCCCAGTGCCGTGCCCGTGCCGTGGGCCTCCAGGTAGGTGGCGGTGCGCGGGTCGACGCCGGCCTTGCGCCAGGCGCGCACGATCACGTCGGCCTGCGAACGCGGGTTCGGCGAGGTCAGCGAATTGGCGCGGCCGCCGTGGTTCTGCGCACTGCCGCGGATCAATCCGTGGATGTGGTCGCCCGCCGCCTCTGCGGCCGACAGGCGCTTCAGGAAGAGCATGCCCACGCCCTCGCCGCGCCCATAGCCATTGGCCCGCCCGGAGAAGGTCTTGCAGCGGCCGTCGGGTGCCAGCATGCCCGCCTTGTTGAAGCTGATGTGCAGCTCTGGCGTGACGATGGTGTTGATGCCGCCCACGATGGCCTGGTCGCATTCGCCGGACTCGATCAGCGTGATCGCGCGGTGCAGGGCGACCAGCGACGACGAGCAGGCCGTCTCGACCGGTTCGCTCGGACCCTGCAGATCGAGCAGGTAACTCATGCGGTTGGGCCCCACCGACGGCACCGTGGCGGTGGCGGTGTAGCCCTCGATCGGGTGGCCGGCCTTGGCAAGCAGCGTGTTGTAGCCGGCGTTGCCGGTGGCGGCGATGATCGCCGTGTTGCTGCCTGCCAGCGCGGCCGCGGAGTAGCCCGCGTCCTCGATGCACTGCCACACGTGCGTCATCAGCAGCCGCTGTTGCGGATCCATCACCAGCGCCTCGCGGCGCGAGATGCCGAAGAACAGCGGATCGAATTCGTCGACGCCATCGATGAAGCCACCCTGCTTGACATTGGAGCGGTTGACCTGCGTCAACGGGTCCCCATACAGCGCCTGCCAGTCCCAGCGCTGCGCCGGGATCTCGCCAATGCAGTCGCGCCCTTCGTCGAGGTTGCGCCAGAACGCGTCGAGATCGCGCGCCATCGGGAACGCGCCGCTCATGCCGACGATCGCGACAGGTTCCATGCGCCGTTGCGAACCGCGGACGGGAGGTGCCGCGCGCGCTGCGGTTCCGCGGGCGCGGTACAGCGAAGCGATCTGCGGCCCGGCCACAGCGTCAAGGGCGTGCGCGTCCGCCTCAACCGAATCCGACGCCGCGCCGGCTTGCAGCGCCAGTGCGGGCACCGCCGCTGCCGCTGCCGGCTGGGCCGCCATGGCTGCCCCGGCGACCTGCTGGCGATGGTCTCGCCACAGGATGTTGGCAATGCCGGCGATCGTCGGCTGCTCGAAGAACATCGTCGGCGACACATCGATGCCGTACTTGTCGCCGATGCGGCTGGCCAGACCGGTGTAGGCCACCGAGTCGAAACCGTACTCGCTCAACTCGGTGCGCGGATCGAAGTCGCCGGGTTCGAGTTTCAGCAGCGTGGCTGCCATCTGGATCAGTGAGCGCTGCAGGCGGTCGAGTGCTTCGCCGAAGTTGACTGGCGCATCGGCTGCGGCCATGGCTGGCGCCGGCGCCGGTGCCGACACTGCGATCCGCTGTGGCGCTGTCCGGCGTCCGGACAGCGCACGCCGCAGCGGCGCAAGCCGGCCCGCGACGACGAGCACCTGCGGCTCGCCGCTGGCCAGCGCGCCGTAGAAGGCCTGCAGGCCCGCGTCAGTGCCCAGTGGCAAAAGTCCGAAGCGCTGCAGCAGAGCCTGTTCGGTCGCGGCGTCCACCGCCATGCCGCCTTCCTGCCACAAGGGCCAGGCGATCGACACCGTGCGCCCCCCTTGCGGCAGGCCTTCGGCACGGCGGCTGGCCGGGTCGTCGTGCCGGTAGCGGGCGAACGCGTCCATGAACGCGTTGGCGGTTGCATAGTCGGCTTGGCCGGGGTTGCCGAGCACGCCCGCAGTCGACGAAAACAGCACCAAAAAGTCAAGGTCGGCGTCCTGCGTGGCGGCTTCGAGCGCGACAGTGCCACTCACCTTGGGCGCCATCACCTGCTCGAACTCGTGCGCGGTCTTGTGCATCAGGTAGCCGTCGCGCAGCTGGCCCGCTGCATGGATCACACCGTTCAGCCGACCGTGACGGCTGCGCAGGTCGCACACCAGCGCCGCGACGGCGCCGGCGTCGCTCACGTCCACGCTGCGGTACTCGATCAGCGCCTGACTGCCCGCCGGCCGCAACCCGGTGGCCAGGCGTTCCACGGCCTCGGCGTTCAGCGCCGCGCGGCCGGCCAGCACCAGCGTGACGCGCCGCGCGCGGCTGCAGACTTCGCGCGCGAACAACCGACCCAGGCCACCGCCGCCGCCGGTGATGAGGTAAACACCGTTCTCCTTCCAAGGGCTGTCGGCCGGCGTTGCGCCGGCGCCGGCACCGGCGGCGTTGATCTCCTCAACCCTGGCCACTTCGCAGCCGCTTGAGCTGAAGCGCAGCAAGGCCTCTTCGGGGTTGCGCGCGGCCTGCTGCAGCTGCTCGATCAGCTTGTCTGGCGGCGTGGCGGCATCGACGGCCACCAGTTGACCGCGCCATTGCGTGTGCTCCAGGCAGGCTGTTCTCAGCAAGCCGCCAAGCGCCGAGAAGAGCCCGTGCACGCCAGCGTTGTCAGGAACCACCAGCTGCATCAGCTTCGGCCCCGGCGGCGCGCTGCCGTCACGCATCGCCTGCTGTGCAGACCTCAGCAGGGCCACCGCCTGGGCTTGCACGACGGCAGCCAGCTCGGCCGGCGTGGCCGTCGGCCCGGCGGTACGGCCGGACAGCACACCCAGGTCGTCGATGCCGACCACCGAGCTGCTGTTGGCTGCAAACATCTCACGCAGCCGGGCCACAGCCGGTGCCATCTCACGCCCCGCCAGGCGGTCGAAGCCCGCCAGCAGAACGCGGTGCACGGCCCAGGCCGGGGCGCTGTCCGGCAACCCGGCCAGCGCGGCGCTGTCCTGCCAGGACTGCTTGAACATCAACACGCCCTGCGCGGGTGCCACAGCGACGCTGCGGAATGCGACACCGCGCAACGCGACGTGCACCACACCCTGCCCGTCGCACAGGTCGATGTCGAACGGTGCCGCCATGCGTTCGGCGAACCCCGCCTGCGCCGCCCCGCCATGGGGCTGCGCTGTGCTGCGTATCCAGGCCCACAGCGTGTCGGGGCCGCCTTCTGCGGCCATCGCGGGCGTGGTGATCTCGGCCTCCTGCAGCGCAAACGGCACCCAGGCCTGGGTCGGCGCCGACGTGGCACCGCCCGGCCAGCCGACCGCCAGCGTCGCCTGCAGCGCGCCATCCAGCAACGACGGATGCAGCGCGAATCGCAGCCCCGTGCGCGCAGCAGCCTCGGGCACGACGAGGCGCGCCAGGGCGGCGGGCCGACCGGGGCTGTCTTCACCCGACCAGATCTGCACGATGCCGCGCTGCGCCGGCCCGTACGCGACGCCCATCGCAGCGAAGGCGGCGTAGCAGGCCTCCACGCTGCGTTCGCCGGCAGCCAGCTTCTGGCGCAGCGCGTCCAGGTCCAGCCGCGGCGCCGGCGCCGGCGGCAGGACACGGCCTCTGCCCTGCGCATGCACCGTCACGCCGCGCGCGGCAGCGTGGCGCGCAGCGGATCCGCCGCCGCTGTACACCTCGAACGGGACATGCCCGTCGTCGACCTCGGCCGCGGCGTCGGGATACAGGCCGATATGCACGTCCAGCGGCGTGTCGGCCACAACGATCTGCCGTGCCCAGACCACGTTCTTCAGCGCCACGCGCGAACCTTCCGCCTGGCCGTCGGCGCAGGCGCGGCGCAGCGCGGCCTGCGCCATCTCCAGGTACGCGACACCCGGCAGCACGCGGACGCCGTCGATGCGGTGGTCTGCCAGGAAGAACTCTGCACCGTCGAAGCGGGAGCTGTAGCGCTGCTCGGCCAATGTGGACGTGTTGTGCTGCAGCAGCGGGTGCAGCACCGCTGCCGGCGCGCTGCCCGCTGTCGCCTGCGATGGGGCAGGCACCGGGAGCGGCGCCGTTGCAGTCCGGCTGTAGGGTCGCCCCTCGTCGAACCAGTAGCGCTTGCGTGCAAAGGCGTAGGCCGGCAGCCGCATCCGGCGCGGCGGCCGACCCTCGGGCAAGTGGGCGTGGTACGGCGTCCAGTCCCGGACTGCCACGCCCTGCACCCACAGCTTCGCGATGGGCGCCGCCTGGCGCGCGGCCAGCCGGCCTTGCATCAATGCGGCGAGTTCATCGGTCGTGCCAACCCGCTCGGTCAGTTCACGGCCCTCGCGCACGTTGCCACGCCAGCATCCATCGGCCGAGCCGTCCTGCAGACAAGCGCGCAGGCGAGCCACCAGTTCGCCGACGCTGCGGGCCTCCACCGCGAGGCGCTCGTCCAGCGCCTCGCGCCGCTGCAGGCTGTAGGCCAGCGACTCGAGCGAGAACGCTTCGCCTGCGGCCGAGTCCAGGTGATCGACCAGGCGCAGCGCGTAGCGGTTCAGGCTGTCCAAGGTCTTGGCGGACAGCACGAACAGCAGCGGTATGGCCGCGGCGTCCAGCACCCGCGGCAGTGCAGTGCCGTGGGTGTCGGCAGCGCGGTATTCCTCCAGCAGCGCGTGGGCGTTGACGCCGCCGAATCCGAAACTGCTGACACCCGCGCGGCGCACGCCGTCGGGGCCGGGCTCCCAGCGCTGCGGCTCGGTGACCAGGTAGAACGGACCGCCCTCAAGCTTGACGCGCGGGTTCAGGCGCTGGAAGTGCAGCAGGCCCGGCAAGGTGGCGTGCTGCATCGACAGCAACACCTTGATCAGGCCGGCAATGCCGGCGGCGGCCTCGAGGTGGCCGATGTTTGTCTTGACGGTGCCGATGGCGCAGGAGCGCTCGGGCAGCACGATGCCCTCGGCCTTGGCGAGCGACGCAAAGGCCCGCGACAGTGCGGTGACCTCGATCGGGTCTCCCATGGGCGTGCCGGTGCCATGGGCCTCGATATAGCTGACGCTGGCGGGCGACAGACCCGCGTGCCGGAAAGCCTTGACGACCACCTGCGATTGGGCAAACGGGTTGGGCGAGGTCACGGTCGAGACCTTGCCGCCATGGTTGACACCCACGCCCTTGACGAGGCCGTAGATCAGGTCACCGTCGCGCTCGGCATCGCGCAGCGGCTTGAGCAGCACCAGGCCGGCGCCTTCGCCGCGCACGTAGCCGTCGGCCCGCTCGTCAAAGGATTTGCAGATGCCGTCGGGCGACAGCATGCCGCTCTTCGAGAAGGTGATGAAGAAGTTGGGCGTGCACAGAATGCTGATGCCGCCCACCAGCGCAGCGGAGCAGTCTCCGCGCCGCAGCGCATGCACCGCTTCGTCCAGCGCGACGAGCGAACTCGAGCACGCCGTGTCCAGCGGGATGCTCGGCCCGCGCAGGTCGAATTCGTAGGAAATTCGGTTCGGGATCAGCGTGCTGGCGGCACCGGTCGAGAAGTGCGCGTCCAGCACCGGCGCCGAGCGCTCCATCAGCACCTTGTAGTCGAAGTTGCAGCAGCCTATGTAGACGCCGGTGTCGCTGCCGCGGAATTCCGACGGCGCATAGCCCGCGTCCTCGATGCACGCCCAGGCCAGCTCCAGCATGATGCGCTGCTGCGGGTCCATCCACTCGGCCTCGCGCGGCGAGATCTTGAACAGCGGCGCGTCGAACTTGTCGATGTCGGTGATGAAGCCGCCCCACTTGCTGACGGTGTGGCCGGCGGCTTCGCGGTCGGGCGAGTAGTACTCGTCGACACGCCAGCGTTCGGCCGGCACTTCCCGCACGGCGAACTCACCGTTGACCAGGTTGTCCCAATACGCGTGGTGGTTTGTCGCCCCGGGAAAGCGGCAGGCCATGCCGACGATCGCGATGTCGTCGGTCGGCAGGAGAGATTCGGAACCTGACATTCGAACTCCACGCCGCTGCGGCGGCGTGCGCGGCAGCAAGGCAAGATCAGGATGTGGGGAACCCCACACGCAGCCCTCGGGCCGCGTGCGGCGCGTCAGGCGGGCGCCAGTTCCTCAAGGTCGAAATAGCCGTTGTAGCCATCGAGATACACCGCCGCGCGGTGCTGGAACAGCAGCACTGCGGGCGTGCGCGTCGCGACCTGCTCACCCGGCATCAGCGCTGATTTCACGCGCGTGCCCACCGGGTGCTGACGGTTCCATTGCTGGACGCGCTCGCGCGCACTTTGGGCCGGCGCGACAGCAGCGGGGGCACCGGCTGCACCCGCAGTCGGGGCGGTGCTGCGCAAGGCCGCGTGGCCGGCTCGGATGGCGGGCAGCATCTTGCTCAGCACGTCGCCATGGCCCGCCTCGACAAAGTCCATCGCCGCGCCGGCCTGCTCGGCGGCGTCGAGCAGGTAGCCGATGCTTTCGGCCCAGCGCACCGAGGACGTGATCTGCAGCGACAGGTTGGTCGCCACCTCACCTGGCGCATAGGGCCTGGCGCCGACGTTGGAAAGGACCGGGATTGCCGGCTCGGAGAATTTGAAACCCTGCATGAAGGCTTCGAATTGCTCGCGCGCCGGTGCCATGAAGCGCGAATGGAAGGCGCCGCTGGTGTTCAACGGGATGTACTGGCTCGGCGGACCGAAGTGCTTCTGCGCTTCTGCGATCTGGTGGCGGGCCCCCGAGATCACGATCTGCTTGGGTGTATTGAAGTTTGCGATGTCGATCTGGTCCAGGCCGTTGTCGTCGAGCACCGCGCGCAGGGTGTCTGCCGGTGTGTTCAGCAGCGCGGCCATACCGCCTTCTGCTGCCTGCCCCATCAGTTCGGCACGGCGCCGCACCAGTTGCAGGCCGGTCTCGAAGTCGAAGCAGCCGGCCAGCAGCAGCGCGTTGAATTCGCCCAGGCTGTGGCCTGCGACGAAATCAGGCCGGCCGTGCTGCGCGATGCGGTCCAGGCCGGACAGCGCGTTGACGACGAAGATCGCCGGCTGCGTGAACTGGGTGCGGTGCAGTTCGCGTCGGGGATCGTCGAGGCACAGCTCCGCAATCGAGTAGCCGAGGATGCGATCGGCGCCCGCCACCCACTCCGGGTACTTGTCGAAGAGTGGCCGGCCGCCCATGCCCTTGGCCTGGGAACCCTGGCCCGGAAAGAGAAACGTCTTCATGTGGACTCCGGATCGGTATCGAGTGGCTGCAAGCCCGGCAGGCTGAAAGTGGCCCGCTCTTCGCACAGCACCAGGTCGCGGGCAGCGGCGAAGCCGACGCCACCGGCGTTGGCCTTGCCGCGCACGATCTTTGCCCACGACTCGCAGGCGCGCAGCACGGCCGTGCAATCTTCGAGCAGCCGCCGGTTGATGGTGTTGCACGCATCCGGCCGGTGGGTCTGCAAGCAGCCGATCACGCGGTCCTGCCGGACACGGACGGTCTCGCAAGCGCTCAGCTGGCCCACTCGTACTCCCGGTGGAATTCCTTGATCTGTTTCAGGAACAGCGTCTGCGTCGGGTGCGCCCGCCGCGCAGGCTCGCAGATGGCGGGATCGGGCCGGGCGTTGCGCGTGCCGAACCTGACGCTGCCGCTGCCGCGCAGCACGTCTTCGTATTCCTGCACCGACATCCGGTGCCGGCGGTCCAGCGCATCCTTGAGGTGCATGCTGCGCACCTTCGCCTGCCCCTGGCGTGTGACGACGCCGCTGAAGAATTCCGAGCAGCAGCCCGAGCCGTACGAGAAGCAACCCACCCGTGCGGGTTCATCAAAGTTGCCGTTGTCGATCGTGCTGAGCAGCGACAGCAGTGCCGCGGCACCCATGGTGTTGCCCACGCGCATGCAGTACGCCAGGCCGGGCGCCACGCGCCGCTGGAAGTCGGCCTCGATCGCGTCGGTGCCGGCGCGCGCGAGCTTGCGCATCAAGCTGCGGTGCGCGCCCTTGATCATGCCGCCGAAAGGCGTGTGGAACGCCAGGAAGCCGAACGAGCGCGCGTAGTCGGCCTCGGGAACCCGCTTCTTGTATTCAAGGAATGACTTCTCGCTGCAATCCAGGTAGGACAGCAGCGAAAGATCGGCGTCCCCCGCTTCGCTGTCGGCGACCGGCCGGCAGGTGTCCATCACCTCGTAGCCGTAGTAGCCACTGGCGCCAACGTCGATGCGGAACACCTCCGGCTTCTCGCTGATCAGCATCGCAACCGCACCGGCACCGCCGCTGGGCTCAGCGAACGACCACTCCTGCTGGCGGGCATCGCCGTTCTCGTCCATCAGGAAGCGGCTGATGTCGGTGGCCACGACCAGCGCCTTTGCACCCGGCGAAGTCTGAGAAAGGATGAAGTTGACCGCCATCTGAAGGCCCGCAGTGCCGGAGTAGCAGGCGTTCTTCAGCTCGAACAGCCGGCAGTTGCGATTCAGGCCCAGCACCTGGTGCACGTAAGTGCTCATCGACTTGCCGAAGTCGAAGGACGACTCCGTGCAGGTGATCACCATCTCGATGCGATCCTTCTCGTCGGCGCTCAGGGCGTCAATCAGCGGCCTGGCGGCGTTGACGGCGAAGGTCACCGGGTCTTCGAACGGCAGGGCGACGGTCTTCTCGCGCATCAGCAAGTTGTCGAAGCGGGTCAGGTCGAGCTGGCGGTGCCGCGCCAGCTCTCGCACGTCAAGGCACGCGGTACCCGCAAAGGCATTCATGGACTCGATACCGACCTGGATCATCGGCACTCGCCCTGTGTCGCACTGTTTGAACTGCGCGTGCCGGAAATGCCCAGGGCCTCCAACTGGTGCGAGATCACCTTGCCCGCGTCGATCATGAGACGCTCGCCGATCTGGTCGACGTGGCGGGCTCTCCAGTTCTCCCAGGGCGTGCCCTGCACCCAGCGGTTGAAGGCGCCCAACGCCGGCCCGGTGTGGATCTGGTAGTCGACGCGATGCATCTGGTCGCCTGCGAAGGCCACACGCATCGAGTGCCCGAAGTACCAGCGGAACACCAGCGCCATCTTGTGCTTTCCGTTGCGTTCGGCTTTCTCGATCTCGCCGGGCTGGCCGCTGCTTTCGAAGTAGGTGCGGGTCTCAAGCCAGATCGACTCCAGCGACCTCTTGAAGTACTTCTCCTCGAGTTGCTCGCGCACGGAAGGCGGCAGGTCGTCCAGCGATTCGTACTGTTGATACAGGGCGGCGAGGCGATTGGCCCGCGCCGGAAAGAACACGCCCTTCCTCATCACCTGGACCTTGGCGCCCATCTCGAACATGTCGCCGGCAGGCGCGTAGGTGGTGTCCTGGATGTCGATGTCCTGCAGCATGTCCTTGACGGCGTCGCTGGTTGCGGCCTCCACGGTGCACTGGTTGATCGACCCCGTCACCACGAAGTCCGCACCCATCACGAAAGCTGCCGCCACCGCTTCAGGGGTGCCGATGCCGCCGGCCAGGCCCACGCGCATGGATTGGGCGTTGTGGCCACATTCCACGCGCAGCCTCTGCATGCGCGCGAGCAACACCAGCGCAACACCCTGGTCGGTATGCCCACCCGAGTCGGCCTCCACGCAGACATCGTTGGCCATCGGCACGCTGGACGCCAGCCGCGCCTGCTCGGCGGTGACCAGGCCGTCGGTTAGCAGTTTGGCGACGATGCGTTCAGGGGCCGGGCTCATGAAGCCCTTGGCGACCTCGGGGCGCGACAACTTCGCAACGATGCGGTTGCGGCATTCCGTCGGGCCGTCTGCCACCTGGCTCAGGCCGGCCAGTCGATAGCGCACGAGCGCCGGCGTGATCTGCATGAACGCGGAAGCCTCGATCGTGCGGACCCCGGTCTGGAGAAACAACTCGGCCGTCTTCATCTCGGTGTCGGGATTGCCGACGTTGGCGATCAAGTTCATGCCGTAGGCCTGCTGTGGGGCCAGTTCGCGCTGGATGAACGCGATGTCTGAGCGGATGCTTTCGAGACTCAAGCCGCCCGTGCCGAGGAAACCCAGCAAGCCCGCGCGCCCCATCGCCACCACCAGTTCCTTGGAGGCGATGCCGCGGTACATCGCACCCGTCACATAGGCGTACTTCAGGCCGTATTCGCGCCTGAAGTGCTCACTGCCAAGCCGGCGCGCGAGCCGGTCGTCTGGCGCATCCGCCGGCCGCGCAGCTGCGGCAGCCGCCGCTGCGGCAGACGCGCAGTTGGGTTCAACCTCGGATTCGAATGCCGTTGCGTCCATGGTGACCTTGGCAAGCCTGGGGCGAATGCGGCGCGGCGGCCGCGGATCGGCGGGAGGGAGCGGAACCGGGCCCGGCGCTATCTGCGACGAGACGCCTTGGATGAGCGGGCCGGAAACGATGCGGGCGGCGGGCACCAAAGGCAGCTGTCGGTGGTGACGGTTGCAGGCGACAGGCCCTGGCGACGACGAAGCAAAGACAGCAATTCCAGTGCCTGTGAAGCGGGCACGCTCCGCCGCTTTGCTAACACCAAAGTGCCAGGCAATCCTATGAATCGCGACTCGAGCGGTCAACTACAAATGTTGGTAGCCGCGACCCTTGCGCAGACCACGGCGGTGATGCGTCTGCCCCCGGTTTGCGGCAGTCCATCGGCCGGGCAGAGCGGGTGCGGGCGGGTCTGTCTACCTCTGAAACCTGGTAGTTGTCGAGCCGGCGCTCCTCACGTGCAATCCATTGCAAATCCTGGGAGGCACGTTCATGCAGTTCCTTGTCGGCAGTACGTCAGACCTGCCGCGGCAGTGGATCCACGAATTGGCGCAGTACCGGCACCGGGTTTTCGTCGAGCGTCTCGGTTGGCAACTGCAAGGCGAGCCCGGCATCGAGTTCGACGCCTTTGACCGGCCCGACACCGTTTACGTCATCGCGCGGGGTGAGCACGGTCGTATCGTCGGTTGCTCCCGGCTGCTGCCGACCACCGCGCCGTACTTGCTGTCACATGTGTTCCCCGAATTGCTGGAGGGGTGTCCTCCCCCTTGTTCACCACAGATCTGGGAGCTGTCGCGTTTCGCGGCGATGGACCTTGAAGACGACGGGGCCAGCAACTTCGGCATCACCTCGTCGCCGACCGCCGTGGCGCTCCTGCGCGCATCAATGCGAATCGCCTACGAACGGGGTGCAAGCGAGCTGGTGACCGTCAGTCCCCTCGGCATCGAACGGTTGCTGCGCAAGGCCGGCTTCGAGGCCACGCGCTTTGGGCCGGCGATGCTGATAGGCGAGCACTGGCTGTTCGCCTGCCGGATAGCCGTCACGGCAAGGGACGCTGCCCTGGCGCAATAGCGACTGCCGAAAGTGCCAGCCCTGCGCTCGATCCGCTGAGACGGGCGCGCCCTTTTCCGCGAACACGCGAACACCCACTCGACCACGCGTTTGCACTTCGGCGTGATGCCCCGCGATACGTGGCGCTGCGCCGGCAGGCTAGTCAGACAAGGCCGTGTTTGCGTGATTGCCCGCGGGGGCGACGACCAAAATCCCCACCTGGCTGCTTGCCAGTGCTCCGTCATTGGAGAAGACTGCGCCCGGGGCGCGCTTTTCAGCGCCGCCGGCCTGGCGTTCGAAGTAGGCAATGAGTTGCAGCAGACACAGGCAATTGGCGTCGGGCGGCACGTCGACCCCCAGGTCCTCCAGGTGCAGGCGTCCGGGGCCGGCGATGATGCGCAGTGCAGTGCGCAGGGCATGTTTCGCGCCGATGTACAGGGTCTTCTCGGCATGGCGTTGCAGCACGGCCAGCACGCTGGAACCCTCTTGCGCGCCGGCACGCCCTTGCGCGCAAGTCAGCACATTGAGATGCTCGCGACCACGCAGGCCCGCGCTGAGACAGGACTCGGCTTCCAACAGCACCGCGCAGGCGCCCAGCGTGCCGCCAAACTGCGGCTGCCCCGCCACGAGCAGGCGTTGGGAGCGGCCGCTTTGGATGGAATGGAATGCGCAGACGAGGGCCGCGAACGAGCTGCGCATCAATGGCCAGGTTGCCGGGCCGTCACCGATCATCACGCCTTCGAGTTGCGGGTCGGCGCGCAGCCCGCGACGCCCCGCACGGTCCAGGGCCGCGCCACAGACATTGCGCAATCGCAGCGCCGCATCGGGCTGTGCGGACTGTGGTGCGGTGCGGCGGTTGCGGTAGGCGACATCAAGCCTCTCCAACCCGTCCAGGCCGGGCACCTCCCAGGCCACGGAGGCGATAGCCACCGCCCGACTGGGTGGCTGTTCGCACGCGCCGCGATGGCTGATTCGATCGGGGTAGACCAAGCGGCTCACTCTGCAGGCGCTTCGTCAGCTTTGGCCTGGCGGCTGCGGCAACCCGCGCCGCGCTCGCCGAAGCGGTGGGTCGGTGCGTTATCCAAGGCCCATGTCTCCATTAAAGTGATGTTTCAACGTCGGGGCCAATCCGCACTCGAAGTCCGTTGTGGCGAATCCGTTGTGGCAAGTCCGTTGTGGCAAGTCCGTTGTGGCAAGGCCGTTGTGGCAAGGCCGTTGTGGCATTCGGCACAGCCGACGCCACTCGTGCGCAACTTGTTTCGACCAGACTTGTTGGATGCGGGGAATTGGACATCGTTCGTGAAAGCCGCACAACTACCAAATTCGCTATTTGCGCTTGTTCTTGCCGCTTCGCCGCATCACCCGGTATTGGTTGCGCGTCCAGTCAACGGGGCGAGCCCGGATATTTCAAGGCCAGCAGGGGACTGACCTTTTCATATGAAGTGATCCAGGCCCCTCGCCGACGCGCACGGGG
Source organism: Rubrivivax sp. (assembly GCA_031372005.1). Lineage (GTDB taxonomy): Bacteria > Pseudomonadota > Gammaproteobacteria > Burkholderiales > Burkholderiaceae_C > Rubrivivax. Next base: position 96,300 of record JANMKK010000023.1, read on the forward strand.
TGGAACTACTGGGTTAGCCTTTGCACGTCCCGCATGTGGCCTGCCAGCAGCGGGTGGCCCCCAAGCCCAGCGCCCTGTTCGGACGCAAGCGCCATGACCCGACCCAACCTGATCTTCATCGTTGCCGACGATCTGGGCTACGCAGACCTTGGCTGTTATGACGGCTGTGACGCCAGCTTCGGCCCGGTGTCGCCGGTGCTGGACGCGCTGGCAGCGTGCGGCATCCGCTTCACCCAGGGCTACGCCAATTCTCCCGTGTGCTCGCCGACGCGCTTTGCACTGATGACTGCCCGCTACCAGTACCGGCTGCGCGGCGCGGCCGAAGAGCCCATTGCCGCCAAGGCACGCGGCAACGCGACACTGGGCTTGCCAGCGCAGCACCCGACCTTGCCTTCACTGCTGCGCGGCGCCGGCTACCGCACGGCGCTGATCGGCAAATGGCACCTGGGCTTTGCGCCGCACTTTGGCCCGCTCTTGTCCAACTACGACGAATTCTTCGGCCCGATGTCGGGCGGTGTGGACTGCTTCAGCCACTGCGATTCAAGCGGCCGGCACGACCTTTGGCAGGACCATGCAGAACACTGGCAGGAAGGCTACCTGACCGACCTGCTGTCAAACCAGGTTGTACGTTATGTTGAAAGTGCGCCGCAGGACCAGCCTTTCTTCATCAGCCTGCACTGCACGGCCCCGCACTGGCCCTGGGAAACACGGGACGATCACGCCGAGGCGCCCACGATCAAGGACAACCTCTTCGACCTGGACAGCGGCAGCATCCACACCTACCGCCGCATGATCCACCACATGGACGAAGGCGTCGGCCGCCTCATGGCTGCGCTTGACCTGAGAGGGGTCGCCGACAACACGCTGGTTGTCTTCACCAGCGACAACGGCGGTGTGGACGGGCACGAATACCTCTTCAACATTCCCGCAGACGAACGCGAGCGTGCCAACCTTGCCCCGCGTGAACCCGCCCGTCTGGCCGCGATGCGCGCCGACTGGGAGCGTTGGAATGCCACCATGCCGGCAGTTCCTGAAACGGCTATGGTGAGCCTGGGTGACGCCCTCAATGACATGCCGCAACGCTGAAAGGCAGACACAGATGAATGACAACGCCCTTGCTGATTTTCAGGACTTGCCCTCGTTGCTGGCCACCCACGCACGCCAACGGCCCGACGCTCCTGCCCTGCGTGAAGGCACACAAACGCTGAACTACCGCGGCCTGGACCAGCGCATGGACCGCATCGCCGCCACGCTGCAGCAGCAGGGCTTCAAGCCGGGCGACACGCTGGCGATCTGCGCCTTGTCTTCCATCGACTATGTGGTGCTCTTCATGGGCGCCCTTCGCGCAGGCATGGCGGTGGCGCCGCTGGCGCCCGGCAGCACCGCCGCGCAGCTGGCGGCGATGGTGGACGACGCCGATTCGCGGTTGATTTTTCTGGATGCAGCCACGGCCGCGCTGGGGGTGCCCTGGCCGGCGCGCACGCAGCAGATTCGCCTGGACGACGGCGCCTTTGAAGCCTGGTTGCAACCCGTGGGCAGCCGCCCCGCCCCCGTGGCCATCGACCCGGCCTGGCCCTTCAACCTGATCTATTCGTCCGGCACCACGGGCACGCCCAAGGGCATCGTGCAGCCGCATGCCATGCGCTGGGCGCATGTGCAGCGCGCGGCGCTTTCGGGCTACGGGCCCGACGCGGTGACGCTGATCGCCACGCCGCTGTACAGCAACACCACACTCGTCAGCCTGATCCCCACGCTGGCGCATGGCGGCTGCGTGGTGCTGCTGCCGAAGTTTGATGCGCTGCAGTATCTGCAACTGGCGCAAGCGCACCGCGCCACCCACACGATGCTGGTGCCGGTGCAGTACCGGCGGTTGATGGCGCACCCGGAATTCGACCGCTTTGACCTGTCGTCCTTCCGCTTCAAGTTCAGCACCAGCGCGCCGTTTCATGCCGAGCTGAAAGCCGACGTGCTGGCGCGCTGGCCCGGTGCGCTGGTGGAGTATTACGGCCTGACCGAAGGCGGCGGCACCTTCATCCTGCAGGCACACCTGTTCCCGAACAAGCTGCACACGGTGGGGCAGCCGGCTGAGGGGCATGACATCCGGTTGATCGACGAAGACGGCGTGGAAGTTGCGCGCGGTGAGAGCGGTGAAGTCGTCGGCCGCTCACCCGGCATGATGACGGGCTACCACCGCCAGCCCGAGCTCAGCAAGGCGGCGGAGTGGTTCGACGCCGAAGGCCGGCGCTACATCCGCACCGGCGACGTGGGCCGCTTCGACGAAGACGGTTTCCTCATCCTGCACGACCGCCGCAAGGACATGATCATCAGCGGCGGCTTCAACATCTACCCCAGTGACCTGGAAGCCGTGCTGCGTGGCCACCCCGACGTCGCCGACGTGGCGGTGGTGGGCGTGCCATCGGCCGAGTGGGGCGAAACGCCGGTGGCGTTTGTCGTGCTGCAGGGCGGCGCGGCAGACGATGCAGAAACCCTGCGCCAGTGGGCCAACGCGCAGGTCGGCAAGACGCAGCGGCTGCACGCCGTGCGCGTGGTGGCCGAATTGCCGCGCAGCGCCATTGGCAAGGTGCTGAAGCGCGAGTTGCGGGAAGGTTGGCGCTGAGGAACCGGCGCTGAGGTGCCGGCGCTGAGGAACCGGCGCCGACAATGGTGCGATGCTCAAAGAGCCTCCCCAGTCCGCATTGCCCGTCCGCGCCTTCGCCACGCTGCTGCTGATCGCCCTGATGATGGGCGGCAATCACGTTGCGGCGCGGCTGGCTTTCAACCACGGCGTGGACGTGGCCACGGCAGTCACCTTCCGCAGTGGCGTCACCGCCTTCGTGGTGGGCCTTCTGGTGTGGCAGCAGCGCGTGCCGATGGTGCTGGGCGTCCGCCAGCGCTGCATGCTGTTGCTGATCGGCGGCCTGGTGGCGGTGCAGAGCCTGTGCCTGTATTCCAGCGTCGCGCGGCTGCCGGTGGCGCTGGCGCTGCTGGCTTTCAACACCTATCCGCTGTGGACCGCACTGTGGGCGCGCGTGGTCTATGGCCACCGCGCAGAGCGGCGCGTGCTGAGCTTCATGCCCGTGATGCTGATGGGGCTGGCGCTGGCGCTGGATGTGTTTGGCGCTGCGTCCGGCCTGGGTGCCGCCGCGCAGTGGGGGCAGATCGGCGCGGGCGTGGTCTTTGCGCTGACGGCGGCGGCCACCTTTGGCCTGGCGCTGGTGGTCACGCAACATGAAGTAGCGGCGGTGGACGGGCGCTTGCGCACCGCCATCACCATGCTGCTTGTCGGTGGCTTGGCGTTGGTGGCGGTGGCCGCGCAAGGTGGTCCGCAGCTGCCGCAGGCGGCGCCCGGCTGGTGGGGCCTGGCGGCGCTGACCTTCCTTTACGGCACGGCCTTCACCATCATGTTCACGGTGCTGCCGCGCTTGGGCGTGGTGGGCCACTCGGCGATCATGAATGTCGAACCGATTTTTGCGCTGGTGCTGGCCTGGGCCATCCTGGGCCAGGCCATTGCACCGGTGCAGGTGGGCGGCGGGCTGCTGGTGGTGGCCACGGTGATGTGGCTCGGGCTTCGGCGGCCGGCTGCAAAATAACTTTCACGACATGGAGTCCTGCATGAACCAAGACCTTTTCGAGCAAGGCCTGCAAACCCGCCGCGACGTGCTGGGTGCCGACTACGTCGATGCGGCAATTGCCGCTGCCGACGACTTCACGCGGCCGCTGCAGGAACACATCACCCAGTACGCCTGGGGCGACATCTGGAACCGCCCGGGCCTGGACCGGCGCACGCGCAGCCTGCTGAACCTGGCCATGCTGACGGCGCTGAACCGGCCGCACGAACTGCGTCTGCACGTGAAGGGCGCGCTGCGCAACGGCGTGACGAAGGAAGAAATCCGCGAGGTCTTCATGCAGACCACCATCTACTGCGGCGTGCCGGCAGCGATGGACAGCTTTCGCGTGGCGCGCGAGGTGTTCAAGGAGATGGCTGCTTAGTCAAGCTGCTTGGTCAAGCTGCGTGCTCAGGCGGACGGCGCACCCAGCTGCGCCGTGAGTTCGGCCGCGCAGCGCTTCAAGGTGCGCGCAGCCACCGCCGTGGCCCGGGTGTCGAAACTGGCCGTGGCGCCGATGGCCGTCAGGCTTAGCAGCAGCGCGCCCGTCGCGTCAAACACTGGCGCAGCCAGGCCGCTGACGCCGGGCACGGCAGAGTCCACGGCGTGGCTGAAGCCGGCGGCCCGGATGGCGGCCAGCTCCTGCTCGAAGGCCTTGTCGAAGATCGCTGGACCGGCCCCTTTGCCCAGCGCGGCCTTCACCACCGCCTTGACCACCTCACGCGGCAGGTGCGCCGCAAAGAGCCGGCCGGACGCCGTGCCGCGCAGGCTCATCACCGCGCCGTGGCGCATGGTGACGTGCACGGGAGAAGGCGCTTCTTCGGTGCGCACGATGGTGGGGCCGTGCGTGCCCCAGACGGCAATGGCCACGGTCTGTTGGATGGCCTGCGCCAGGTCGGGCAGCCGAGCCGTGGCCAGGCGCACCGGCTCATACTGCTGCAGGCTGATCAACCCCAGCTGCAGCGCCAACGGGCCCAGGCCATAGTGGCCGATGCTGCCGTCCTGCACGATGAGGCCGAGCTTGCCGAAACTGACCAGGTACGGGTGGGCCTTGGCCGGGCTCATGCCGGCAGCCAGCGCCAGGTCTTTCAGCGCCAGTGGGCGGCCGCGCTCGGCCAGCGCCAGCAACAGGCGGCCGCCGACTTCAATGCTCTGGATGCCACGCTGGGTCATGGGCAGGTATTTACACTAAACGGAACAAGTTAAACAATAGCAAACAAGCCGGGCACGATCAATCCGCATTCAGGAGACTCCCATCAGTACCTCAACCAGTACCTCAACCAGCACCAGGACATTCGCTTCGCAAGCCGACCTGGAAGCCAAGAAGGTCACCTTCAGCAAGCTGTCCGAAAACGCCTACGCCTACACCGCAGAAGGCGACCCCAACACCGGCATCATCGTCGGCGACGACGCGGTGCTGGTGCTGGACACGCAGGCCACGCCGGTGATGGCGCAGGACGTGATCCGACGCATCCGCGAAGTGACCGACAAGCCGATCAAGTACGTCTTGCTGACCCATTACCACGCGGTGCGGGTGCTGGGTGCAACAGCCTACGGTGCGCAGCAGATCATCGCCAGCCAGGACACCCGCGACCTGATCGTGGAACGTGGCGAGCAGGACAAGGCCAGCGAGATCGGCCGCTTCCCGCGTCTCTTTCAAAACGTCGAAAGCGTGCCGCAGGGCCTGACCTGGCCGACGATCACCTTCAACGGCAAGATGACGTTGTGGCTCGGAAGCCTGGAAGTGCAACTGCTGCAACTGGGCCGCGGCCACACCAAGGGCGACACGGTGGCCTGGCTGCCGCAGCAGAAGATCCTCTTCAGCGGCGACCTGGTGGAATTCGACGCCACGCCGTATGCCGGTGACGCCTACTTCAAGGACTGGCCGCAAACGCTGGACAACATCGCCGCGCTGCAGCCGCAGCAGTTGGTGCCGGGCCGCGGTGCCGCGCTGACCACGCCTGAACAAGTGGCGGCCGGCCTGGCCGGCACACGCAACTTCATCGCTGATGTGCGCGCCAGTGTGGAAGCGGGTGTCAAGGCCGGCAAGGACCTGAACGCGGTGTACAAGGACACGATGGCCAGGCTGGCCCCCACCTACGGCCACTGGGTCATCTTCCAGCACTGCATGCCCTTCGACGTGACGCGCTGTTATGACGAGATGACGCAATACGCCGACCCGCGCATCTGGACCGCAGAACGTGACGTGCAGATGTGGAAAGCACTCGAAGCGTAGGCCGGGCGGGGCAGACAGGCCATGCTCAGCACCTACACCTACCCGCGCTACGCCTACCGCCGGCCCGCAGAGCTGGACGCGCCGCAGGCCCGCCACCGCTACCCGGTGGTGGTGGTGGGCGCCGGCCCGGTCGGCCTGGCCGCCGCCATCGACCTGGCGCAGCACGGCCTGCCCGTCGTGCTGCTGGACGACGACAACACCGTCAGCGTCGGCTCGCGCGGCCTGTGCCATGCCAAGCGCACGCTTGAAATCCTGGACCGCTTGGGGCTTGGTGACGCGGTGGTGGCCAAGGGCGTGACGTGGAACGTGGGCCGCACCTTCCACGGCCAAGAAGAGGTCTTCCACTTCAACCTGCAACCCGAGCCCGACCACTGCCGCCCGGGCATGGTCAACCTGCAGCAGTACCACCTGGAACAGTGCCTGGTTGAAAGAGCCCAGACGCTCGCGAATCTGGACTTGCGCTGGCAGAACAAGGTGGTGAGCGTTGCGCCGCAGGGCGACGGCGCTGTCATTGAAGTCGACACCGCCGACGGCCGCTACACGCTGCACGCAGACTGGCTGGTGGTGGCCGACGGCGCGCGCAGCCCCGTGCGCCGCATGCTGGGTCTGGACATGGCAGGCCGTGTCTTCCAGGACCGCTTCCTGATCGCCGACGTGGTGCTCAAAGAACCGATGTTTGCCGAAGGGAAGGCCGAGCGCTGGTTCTGGTTCGACCCGCCTTTCCACCCAGGCCAGAGCGTGCTGCTGCACCGCGAGGCCGACAACGTCTGGCGCATCGACTTTCAGCTTGGCTGGGACGCTGACCCTGAACTTGAAAAGCAACCCGAACGGCTGCTGCCGCGCATCCGCGCCATGCTCGCGAACTGCCGCCCCCAGGCTCCGGCTTCGCCTGCGCCACCCCCCGACGGGGCTCAACCCGGCCAGGGAGACCCTGGCCGGGTTGGACCGGACTTTGAACTGGAATGGGTCAGCGTCTACACCTTCCAGTGCCGCCGCATGCAGCGCTTCCGCCATGGCCGCGTGCTGTTTGCCGGCGACGCGGCGCACCAGGTCTCGCCCTTCGGCGCGCGGGGTGCCAATTCGGGCATGCAGGACAGCGACAACCTGGCGTGGAAGTTGAAGCTGGTGGTGGACGGCCTGGCGCCTGAGTCGCTGCTGGACAGCTACGACAGCGAACGTGTGGCTGCTGCCGACGAGAACCTGCTGAACTCCACGCGCTCCACCGACTTCATCACCCCGAAGAGCGCGGTGTCCAAGGATTTCCGCGACGCCGTGCTGACGCTGGCGGGTGAACATGCCTTTGCGCGCGCACTGGTCAATTCCGGGCGCCTGTCGGTGCCGACGCATCTGCACGATTCGCCCTTGAACACCGCCGACAGTGAGTCCTTCGCCGGCAGCATGCGCCCGGGCGCACCGCTGGCCGACGCGCCGGTGCTGCACCAGGGCCGGGAGGGCTGGTTGCTGCGGCACACGGGGGGTCGCTTCGTGCTCATACTCTTCGAGGCTGACGAACAAAGTGTGGGGCATGCAGCCGCTGCCGCGGCGGCTTCGTCGATCCCTCTGCACATCCTCGTCGTGAATGCCGCCGACGGCGATGCGTCCGCAGCGACCACGCGCCTTGTCGATCACAAAGGCCGCGTGCAAGAACGCCTGGACGCTCGCCCCGGCACTGCCTATCTGCTGCGGCCCGATCAGCATGTGGCCGCGCGTTGGCGCCGCATTGACGCAGCCTCCGTGCAAGCCGCATTGGCGCGCGCCACCGGGAACGCATCATGAGCACGCTCAACACCCAGCCCAACTTCGCCACACCTGGCATCACGCCGCTGCATGCCTGCATGCCGGGCGACCAGTTCTACGAACAACTCATCCACAGCCACCGGGGTCTCAGCGACGAACAGAGCCGCCTCGTCAACGCGCGCCTGATCCTGCTGCTGGCCAACCACATCGGCGACCTCGCGGTGCTGCAGCAGGC